>CAYTVR010000082.1:0-27810 GCA_964441245.1 uncultured Saprospiraceae bacterium | reverse complement strand
CCGGCTTATTCTAGAATAGATTTAGGTATGAGTTATCGAATCAATGGTCAACGAATGTCTCATGCTATTCGATTAGATATTCAAAATGTATTCAATAGAGAAAATATTCAACAAAGGATATTTAATCCTAACAACGGACGCTTTTTCGACGCTCAACAATCTGGTTTGATACCCGTCTTTAGTTATAGGATTGAATTTTAAATTTAGTTGGTTAATGCTTTTACTCATTATTTTTTTGACCTCAAAAAATTGGAATAGAAAACAGATTTAGCGGATTACACGGATCGTGCGGATTTTCTCAACTAATGCGCCCTTCGATTAAGGGGGAATCTTCGCAATCTGAGTAATCCGCACGATCTGTATTCATTTTACATATAGAATATTATTCCTACATATTTTTTTTTACTGAAAATCAGGGATGAACTTATATTTTCAGCAGATAGGGGTAATTGGTTTTTTTATCGTCCTTTTTATAAAGGAGCTTTAGTTTTTAAGTTGTTTTGAGACAACTTCTAAGCATAAAATGTTTCTGTTAAGAAAAAATAGTATCTTGTATACAACGTTTTAGCTTGATAGACCACTCTTTAAATTAGAGATAGTCAGACGAAATAAAAGAAAGACCAATATTAGAGAAGATGCTGCTACGTATTATTTACATCCTATTGTTTACCTGTTCTATGCTCCATAGCATAACAGCTCAATCTTTATTGGAAAAAAAGATTACGCTTGACTTAGAACATATTCCTTTAAGTGAAGTTTTGGAGCAGATCAGTAAAGTGAGTGACATTACTTTTTCTTACAGTAATAATCAAATTCCTCTCACAAAGGAAATCTCCATTTCTGTTAAAGAGGTACCTATCCAGACAGTGCTTTCTCATATTTTTGCCAATACAGATATTGTGTATAAAAAAATAGGAAATCAATTAACCTTAAAAAAGGCTTCTCAAATTCGGATTGCCAATATTCCCCAAGGACAAAAAATGTTGGTCAAACAAAAATTAACTCAAGTCGTTCGAGGTAGAATAGTAGATGAAGATGCTGATATTCCATTGGTAGGTGTAAGCGTTTGGATAGCAGGTGGACGAGGGACTTCAACGGATATTGATGGTAAATTTGTGATTAAAGGAGTACCAATTGGTCGACAAACATTGAAAGCAAGTTATCTAGGTTACGAACCACATACACGTTCTAATTTGATGGTCATTTCTGCTAAAGAAATGGTGGCTGAAATCAAACTTCGAGAAGCCACTATGGATTTAATAGAAATCAAGGTTGAAGCAAGAATAGATAAAACACGTCCTTTGAATGAACTAGCCACTACAAGCGCTCGATCTTTTTCTGTTGAAGAAACTGGACGATATGCCGCAAGTATTTTAGATCCAGCAAGGATGGCGATGAATTTTGCAGGTGTTTCTTCAGGAAGGTCAGATGATCTAGACAATCAAATCAGTGTTCGAGGTAATTCACCCCGATCCAATATTTGGAGAATGGAAGGCATCGAAATTCCAAATCCAAATCACTATAGTAATTTAGGAGGATCTGGCGGTGGAATAAGTATGTTGAGTAGTAGTACATTGACTTATTCTGATTTTTATACAGGAGGATTTCCAGCGGGCTTTGGTAATGTTTTAGGAGGAGTGTTTGACATCAATCTTCGTAAAGGAAATGATGAAAAACGAGAGTATTCGTTCATGATGGGTAGTCTTGGGATAGAAGCTTCCGCAGAAGGCCCGATGTCAAAAAAAGGGGCATCCTATTTATTTAATTATCGATATTCAACGCTGAGGATTTTGGAGATGGTAGGGATGAATCCCATAGAAGATGAAGATGCTCCACGTTTTCAAGACCTTTCATTTAAATTTCATCTCCCTACAAAAAAAATGGGCACTTTTGCTCTTTTTGGAATGGGAGGACGAAGTAGGGCCTCGGTTAGTCCAATTCCAAATCCTGATCTTTGGGTAGAAGCTCAAGATAGTTTAGGACTAGATGAGACGCAACTGCAAGGGACCATTGGTTTATCTAATCGTTTATTATTATCAGATCGGAGTTACTTGCATACGGTCTTTGCCTTATCCTCTCTTTCTTATAATGAAAAATTTTATTCTCTCAATTCTAATCTAGATGTTCGTATCGACGAACTAGATAAAATAAAAAATGTAGTTGCCACTTTTACCTCAACTTATACGCATAAGCTGAACGCACAACACACCTTCCGAACGGGTATAAATTGGAGTCATAAAATGATTGATATTTATGTAGAAAATTTTCAAGTCGAACAACCTACTCCCATTCGAAGAGCATTTGTAGAACAAGATGGAGTGACAGATTTGATACAAGCATATGGGCATTGGAAATATCGAATAGGAGACAAATGGGTTTTAAATACGGGACTTCATGCCTCTTATTTTCAGTACAATAAAAATTACTCGATTGAGCCGAGAGTAGCCATTCAATATTCTCCTACGCCCAAACAAAGTATCAATGCTTCAGTGGGAAGATACAGTAAGTTGCCACATGAAGCTTTTTTCTTTTACGAAGGAGTTAATATTCAAGGAGATTCCATCACGCCAAGTAAAGATTTGGATATGACGAAATCAGTTCATTTTATTTTGGGCTATGATTATCGGTTTAGTCCAGACTTTCGTCTAAAAGTAGAAGCTTATTATCAACATTTATATAATGTTCCAACGACCAGTGATTTTTGGGGAATAGTTTCTACGTTGGATGGAGAAGATGTTGGAGATTTGATTGGAGCGACGAAGTATGTCAATAAAGGTAAAGGAAGAAACTATGGAATTGATTTGACCTTAGAAAAGTTTTTCTCTGAAAGTTATTATGCACTCTTCACGATGTCTCTTTTTGAATCCAAATCGACTCCTTTTAATGGGATAGAATACAATACGCAATTCAGTACCAATTATCGATTTAATTTATTAGGTGGTAAGGAATTTAGAGTAGGAAAAAATAAGAATTCGATCTTAGCAATCAATGGTCGTTTTGTACTTGGAGGCGGTGCAAGATATACGCCTATTGATCTAGAAAATTCGATTCTTTATGGACAGGCTTTTCCTGTTTTGGAAGAATTTAGAGAACATAAATTTAAGCCTTATCGTCGATTTGATATCGCAGTAAGTTATAAAATAAATCGCCAAAATAGTACACATACTTTTTCGGTTGACCTTCAAAATGCGACTAATGAGACCAATGTTTACGGTCATTATTACGATCCAAGAGTTCAAAAAGTCCTATTAAATAAACATCATTTAATGATCCCCTTCGTCAACTATCGAGTTAATTTTTAACGGCAATATTTTTTATGAGAAAGCCCTTAAACTTAGGATACTAAATCACTCGAATAATATCTTCCATCTCTGCTTGTTGATTCAACATAGATTTTAACAATTGAATTTGATTGCGCGCTCGAACTAAATTGTGATCCGCAGATTCAACTCTATAATAAATATCTCCTTGTAAATAATCACTTAGAAAACGCACCGCCTGTTCGAAGGTAATCACCAAAGCTCCATTAACTAGATGCTTTTTTTCTTCAGAGGTTAATAATGGAGCAAGCGTTTCCATAAAACCAAGGCTCAAGGCTTTAAAAAAATCAATGTTCATAAAAACGCTTGATAATTGATCAGATTCTTCTCCAAGGGAGTTGGTAAAAGTTCTCACCATATCACCAAAATCATGTGCGATCCAACCGGGCATCAAGGTGTCCCAATCAATGACACTAATCCCTTTTTTAGAATCACGATCAAAGAGGACGTTGTTAATTTTAGTATCGTTATGTGTTACTCGTATGGGAAGCTTGGTGGGTAACTTTATCGATAAGTGTGCTTGTTGTTGTAGGAAAGCTATTTCTGCTTTCGCAAAATTATTTCGATCGCTTGGATTTTTTAAAACAACGTTGGTAAAGTGTTGAAAACGCAAAGCAGTATGATGAAAATCTGGAATACTTGTGTGCAAGGTATCTGCCTTCATATCCCAAAGAGCGCCTAAAAAATCGCCAAATGCTTTGGCTCCTTCGTAAGCAGTGTTCGCTTCTTTGATCTCATTTACTACAAAAGTGTTTTCAATAAATGGAAATATCCGCCAATACTCATTTTGATGATCTTTAATATACCATTCGCCATTTTTGTTAGGAATGACTTGTAAGGTTTTTTGATGAAAATTTTTAGACGATAAATGCTTGGCCACCTGATGAATGTTTTTCATCATTAGGGGAGGATTATAAAATACTTCTTTGTTGATTTGTTGTAAAATGAGTCGTTCTTCTCTTTGATCATTTTGACCAATGATCAAAAAAGTTTTATTGATTAATCCGGAACCGAATTCATTGATTTTGGTATCATTGAAATCTTGATCAAACTGATTTACTATCCATTTTAAATGATCCTTTGGTATCAAACTAAATAAATTTCCTTCTTAGACAAATCGGGTACGTACGCATGTATGGACAACCTAAAATGAGATAGAAAAGCGACCGAAGGAAGCGTTGAATTTCATTTTATGAATGTCTATAAACACAGTATTTCTCTAAGAACCATAAATTTTAAATACTACTTAAAAGACAAAGTCTCAAGGTAGTCAATTTCTTTTTCTAATCAAATTCAAAAAAAAAGAAGGTGTTTCCTAGCACAATTAAGGCCAAAAAACACCTCCCAAATTTTAAATTCTAAAAACAATGTTAACTCGGATACTTTTATCGGGAATTAGCAACCATCACATTCTTGATACTTCGTCACCTGTTTGAAAAAATGTCCAGGTTCTGCTTTAGAGGATAAAAAGAAAACGGTATTCCAACAGCTATAATTAGAGGCAGTCGTCAGTAACATATCTAATTCACCATCTTGATCAATATCGCCCACCCAATTCAAAAACACACCTCCTTCATATCCATCTGCATACCAACCTGTGATGTCCATTTTATAAATAACTTTATCTTCAAAAGTCCCATCATGAGTCGTTCGACGAACGTGAAGTTCATAGTTTTTAATCATTGAAATCGGATTGATATCATCTCCTCCTTTATTTTCTAAAATTCTACCTTTCGCATAAATGTGATAATGCGCTTCACTTCCTGTGGTCAAAGAAACGGTTTCTCCTGGGTATAAAAATTTTGATTCAAAAGCTTTTCCAACAATCCCTTCTGTACGACCAGGTTGGATACCTGAAATCAAAAACTGTGGATGATCTCCTTCCTTTAATTGAGCATAATAGAAAGGAGGTATTTCGCCGAGTTGTACCGTATCAATATCAAAGTCTACTTGATTCATTCGGAACTTTTGATCACCATAAGTTTCATCAAACTCATCTAAATAGATACCGTAAAACGCCTTGTCGTTTGGTAAAGTTTCTCCAACCCAAGATTTAGGAATGACGACTTCAATAGGTTGTTCCGCTTCCATAAAACCATTGAACATATACCCTTCCTTCCCTCGATAAAATGCTTTAACCCATTTACCACCTACTCCTTCGATTTGATCATCCATTCCATAATACTCCGGGCAAATCATCACTTCTTTTCCATATGGAACCGCTTGAATTTTGATGGATTGCAAATTAGGTTCTGCTCGCATACTCAATCCAGAGCTGGCCGTCACGAGGTAAGGCATTCCCGCCGTTCCTGAGCAATCGTATTGTTGAGCTTGAACATTCGTAGCTATTAAAAAGAAGATAAACGTTGCGATTAAATTGATTGATAATTTCATAATTGATAATTTTTTTTTGTTTTTAAAATTAGTTAGTGTTAATGTATTAAAGTCCCTCAGTCCGTGAACACTTAAACACGTTAATACATTCACACCTAACACCTAACACCTAACACCATACTCCCTATTTTGGCGTAAAGCCAGTTGGTTGATTAAGCTTAGGCATAACATTTTTGATCACACTACTAAAAACATTTTCATCCGTTCCAGCTGGAAGAACTGCAATCCCCACTTTAGATGCCAATTGTTTGTTGACCAAATAAGAAGCATATAAAGGTTGATCTGAACACAGTTGTGCAAATTTGACTTGACGATCATAATCGACTCGATCCAATTGTTCCTGTTTTTCGATTTCTAATCGGTTCAAATCTCTCTTCTTTTGCATTTCTAAATTTTTCAATTCTGTTTTGTTTTCGATATCAGCTTGCGCTAAAAGTTTTTGTCTTTTGATTTCAGCCTGTGCCTGTAGTTGTGCTACTTGTGCCTGAGTTTCGGCTCTAGCTAGTTCACTTTGTCGACGACTTGTTTCGGCTTCTGCCTGAATTTTTTGTAAACGCGCCTGTGCTTCCGCTCTTGCGATATCAACTTTACCATCCGCTTCTGCTTTCTTTCGATTGGCTTCTGCCTGAGCAATATCAGAGATGTTTTTTTGATTGATTCGTTCTAATTCTTGTTGTTGCAATCCGGCCAATTCCATAGATTTGGTATAGCTTTCTGGAAACATGATATCTGCCATAATGATTTCTTTAATTTGAATGCCCTCCTCTCCTAAGCCATTAGTAAGTTCATCTTTTATTTCAGCAATGTATTGTTTTCTGCGAGTATAAAAGACAGAATCGACACTTTCAAAATTACTAGAAACGTTACTAGCCAGTTCCAATGATCGAGGCCTCAAAATGAGCTGATTGTATTGGCTAGGATCGCTAAACTGTTGTATAAACTGTAAGGTGTCATTAATCTTCCATCTAACAGATATTTGTAATTTTAGTGGAACGCCATCCCCTAAACGAACATTAGGTAACAACTGAGAATGTACCTGATCAAATAATAATGGAGAAGGTGGCCCATCCACTTTAACAACAGGAGTATCCTGTTTACAAGCTCCGAATAACAGGACAATGACTAAAAAGATTCCGATTGAATTTGAATGATGTTGTCGCATGATCTTTTGTTTTAGAATTTTAAAATAATGAGTGCTCGTAGAAGAAAATCCTGAATTTTATTTTTGAGCATTACTAATTTGTTTTCTTTTTAAATACAATCACAAGATAGGGGCAAGATCAACCGAAAGTCGTGAAGAACTATTAAGTGTAGCGTTTGAACGAGTATTCGCAAGGATATTTGAAATGAAGGAATGATTTAAGCGTATTAAAACTTTAATTAAGGCCATTTCAAGCTGCTAAACACAGCTAAGATCAAAGCATTGATCGCAAGATCATAGTCAAAGTTGTAGTTAATAAGAGTGGAAAAACCACGGCATTATAAATTTTAAGAGATAATAATAGTGAGGATTATGAATAGAAAGAGGAGTGAAAAACGATTTAGATCAAGAGTTTATATTTTTTTTCATTTAAAAGGTGAAATTTTAGATTGAATTCGTTTTCGCTACACTTAATGATCTGATAGTTAGTGACTTATAGGGAGGTGTGTTTTGGGCTTAGATACCTGTTTTTCGGTAAAAAGCACCCTCAATCGCCCTAAACTTTAAGCTTTTCTTTAATAACATTAAGACTCTCTTAACCACATCTTTTCTCAAAAAGCCACAATATTACTTCATACAAAGGGCGTTATACCCCCATATTTTTTGAACACCAAAAGTATACGACATGGCTACGACAACATATTTAGTAGACGAAAAGAAAAACAAAAGTAAAAGTAGAAGAATCACAATCATGGTTCATTTGGGCTTATTGCTCCTATTTTTATTTCCTTTTATGAAATTTGAAGCGCCAAAGCCAGAGCCTCAAGCAGTCATTGTGATGAATTTTGATGAGGAGTTTAAAAGCGCTTCTGCAAAGTCTTCTACCAAAAAGGCAACGACAAAAACAACAACTAAAAAGAAACCAGTTAAGAAACCGGTGGTAAAAAAGAAGCCAGTGGTTAAAAAAAGAAAGCCGATACCAACGGCCAAAAAGAAACCAGTGGTGATCACAAGATTGCCAGAACGAAGTATTGAAACCAAACCCAATACCGCAGATAAAAAAGTTGAAGCACCGATTGAAGATCCAGTACCGAATGTACCCGAAACACCTGCCGAGGTAGAAGAAGTTGAAGAGGAAGTACCAGAAGCAGAAACGGGCGGCGCTGCTGAAGCGACTGGAAGTACTACGGGTAATGGAGAAGGAAAATCAGGTAACTCAGATGCTGGAGATTCTAAAACCGATGGTGTTGCCGATAAAGGTGACAAAGGAATGGACTTCTCTGGAAATGGAATTTTTAACCGAAAGGTGATCTATCGTGCTGATGTAAAAAAGGTAACCAAGGAAGAAGGAAAGATCGTTATAAATCTTTGTATCAACCAAGAAGGTCGAGTAGTTTATGGAAAATTAAACCCAGATTTAACCACCATCGAAACACCTGCGGTAAGGAGGAAAGCCATTAAAATCGCTACGGACTATCGTTTTGAAAAAGATTATACAGCGCCTAAAAAACAATGTGGTAAGTTAACCTTCGTTTTTGAAATAGAAGAAGAATAAGAATTTTGCGATCCGGTCAAAAAGGATATTTTGATCAATGGTCGTCCTTAAATATACTTTACAGAAAACTTTTGAAAACAAACAACATAACTGTGAATTAAACTACGCAATAGCGTTTTACCCCGCTATTCAAACCAAATGGTACGACGGGCTCAGAAACAATCTGGTGCCCGTCGTTTTTATTTTGAACAAATCCTTAAAAAGCTCATTTTATTATTTTGACTTATGTACATTTGAAGAATGATATCACCTACAAAAACATTCAAATGAGACAAGTCAACGGATACGCTATTTTAGAAGCTGGAGGAAAGCTAACACCTCATCAATATGAATTGCCTACTATTGGAAATGAAGAAGTAGAAATAAAAATACATTATTGCGGAATCTGTCACTCAGATATGAGTATGCGCAATAATGATTGGGGCAATTCTCAATTTCCTTTTATCCCTGGTCACGAAATAGTGGGAGAAGTTATCACCTTAGGAGATTCAGTTAAAAATTTAAAAGTTGGAGATCATGTAGGCCTAGGTTGGTTTTCAGAATCCTGTATGCATTGCTATCAGTGTTTGGACGGGAGTCATCATTTATGTGGGGTGAAAGAACAAACGATCGTCGGTCGTAATGGAGGTTTTGCGGATTATGTTCGTTGTCATTGGTCATGGGCCATTCCCTTACCTGAGGGAACAGACTTGAGTAAAGCTGGACCATTATTATGTGGAGGCATTACTGTTTTTAATCCAATTATAATGGCAGGTGTAAAACCAACAGATCGAGTTGGTGTTATTGGTATTGGAGGCTTGGGACACATGGCTGTAAAATTTTTAAATAAATGGGGTTGTGAAGTAACGGCTTTTAGTTCTAATCCAGATAAAAAAGAAAGTATTTTGAAGATGGGCGCTCATAGAGTAGTCAACTCTCGAGAACCGGGTGCGATGAAAGAAATTCAGGGGAAGTTAGATTTTATTTTGAATACGACTAACGTAACTTTGGATTGGCCAGCCTACTTAAGGACTTTAGCACCGAAGGGAACATTGCATACGGTAGGAGGTGTCTTGGAACCCATGAAAATCCCCGCTTTTTCATTAATCGGAGGAGAAAAATCTGTAGCAGGAAGTCCTTTAGGAAGTCCAGCACTTACGCGTACCATGCTAGATTTTTGTGTTCGACATGACATTTATCCAACCGTTGAAGAATTTCCACTAGATCAAGTCAACGAAGCTTTTGATCATTTAGAAAATGGGAAAGCTCGATATAGAATTGTCTTGAAAGTTGCTTAAACAATGAATGACTAACTAAAATCATTTAGCTCTTCAAAACAGAGTATAATTATAAAATCTATAAAAAATAAAAATGAAAAAAATTCTTTTATTCCTGATCGTATTCACTTCATTCTCTGCAACAATTAATGCACAAGATGCAAAACTGACGCTAAAAGAAGAAAGAGCTTTTGATTTACTAAAAGCGACATTATTTACAGCTAATAAATTTGGACCAGTATATCTTGACCATCATGATTATAATTTTCAACGCGATCAGAATGGTGATTTACTTATAACCGCAACGTCAGCTTCTGGAGTTACTAACCAGTTAATCGGAGATAAATATGATCACTATAAAATCAGTAACAGAAATGGTGTACCATATTTGATTGAAATGAACAATGAATGTGAACGAAAAGGATTCATTAGGATCGACAAATGGGAAGGAGATAAAATTCCCAGATCAGCTTCTCGTGGCTTAAAAAGTGGGGTCATAGTCTATGACTCAAATAATAAAATCGTGGCTATTGACTTGGGACAATCCTACAAAAAGAGTGGAAAGAAAAAAGTGTATACGAACAACCTGCTTTCTTTCAAGTATAATACTAATGGGCAACTTTCAGAACTGGCAAAAGAATCAATAGTGCACAAAAAAAGTAGCTCTAGTAAAAATCTTAAGAAAGATTATTCTTACAAACAATACGATGTAAAGATCAGCTATGGAAATGAAGAAGTCACTTTGGTTAAAGATGTTTTCAGAACAGTGAAAGGAAAGTCCAAGAAAAGTAGCCATGTCGAGCATAAATTGTCTCGAAAAGATAGCCAGACCAATGAAATGAAGAAGTCTACTTCTTTTAATAAAAAAGGAATTAAGGAAACAACCATTGAAACTATTCAGAACTATGATCAAAAATTAAGATTGATAAAATCTCAAAATAAAAGCGATCATTACACCACTATTATTGAATACACTTATGATGATATGAATAATATCCTGACTGAGAATAAACAGGTAACTAATAAAAATAAGGAGATAACAGAAGAGCGAACTAGTAATACCTACAATGAAACGGGCTTACTTGAGAAAAGTATAAAAGAAAAAATAAAAGATGAAAAATTGGATAAAAAAATAGTTACGGAATATACTTATCAACCAGAAAAAGAAGGCGAAGAAATTACAAAATGTCAAAATAAAAAAGATTTTCTTTCTAAATTTTACAACGTTGCAAACGAATTATACCAAGAAACTATTCCCAATAAAATACGGGTAAAAGAAAATGGCGTTTGGGGTGAATGGAAATTTTTCAGAATGTAATAATATCCTATCAATATAAGTTCAAGACGAATGGTTTGGGATTCTTACTTTTCCAAGTCATTCGTTTTGAATATAATATTTTCCACAAAAAAAGTGGTGGTTTAAAACAAAACAAATGTCCTCTACGAAACCTAAAGTTTTTCTTACCAGAGCACTCCCAGCTCCTGCTGTTCAAAAATTAAAAGAACTAAGCGATCTTGAAATGAATCCTCTAGATCGGACTTTAACCAAAACCGAAATCATCAAAGGTATCCAAGGGAAAGATGCTTTGCTTTGTTTGTTGACGAATAAAATTGATGCAGAAATTATGGATGCCAATCCAAAGCTAAAAGTGATTTCTAATTTTGCTGTAGGCTTTAATAATATTGATGTACCTGCTGCAACTCAACGAAAACTAATGGTGACCAACACGCCAGGTGTACTCACAGATACTTCTGCTGATATGGCTTTCGCCTTAATTTTGGCGGTTGCCCGACGAGTGGTAGAAGGAGATCAATTTGTACGGAGTGGTGCTTGGAAAGGGTGGGGACCGATGCAATATTTAGGAACGGATGTTTATGGAAGTACTTTAGGGATTTTAGGTTTAGGCCGTATTGGGAAAGGAGTTGTTCGGAGAGCGAGTGGTTTTGATATGAAAATTTTGTATTGGAATAGAACACGGCTTTCGCCAGAAGAAGAAAAAGAACTTGGGGTAGTCTATTGTTCAAAAGATGAAGTATTAGCGCAATCGGATTTTGTGTCTTTGAATCTAGCTTACCATAAAGAAACCCATCATTTTATCAATACAGAAGACTTCTTAAAAATGAAACCTTCTGCCTTTTTGATCAATACCGCCAGAGGGCCCATCGTGAATGAAAAAGCATTGGTGAATGCTTTACAAAACAAAACAATTGCAGGAGCAGGACTAGATGTTTTTGAACAGGAACCATTAGTCGAACCAGCTTTATTGAAAATGAATAACGTTGTTTTGTTACCTCATCTAGCGAGTGCCACTCAGGCTACTCGTACCAAAATGGCTATGATGGCAGTGGATAATTTATTAGCTGTTTTGAATGGTCGAGAACCAGAGCATTGGGTCAATCCATTTTAATGAAAAGAGAATGAAAAAAAATGTTTTGCTAATGTTCCTATCTCTCTTTTTAGTTCAGTGTGATCTTGAAAAAAGTAAATCTTTTGACGCTAAGTCTACCTCTCCTGAACGATTACCAATGCCATCTAAATCACTTCAAGAGCAGCAAACTCCACCAACGAAAAAAACGATGGGAACCAAAGAGAATCAGCAACAAAGTCTATTTTTTGATTTTGAAAAGTACCAAGTATATTCACTTGAGGATACCATTCAGATTGACCTTGACGGAAATGGAATCATAGAAAAAATATTTTTCACCTCAAGTGAATGTAAGCGAATAATCATTCAAGAATCAGAAAAACAAAAGATGACCTTAGGGTGTAACGAGGATATACCTCATGGATTTCCTAATGAAGTAGATTGGGTAGATCATTGGTGTGTGGTGTCAGATAGTAAGGTTTCTGAAATGCTTTTTTTTGAAAACGGAGACGTAGATAAAGATACCCTAATTGATTTGGAAAGATCTTCTATTTTCATAGGAATGGAAGAAGTAGGTGGAGGTATAATTACTTATCTTAACAAGCAATGGTATTGGGTACAACAGGCTAATTAATCTCCAAGGGATCTCGATTAACAATATACCATCCTAAAATACCTGGGAGGGCAAAACCTACCGCATTCAAGGTGCCATGCAAAGCATGCATCCATGGAATGGTAATCGCTGATATCGGAAAATAGTGTCGCCAGCCATAAAGAAAAGCCAAACTCATCCCTCCAATAAGTGCGACACCAGCTAAGATCCAAAGCCAACCCAATAGGCGAGTTTTATGTGTCCATCCAAGTTTTAAATGCAAAAAACCTGTTCCTATTCCTCCACTAGCCATAACGGTAACTGCGATTACTTCGATGACAATCGGTAGATGAAAGTGAGTAGTTGTAATGCCAATTGCCACCAATGGAATACCCAAAATAACGCCCCAAGCAATTAAATTTAAAAAGGAAGAAGGTTTACTTTTTTGAATCGCCCATCCGGTCATGATTGGCAATAAAAAACCTGCAAAATGAAAATGAGCTACGGTCAATAATGTGATGGTTGGAGGAAAATCAAAAGGGTAAAAAGCTAATCGATCTGCAAATGCCCAAGCACCGCCGACAGGTAAATATAGAAAGGCCATTAAATGACAAAGTTGAACCATTCCTCGTTCTGCAAAAATCATATACTTGATCAATTGATCTATACTCAACCACACACAAAGGGACAACCAAGGAAGCGTTAGCATGGCAGCAATAGGGCCTGGTTTTAAAAGGAAGCTGATTGCCAAAAGAATAGCTGTAGGAAGAGCGAATAAGCGAATTCCGTTAGAAATACTTTTTCCAGAAAGCCGAGAAGACCAAACCAAGGGAATCAAAAAAAGTGGCGCGGACAGGATTAGAATATGGACATAAGTCAAATCAAAAGGAGAAAAGGGTAGGCAGCGAAAAGCAAAAAGTAACCAAATACCTAATCCTAATAAAATAGAAAAAGGGATAGTTGTATATTCTTGTAATTTTTTTGTATTTGTTGACTTCATCTTTTAAGCAATTGATGAATTCGCTAACTTTTTCATCCTTATTTTTGAATCTCTTACAAATCGTTTTTGATTCCATCGAGCAAATGGATAAGCCAAACGAACCAACCAAAGGCTTGGAGTAGAAAATGCTTTGATGTGATAATAAATATTGCCTTCAGTATCTTTTTCAATCCAAAAAACTTCTTCTCCTTTTTCAATATGTCCGGGTAAGGTACCATAGGCAAATCCATATCGATTGGGTTCATCAAAAGTATAAACAATGCGCGCACTATTGGTCCACCAAAGACCTAAAACTCGAAAAAGCACAGCAACCACTTCTCCTTTTTTTAATGGTGTCGTATTAGGATATATTTGTGTCCAGTCAGCTGGAAATTGTTGCCAGTTGTCAATTGCATTTTTGGCATTGAGCCAAACATTTTCACCTTTACCCAATAAAATAGAATTGTGATCATTGTCATAATTGGCTACTTGGCCGGAGGTCGTTTGACCTATTTCTCGATAAGAATAGGGGAGTGGTTTTTGTTCTTTTAAAAAAGAATCGAGATATTTTTTTTGAGGAATTGAAAAAGAACTTCTCATAAATGTCGATATTGTTTATCTATAAAACAGATAAGCATAAAATAAGTTTCAATTTTTATTGAAAATAATGAAATTTATATTTTGCCACCAATAACTAACTCAGAATGTGGAATCCAATGTTATATCAAAAAGCCATCAAATTTGCTGGCGAAGCACATGCAAATCAATTAGTACCAGGGACCAATGCTAACTACCTACTTCATTTGTCTAATGTGGCGATGGAGATTTTATTGGCCTATCATCTAGACCCAAATTTTGATATTAATCTTGCGATGCAGTTGGCTTTATTGCATGATACGATAGAAGATACCAGAGTCAGTTATACTACCTTGAGTGGTGTATTCGGAATAGAAGTGGCGAAAGGAGTACAAGCATTGACAAAGGAGGATCAATTGACCAAAGAAAAACGAATGGTAGATAGTCTTCGAAGAATCAATTTAGAAAAGGAGGAAGTCGGAATGGTAAAATTAGCAGATCGGATCACCAATTTGCAAGCACCTCCGGTACATTGGTCTAAAGAAAAACGGATGGCTTATCTTGTTGAGGCTAAAATAATTTTAGCAACTCTTAAAGGAAAAAATATACATCTTGAAAACCGTTTAAAAGAAAAAATAATAAGCTATCAGGATTATTGTTAATCGAATTATAGTAAGAAGAAAATGGAGGTGATTCTTAGATAGAATAATCCATTTTAATCTTTGGGATGTTCCACATAGTTCATGGCCCAAGCAATTGCTGTTCTTTTCCTTTCAAATATTTGAATAGGAAAAGAACTAGCAAATTGTTGAAGATATTCAGCTATTTTTTTGTTGATACCTTTAGTTACGATGAGGGCAAGACCATTAATATTTGTTGTATTACTAAGCGCAACTAATCCATGATAACTAAATGAATGAGGAACTCGATGGTCCAATAAAGCGGGCAAAGGTTGCGGGCTTAATTTTTTGAAAATGGAGATCATTTCTTCAATTTCATTATCCGTAATCTCAACTTTATGCTTCAGCTGAATTTCGATAATTTGATCAACCCTGAGATGAATTTGGCCCATAGAGCAATTGATGCTCTTCGTGTAAATGAGAGTAGACATAGTTTTTGTGTTTAATAAGTTATGATGTCTAATTTGTTTGGGTTAATATCATCTAAGATATTGAATATGTAATATTACTATTTGTTTTAATGTAAAGCAAGGGCTGTAGAGTAATTGTAGAGGACAATCTACTGAGAAGGGAGTTCGATATTTTTTCTTTGTAAAACAAAAGACAAAATGTATAGGAAAATCTCAATCGCATTTGAAACTTTTAAACAACCTCATGTTAGAAAACATGCTTTAAAATAAAAAACGGGCATCGAATCAATCGACACCCGTTTAATTATTTCAATTAATTTAAGGTTTATTAACGAACGTACTCGCTCGTTATTTATTTACCAAAAAGGCCACCAGCGATATCACCGAGTTTGTCACCTAATCCTTCTTTCGCTGCATCTGCTAACTTATCGCCTAATCCACCACCTGCATCAGTTAATTTATCTCCTAGTCCACCTAAATCGCCCATCTTATCTTTAGCTAAGCCAGCTGCCATATCCATTAGACCGCCACCGCCGCCTAGACCAAGACCGCTCATCAAACCGTCAGTATCAATAGATCCTGCACCGCCTAATTTACCAGCTAAGTTACCAACGATACTGCTCATTCCTGTACCTGCAACCATTCCTGCTACGGATTCTGGTAAACCCATTTTAGTCATGATTCCTTTCATGAATTGAGCTTTGATACCTGAGAAAAGTGAATTGCTCATCAATCCATCTCCACCAGCGCTATTGAACATACCCAAGATACCATCTACATTTCCACCAGTCACTTGCTCCATCAATCCGCTTTGTAAGCTTTCCTGAGCAATCGGTAATACTTCTTTTGCTTGATCAGCAGAGATTCCTGCTTTTTCAGTGATTTGACTGATTACATCTCCACCGAATGATTCCATTAATTTGTCTAACATATTTTTTTATTTTATTGGTTTAAAAAGTGAATATTGGAGTATGTTTAAAATTTGTTCGAACTGATAATCAGAAGTTTAGGGTTTTGACGAAGCATCATAATTGTTGCCTAGCGAGCTAGGTGACTATTTTAATGGGAAGGCCAAGCCTGTCCCGATAAACTTGTCGGGATTCCCTAAATACTGGTTAGCAGAAAGTAGAAATTTAAACATGCTCTTTAATATAACTTACATTATTTATACGAGTGCTTTATCAATTTTGTCACAAAAAAACGTGATTTATTTTTGTTAAATTTTATTTTTTAAAAATTTCTTTCAGAAAATAACATATAAAACTGGCTTAATCTATTTTCTTAGTTGAACCTGTTTTTCAAAAGTCGTATCATATTTAGGACTTTCCGTTCCCATCCACTTATCCCAAAACGTAAAATACAATCCAAAATTGTAGCGAAACTGTTTATGATGTAAATCATGATGCGTTGCTCCTATGATCCATTTCCAAAGCCAATGTTTATTCGCCCCTTTCGGATAAAGTTCCACACCTGCGTGATTGATGGTACTAGATACGGTCATGATGATTAAAAGAAGCAAGAATGAAAAAATATGCATTGGTAAAAAAAGAATCAATACCGGAATCATCATCGCTTGTAAGATGGATTCGACTGGATGAAAAGAGAAAGAGGTCAAAGAAGAGGTCTCGATACTATCATGATGCCATTTATGTACTAGTCGATAAACTTTGGGGCGATGCATCCAACGGTGTAACCAATAATAATAGGTTTCATGAACTAAAAGAGCAATAAATAAGCTAATCGGAAGATACCACAATGGATAATCATTCCAATTGGTATACAAATTCGTATATCCTTTTTGCCATAAGATGATCAAGCTTGTTCCTGAAAAAGAAAAAATAAAGGAAGTAATCGCCGAACGTTGAATCTCAAGCCAAGCTTGTTTTTTATCTCGTTCTTCAATGTTGATGATTCTTGGTTGAAAAATCGATCGCAGCCAGACATAAAAAATGAAATGATACAATCCAGAGAAAAGCAGGTAACGGCTAAAGGTAATCGTAAAGATAATGGCAGTAATCAAAACAAAATTAAAAGGAGACGTAAAAGGCGTCGCTAAAAATTCTTCCATAAAATAACTTTGAGGCAAATTCAATTTGACCCCAAGATAAATATTATTTACACCTTTTTTAATTCTTTTGAACAAGTTAGAATATGCTAAGTTTTCAAAAGTCAGATTAGAACGCTGATGAAACAGATTACGCAGATTGCACTGATTTTCCCGCAAGTGCGGCCTTCGATCGCGGGGAAAATCTGCGCAATCTGCGTAATCCGCCAAATCTGTGTTCTATTCGCTAAGCAAAACTTTCAAACTAAAATACCCAAATTCTAAAATTAAACCTGAATCACCTTTCCCCAAAACAAAAGTAGCCCACCTTCAACAGATGAGCTACTTCAATTAAACTTACGATTATAGAGGACTCCAAATTAATGGAGGAAAATTATCACGTCTCAAAGAATTACTTCCCGATTTTCGATTTTTAATGAAGGTTGTAAGTGATTGAAAAAGAACGTCAATCAATTTAAAAAACGAAATCAAAGAGGGATTTAATTTTTGAGTAAAATTTAGAAATAAAAGAGCCATCCCTTATGACAACCCTTTTAATTCCTAAAACAATGCAAGTAAACTACAAAAATTACTTCTGGTACAAAGATGAGGATCAGATATTAAGGCAATGTAAAGTCTGCTTTAAGTATTGCTTAGAAATGAGATTTTATCCTGAATGTCGAAGGAATTGAAAACCGCTTGTCCTCCTGAGCGACCAAAGGGAGTCGAAGAAAAGCGCTAACTCTTTACATTTATTTGTTGTGAAATGTAGTGGAATCGAGAAATCTAAATGGCTATAAAAAACTCCTTTTTAAAGCTAAAAAATGACGGCTTTTTGTCAAAAGTACACGATGTTAATTTAATGTAAATTAATGATGACTTTGTGATTAAGAAATGAGCTTCAAGATCATACATGTTTACATAAAGTTAAAGACTCATTGAAAGCGAGTTAACATGCTGATGATAACTTTGCATCAACGTTAGACGAAATATTAAAACCACCATAAAAACTTATAAAAGTTAAAACAACAAGATTATGATTAAAAAAATTTACACTACACTTTTAGCAACATTTATGCTTACTGCAGCTTTTGCGGCAGATATCACAATAACAGATGCTGACCTAGGAACAGGAACCTATGAGTGGACCAAGGATAATGTTTATATCTTAGATGGTTACGTTTACCTTGAGGATGGTGGCGTTTTAAATATAGAAGCAGGAACTGTCATAAAAGGAATGACTGTTGGTTCTAATGGTACAGATCCTACTTCGGCTTTAATTATTACACGAGGTGCTAAAATCAATGCAGAAGGAACGAGAGAAGAGCCAATTATTTTTACAACTCAATTAGATGACTTAACCAGCACAACTGATTTAACAGCTACGGATAATTTATTATGGGGAGGTTTAATTATCTTAGGAAGAGCGCCAATCGGCGAAAATATCAACAATCCTGCTGAAAATTATCCTACAGATGTAATTGAAGGGATTCCTTCTGATGAAGTTCGTATCCGTTATGGAGGAACAGATGCAATGGATGATTCAGGTATTCTTAAATATGTTTCTATCCGTCATGGAGGATCTATTTTAGGTGGAGATAATGAAATCAACGGTTTGACAATGGGTGGTGTTGGAGCTGGAACTACTATTGACTATGTAGAAGTTTTTGCCAACAAAGATGATGGATTTGAATTTTTCGGCGGTACCGTAAACGCAACACACATCGTTTCAGCTTTCGTTGGTGATGAAGCATTTGATTTTGACGAAAGTTGGAATGGACACGTACAGTTTGCTTTCTCTATCCAACAAGATTCTGATGAAGAAATAGGAGACCATGCTATCGAATATGATGGTTCAGAAGCAGATGATTTAGGACCTCAAACAGTTGGTCGAATTTACAATGCTACTTTAATCGGTTCTGGAACACAAGGAAAAGGAAATGGACATGGATTAAGATTGAAAAGTGATGGCGCTGCTCAATTCTGGAATATCATCTGGATGGATATTGATGATTACGCTTTTAGAGTGGAGGATACATCTGTAGATCGTTTAAATGATGGCGAAACTGTTTTTGCTGCTAATATTCTTTGGAATTACAACACCTTATATAATGGTTCTGGCTTTTCTATAGCTGTTGAAGAAGCAGATCCTTTATTGGCTTCTATTTCTAGAGAGCCTAATCAACAATTAGATCCAAGACTAACTTTCGGATCACCTGCATTAACTGGCGCAGCAACTCCTACGGAAGAAGGTATTGAAGTAACAGATTACCGAGGTGCCTTTGGTGCTTATTGGAACTGGGCAGATGATTGGACAGCGTTGGCTTCTTATGGTTACTTCGGTGATGTTGCTACAGGTACACATGATTTAGCTTCAAACGATGCCGGAATTGTTTTAGCAAATGCTGAACCAAACCCAGTATATGGAGGTCAAGCACAATTCAAATTCGAATTGCCAACAGCCACGGACGCGTTTATCACAGTTTACAACTTACAAGGTCAGTTAATCGATCGAATGGATTTAGGATTTCAATCTGAAGGTAAAAACGCTTTCCAATTGAACGTAGCTAATTACCAAAGCGGTCTTTATATCGTAGCCTTAAATACTGAGTTAGGAAATGTAACTCAAAAAGTAGCGGTTTATAACTAATACTTTATAAGAGTGGAAGTTGGAATAACCAACTTCCACTCAAACTTTTAATCAAAATGTATAAGCAGAAGAAATAACCTTTTGCACAGCAAGTTAGAATGTATAATTTTTAATTAAAATCACTCAAATAATTAATTTTTGGGTATTTGTAAATGTATAATAATCAAAATAAAAAATGAGAAATTTAATCCTTTTCACCCTTTTTCAGCTGTTGATTGTCATGACAGCATTTGGTCAAGGAACCATTACAGGGACCATCCTTGATGAAGAAACAGGCGAAGCACTAATTGGTGCTAACGTTGTAATCGAAGGAACCACCACTGGTACTGCTACGGACTTCGATGGAAAATATCAATTCAAAGCAGATCCTGGCATTTACACCATTCATGTTTCCTACATCGGTTATGCCGATAAAAAAACTCCAGGAGTGGAAGTCAAAGACGGAGAAATTACTTACTTCGATGTAGCCTTAGGTGATGGAGCAGTTGACCTTGATTTGGATATTACCGTAAAGGCAAAAGTGATCGAACGATCTGAAAATGCTTTACTAATTCTTCAAAAAAAATCAGACAAAATTCAAGATGGAATTTCCTCACAGGAAATGGGTAAGTTGGCGATTAGCGATGCAGCCGGTGCCATGAAAAAAGTAACTGGAGCAACAGTTAGTGGTGGAAAATATGTTTACATCCGTGGATTAGGAGACCGTTATTCTTTGTCGCAATTAAATGGATTGATTATCCCAAGTGCAGATCCATATCGAAATGGTGCTCAGTTGGATTTGATTCCAGCAAGCTTGCTAGATAATATCATTACCGCCAAAACTTTTACGCCAGATCAACCAGGTACCTTTACAGGTGGAAATGTAGACATCAAAACGAAAAGCTTTCCGGAGCAATTTTCTTTAACCTTCGGTGTGTCTACTGCATATAATGCTCAGAATAATTTTAATAGTAATTTTTTGACTCACGAAGGTGGTTCTTCTGATTACTGGGGATATGATGATGGCGGAAGAGCAAGACCTGAAGTATTTGAAAGTGAATTAGCTGAAGAAGTTTTAGCTAAGAGTTTTCAATTACCTATTTTGACTAGATTGAATTTCCAAGATCGTGGTAGAGAATTAGGAACAACAGCAGATGAATTGATCCGATCCGTGAACAGTCAGTTTGCACCAACTACGACCAACTCTGGACTTGATCATGGCTACTCTGTGGCTTTTGGTAACCAATATAATGTAGGAAATAATCCACTAGGTGTTATCTTTTCTGCTTCCTTTAAGCAAACTTATAGACACTTGGATAGATTCGAAAAAGCAAATTATTCTTTTTTCAATGCTGAAAATTCTGGAGAATTATTCAACCAAGGTGACTTCGAAGAAACAACGAGTACACAAAGTCCAACCTTAAACGGAATGTTAGGATTAGCTTATAAATTGAATAACTTAAATACAATCACCTTTACATCTATCTACAATCACAGTGCGGATAAAAAATCTCGATTTATTTTTGGAGAACGTCCTGATAATATTATCGCTCCAGATTTTCTAGAAGGTCGGTCAATTGATTTTAGAGAGCGAGAATTGACGAGCTTCCAGTTGGGAGGTACGCATGTCATTGCTGGTTTGAATAATGCACAAATAGAATGGAAAGCAGCTAAAGCCAATTCTTCTTTAGATGTTCCAGATCTTCGATTCTTCGAAAACGAATACAATACTGAAACGGAAGATTACAGTATCCCATCATCTAATGTTCAACGACCTTTTCACTTCTACCGTGATTTGGAAGACGAGCAGTATGATTTTAAATTAGATTTAACCTTACCCATTGGTTCCAACGGAACCAAAGTAAAAGTAGGAGGTTTAAGAACGGAGAAAGACAGAGTTTTCAACGAATATCGTTACCAAGTAGAAGATCAAAATGCAAGTGTAACTCCTTTCGAAGGAGATGTAGAAGCTTATCTAGGAGACGATAATATTGGAGTAGTAGAGATTAAAGAAAATGGTGGATATGTTCTAGGGAATTACTTAGTAGATAGAACTTTATTAAGAAACTTCTATACAGGATCTGATAAAGTAACTGCAGGTTATGGAATGTTGACCATCCCAATCATGAAGGATTTAAAGTTTGTAGGTGGACTTAGAGTAGAACGTACAGAATTGTTTGCAGAAAGTAGAGATACTTCACAAGAGGTGGCCAATATTGATCAAGTGAATTTATTGCCTTCATGGAACTTGATTTACTCTTTGAATGACAACATGAACTTACGGGGTTCTTTTTCTCAAACTTTGGCTCGACCTAATATGAGAGAAATCGCACCCTTCGAATCTTTTGATCCACTGACAAAAGAAACTTGGTTTGGAAATCCTAATTTGAAATTAACAAAAGCAATTAACTTTGATTTACGTTGGGAATGGTTTTTAAGCCCGGGAGAAATCGTTGCTGTGAGCGGATATTATAAAGACTTTACGAATCCAATTACATTGATTTATAGAAATGCACCAAATCCGGAATTAGAATATGTCAATGTAGATGGTGGTAACTTATTTGGAATTGAATTAGAAGTGAGAAAAAATTTATCTTTCATTTCTCCAGCGCTTAAAGATTTTAAAATCAACACCAATATTTCTTATATCCAATCTAAAATGGATGTCCTGGATCAAGGAGTAGGAATAGAACAAACAGAACGACCTTTCGAAGGTCAACCAACCTTCATTTTTAATACTGCTTTAATGTATAGCAATTTGGATTTAGGATTGGATGCCGTAATCGCCTTGAATACTATTGGAGATCGATTGAACATCATCGGTAGAGATGGTCTTCCAGATATTTATGACAGAGGTCGATCACAATTAGATTTTAATGTGACCAAACGTTTAGGAGATGTCAGCATTAAATTTTCAGCTAAGAACTTGTTGAACGATCCATTCAAACGTTCTTCTGAATACTTAGGAAATGAATACACTTATGTGAATTTTAGTCGAGGTATCACTTATGGTTTAGGAGTTTCTTACACCATCAGATAAGCCAAGCGAAAAAAATAAATTCCACAATTTCATTTTAAAGACCAAGCCGATTACTAGCAGGATGGGAGTTAAAATGAAATTTATCTGGTGGAATTTATTTTTGAGCCATCAAAAAAGATAACTCGATAAAGAATATTTTGATTAATTATACATTTAGAGCCTAGGACCCCGTGTCCTGGGCTTTTTTGTTTTAAATCAGCAAGCCTTCAAGAGTGTTTGTTATTCTTTTTTTTTCGTAAAAAAGTATAAAATAGCTTTAGCTATATTCTTCTGTGTACTCTCACGAAAGAAGGCTTTGTGTTTCTTTTTGCCTTTTGTGGTTAAAAGAAAAAGATCTTCTATGCACTTAAATTCCTTACGTGTCCATATGGAAATGGTTCAAAAAATACAAAATCCAAAACCTCCAATACTCCTTCCATTCTAATTCTCCAGAAATTAAATTCCAAACAAATTGTGACAGTCTAAAATTAAATAGATGTGGTATAGTATTTGGAATGTAGACAATACTTATTCCCCTTTTATTTTAATCAGTTTTCGATATATGATTTTTGTTATATATGGACAATTTGATTAGTGTTTTTTTCTAAAAAAAATATACTCACTCTTTGTTGTAAATAGAATCTAATGTTGAAAAACGGATTTTTTAAATGTATGCTGTGTATTGGATTTCTTTTCCAATGCGGATTTACATTTGCGCAAACATTAGAAAATGGATGTAATCGAATCAATTTTGGAATAGACGCTGATATATATTCTAATACTTCGTTATATGGTGCTGCTACGGCTCACGAATCGAATACGGATGATTGGTTTGTGTATGGCAATGGCAATGGCAATGGAATAGGCGTAATCGACACTACAGGTTCAGAAGCATTGCGCCAAATTTTAATGAATGGTGGAAATGTACAATGGCTGACCGAGATGAGTATTCCAGTCAATAGTTTGATTGATGGATATCGCTTACATGATGCATCCTATGCACGGGATTATTATGGAGGAACACAAGCTACCGATTTAACAAGTTTTACATCTGCAAGTAAAAATGGAGAAGATCCTGCTATTTGGGATGATGGTCCTGCCAATGTTACCCCTAAAAATGATATTATTGACGGTTATGCTCACATGCGTAGAGATGGGGCGACTATGGATGATAATCTTTGGTTGTATCTTGGTTGGTCAAGAGTTGCGAATCAAGGAGAAAGTTATTTTGATGCCGAAATTTATGCTAGAGATATTACATATGATGGAGTCAATGGATTTTCTAGTGGCGGACCTGATGAAGGACATACCGCATGGAAATTTGATGTTGCGGGAAATGTAATTGGTATAGGAGATTTAGTAGTCACCTGTAATTTTTCTACCACCAATGCACCTGTTCTTGAATTAAGAATTTGGGTGAGTAAATTTGATTATAACAATACCGACCCCAGTCTTTTTAATTTTGGAAATGAATTTGATGGCGCCAAAAACTCTTCTTCATTTGGCTATGTAGATATTGAAATTCCGAGTACTGGTTCTTACGGTTGTGGGATTTCCAATTCCGATTTGTCTTCTGGACCTCCTTGGGGAACATTAAGTTCTACTGGAGATTATTCTTTGTTTTATGATAAATATCAGTTTGTTGAAGTCGGTTTAGATCTTACAGCCTTTGGTATCGATCCTTTATTGTTGTATTCTTTCGCGGAGGCTGAATGCGATATTCCTTTCAATAGTGTATTATTCAAATCGAGAGCTTCAAGTTCATTCACTGCTCAACTAAAAGACTTTAGTGGACCTTACCCATTTGGATATACCAATGAAGTGGAGGTTTTAATTGTACAGGATGATCCATTAGATTGCAATAACCCTGTGATTACCCTAAGCTTAGCAGATACAATAACGGGAGCCTATTATAGTTGGGAAACCATAGATGGAAATATAATTGGTGATACGACTGGTATTCAAGTTCAGATTGATGAACCAGGTACCTATATCGTAGAGGGTTCTTTAATAAGTGGTTGTTTAGGACTAAAGGATACCATTACAGTAATCGCAAATCAAGTATATCCCGATATTTTTATCAATCTAGAAGAAATCAATGGGTGTGAAACCGCCGTTCATTTATTAGGTGGAGCGGATGGATATACTTATCAATGGACTGGTCCCAATAATTTTATTTCTAATAGTCAAGATATTGACGCAGTTGGAGCAGGACTATATATTTTAGAAGTCTCGGATGTTGGAAATGGATGTGAGGTACGCGATTCTGTTTATGTTTTGGATTATCCTTGTCAGGAATTACCACCAGGAACAGTTTCCTCCGATGTTGCCATTGTTTCCAATATAGATCTGATTCCACCAACTTTTTTATTACCACCAGATATTACTTTAGATTGTAATGCCGATCCCACGGATCTTTCCCTTACGGGAGATGCAACTAATGAAGCAGACAATTGTGATCTTAATATTGGAGAGGCCACTTATACGGATCAAATTTCAACTAATTATCCTTGCGAAGGTAATACCCTTGTTGTTAGAACATGGTCCTTGACGGATGCATGTAACAATACAACTACAAGCGTTCAAAATATTACCTTAGAAGATACGACTCCCCCAACTTTTAATGAGCCTGCAGATATTACTTTGACTTGTACTCAAGATATTACTGACCTAAATGTTACAGGAAATATCAATACAATAGTAGATGATTGTAGTACACTTATAGAAGACGCCACTTTTAATGATGTAACAATTCCAGGAAACTGTGGATTAGGTAGAGAGATTCATAGAACATGGAGTGTATCAGATAATTGTGGAAATATAGGCACGGTTGTGCAAATTATTACTATTGAAGGCGACGCATTGCCAACTTTTACAACACCAGAAAATATCACTATTTCTTGCGAAATAAACCCAGATGATTTGGCCATTACTGGAGATGTATTTGATGAAAACGATGCTTGTGGATTGGCTATTGGAGAGGCCACTTATTCGGATGTATTAGACAACAGTACATTTTGTACTAGTGGTGCAACAATTACTAGAACATGGAGTTTGATAGACGGATGTGAGAATGAAGCCATTGCCAATCAAATCATCACTTTGATTGATACCATAGGACCTGTGTTTCTAAACATAGAATTCAATCCTGTTATGGAATGTGATACGATTATTGCAGCTCCACAGATTGGTATTGACATTGTGGCTACGGATAATTGTGATAATAATGTAGATATTGTTTTTAATGAAACCAAAGTTGCCGGAGCCTGCGAAAATACCTTTGAAGTTCATAGAGTATGGATAGCTACTGATGATTGTGGCAACCAAGATTCTATAAGTCAACTTTTAATAATTCAAGACACAGAGAATCCTTTTGTAGTGGTATTTCCTGAAGATGTGACCATAGAATGTGGCACTGACGTTGGATCATTTGATCCAAGTGCTTTAGATAATTGCGATTCTAATGTAGACTTTTCTTTTACAGAAATAGAAACGCCAGGTGATTGTATCGGAAATTATTCCATTGTTCGTACATGGGATTGGACCGATAACTGCGCAAACAGTAATCAACACATTCAAATCATCACAGTCGTAGACGAAACGTCTCTTATTTTAGATATACCTGAAGATCTTATTTTAGATTGTAGCCAAGATCCAAACGATCTAATCTTAACAGGAATAGCTACGACGACCGGTTCTGCATGTGATGGTAACTCCATAACACCAACTCATAGAGATAGTATTTTAACAAGCATTTCTTGTAATGGATCTTCTACTATTATTCGAATTTGGAGTGTAGAAGATGATTGTGGAAACCTTACATCAGGATACCAACAAATAAATTTAGAAGACAATAGTGCACCCGATTTTACAGTGCCAGAGGATATCACGTTATCTTGTGATCAAGATCCGACTCACCTTAATGTGACTGGAGATGTTTCCGATGAATCGGATATCTGTGATAGTACGATCGGCGAAGCCAGCTATCGGGATAGCGTTAGTTTAAATGATCCTTGCTTTGGAGCAAAAGTGATTTACCGAACATGGTCTTTAAGCGATGATTGTGGAAATAGCATTTCAAAAAATCAAATCATTACACTTGAAGATACTACGCCTCCAGTATTTACAACGCCTGACAACATCACCATTTCATGTGAGCAAGATCCTTTAGATTTAAGTTTGGTTGGCACAGTGGTAGATGCAACAGATAATTGTGCAACAGGACTTGCCTTACCCATTTTTACAGATAGCTTAACCGTAGGTAATGCTTGTGCACATAATAGTATCATTTATAGAAAGTGGTCAGTGGAAGATGGTTGCGGAAATAAAACTACAGACATTCAAATCATAAATATTGAAGATACCGTTTTACCGACCTTTACAGTCCCCGAAGATATCACCATTGATTGTACACAAGATATTGATGACTTATCTACGGTAGGAAATGTACTAGATGAAACGGATAATTGTGATACCAATATTGGAGAAGCAACCTACACCGATGAAGTGACTAACGATGACGTTTGTAATACTACATATCAAATTATTAGAACTTGGCAATTGGCCGATGCATGTGGAAATACTACGACCAAAACGCAATTGATTAGTGTGGAAGATAATGCGGGACCAATCTTTAGCGTACCTGCAGACATTACAGTTTCTTGTGATGTAGATCCACAAGATTTAACAATAGTAGGAACAGCGATTAATGTATCTGATAACTGTGATACTAATATCGGAGAACCAATGTTTACCGATGAAATCAGTGTCTTAGGTGTTTGTACTGGATCAACCCTTATTATTAGGACTTGGTCATTATCGGATGCATGTGGTAATACAACAACTCAAG
>CAYTVR010000081.1:0-28113 GCA_964441245.1 uncultured Saprospiraceae bacterium | reverse complement strand
TCCTCCGTCAAACAGTTTTTTGCCAGGCCACGCACTCTTCTATCGTGTAAACCCTAGAATAATCAAAGCATATACCATTCAAGTAATACTCTAATGGGGATAAAAAATAGTAAAGTCAAGCTCATAAATGTCCATACATACGTAGGTACAGAATTTGTCGAAGAAGGTATCTTATTAAAACGTACTAATTAGCTGTTCTTAATGATTCACCTGAGCAAAAGATTCGAAGTATTACCATAAACTCAAAATTCCATTTCTTTTTAGTGATTTTACATCATTGACCAAACTCATATTAATATTAGATTGATTGAAGTTGATAGAAGCTTTGCGATCATCCCAAATTTCTACTTTCATTTCTCTGGCAAATATTTTAGCTAAATCCCCCATATTTTGAGCATATTTCTCTGGCTTTCCAAGTGCAATAAACAAATCAATTACTGCCATTCGAATAATTTCATACTTATCCAAGTTCATTAGCATGGTTAGCATTGTTTTATTCTTATAACTCTTACCAATTTCCTGCATCTTTTCTTTTAACTCTTCTACACTATATCCTAGCAAATCGGCTCGATACTGCCACCATTTATAATTATATCCTTTGGTATCTTCAAAATACTTTAAATGCTGCTTTTCAACGGACTTTTGACAAGAAATCATCCCCATTACTTTGGTCAACTCAATCACTGCTAAAACCTGTTCTTTGGTCAACATTTGTGGCTCTTCCTTTTTACCCTCGTAGGACATTAAAAGTTTCGCAATTTTTTGCTTCAAAGAGCTGGTAGAACTCAAGGTAATCAAACGGGCAAATTCTAATGAAATATAAAAATCGCGCATTTTACTATGTTCCATTTTTCGAGGAGCATAGTCTTTTAACTCTTCTGGTTGACGAATATCATTTGAAAAGGCAAAGAAATCACTTAACCATTTTTCTAAGTTACCATTGTACTTATGAGCAGGTAAGCGAAGTGCTGCATGCAAATTAGTCATAGTAACAACCTGTGTTCCTTTTTTACTTACTAAGATTTGCAATTCCATTGTATAATTATTTTGTTTACGAATAGTCGAAATATTATGTTTTACGACTGATTACGCTTGCAAAATAAAAACAATTTGCGTATAAAGCAACATTTTGTTTTAATTTTTTACATTTAAAACAAATAAAAACATCGTTTTAAAAACAAAAACTACACAGAACTAAAAGATAAACAACTACTAATCAGGCAATTACAATAAAACCAACAAAAAATATAAATATTCCAACAAAATCAAACTTTTTTGTTTTAAAAAACACAAAATCATCGTTTTGCACATAAAAAATGAACATCAAGCCTTTAGAATTGCTATGTTTTATTGAAGGAAAACATACCTTTAGCTAAGCATGATAACTAAGCCAATAAAACATTTTTTATTCCGTCCGATTGATATCGCTTCTTTGGTTTTCTTTCGGGTCATTTTTGGGATTATAGCTTTTGCTGACGTAATTGCTAACTTTACTTATTTGCATCTAACCAAACAGGCGTTTGATCCAGATCAGTTTCAATTCAAATATTATGGTTTTGAATGGCTTCATCCTTTAAGCGAACCTTGGATGTCCTGCTTTTTTATCCTTTTACTCTTTGCTACTATCGGTATTACTTTGGGTAAATATTTTCGAATATCGTCCACCTTTTTCGCGATTGGTTTTACCTATTTGTTTTTACTAGAAAAGGCTTACTACCTCAATCACGGGTATTTGATTTGTCTACTTAGTTTTGTGATCATTTTAATGCCCCTAAATCGAGCTTTTTCGATGGATGTATTGAAGGAGCCAGCAAAAAAATTGGATCAAGTTCCTTATTGGAGTTTATTTTTATTGCAATTTATGATGGCATTGGTCTATTTCTATGGCGGTATTGCCAAATTGAATATGGACTGGCTCAATGGAATTCCATTGCTTTTCTGGTTGCAAGATAAAGTCAATACTCCTTTAATTGGTTCCTTTATTGCACAGGATTGGGTGGCTTATGTAATGTCTTATGGTGGTTTGTTGCTGGACTTATTGGTTCCTTTCTTTTTGATTCAAAAACGCACAAGAATTTGGGCTTTAGGCTTCATTCTATTTTTTCACTTTACCAATTTTATACTTTTTCAAATTGGTGTTTTTCCTTTTTTATCCGTCACCCTCACTTTATTATTTTTCTCTCCAGATTTCCCCCGAAAGGTCATTCAATATCTTTCAAACAAATTTCCTTTTCTACAAAAATGGAAAGAATATATGGAGCTTTTTTTAAAACGAAAGTATCCTAATTATTTTCAGGAATCAACGAGCGATAGTGTTCAACATTTTGATCATCAAAAGAAATGGATTCCTACCTTTTTAATGCTTTTTATTGGTGCGCAATTACTAATTCCATTTCGTCATCATTATTTCGAAGGTCCTGTCGCTTGGACGGAAGAGGGACACCGATACTCTTGGAGAATGATGTTGCGAAGCAAACATGGTTATGGTCATTTTGAAATAATCGATGGACAAACTTCCAAAAAAGTTCGTGTCTCTCCTATTGATCATTTAAGTAAAAGACAAAAAAGAAAATTATACACTCATCCAGATATGATTTTACAGTTTGCTCATTTTTTGAGAGATCATTATCAAGCAAAAGGGATGAAAGAAGTCCAGGTTTATGCTTTTATTAAAACGAAATTAAATGGTCGCGATTATCAACCTTATATTGATTCCAAACGGGATCTAGCAAAAGTAGAATGGTCATTTTTTGAAGAATCTGATTGGATTGTACCTTTTGAAGGGGAATGAATAGTTGTGGTGAGTGAATTATTGGGGTTGAAAAAATATTTTGAATGATTGATTACTTCAATTTGCGAAAGCAAGATTACGGAAAGATTATACCATTCAAATTATATAGTAATCGTACACAAGCTAATGAATAAATTCGAAGATTCGGCCATTGGCGCCTACGATGAAGCCTTTGTTTTCCTTGACGTAAATATCGTATAAGTCTACGTTTGGAAAATCTTTTACTTGTTTCCAATGGGTACCTCCATCTTGAGTTTGCCAAAATAAACCGCCTTCTCCTACAATATATCCATGATCTTCATTTGTAAAAAAAACAGATCGAAAAGGCTCGTTGGAAACATGGCGTTTATCTCCATCTCTAATTTTCTTCCAAGACAATCCCCCATCTGTTGTTTTGATAATAGAACCAAATGAACCTACTGCATAACCTATTTGCGCATTGGGAAAATGTACGGCTCGATAAAAATCTGAGTTGACATCCTGTCTAGTCCAAGTCGTTCCACTATCGGTAGAAAGCAGTACGATACCAAAGCCAAAGGCATGGATTTTTGATGGATTAGAATAACAAACTGCGCTTATTTCATTTTCAAACTTATGTATACTCTTCACTTCAAAATTATCTCCTAACTGAACGATTACTCCATTACCAAATCCTCCCCCGCCAACTAATATTCCTTGACCATTATTTTGAATAGCGACATCATTAAAAGGAGGAAAAGTATCTGTCACATTGAGTCCTCGGGTAAACCAAGCAGCATCCGAAGTATTTTTTTGATAAAAGCCACCTATTCCTACTGCGAAATTTTTATCCGTTTCTTCCTGATAATCGAGATTAAAAAGCATTTTGGTTGCAAAAGTATCGACTATCCAAGTTTGTCCTTCATTTTCTGTAAAGAGATGAACGCCATATGTCCAAACATCTCCTCCGACGATATGGCCTTCTCCACTATTGGTAAAAACAACAGAATTGAATCGAGTACTAATAGGTGAATTGAGTTCGGTCCAAGGGAGGTCTATTTCTTCTTTACCACAGGAAAAAAGCATTAGCAATAACAGGGAAAGAGTATAATATAAAATCAAACGTTTTGTCATAAGAAAGAATCAATTTCTATCAAAAAGAAGCCGGAAATTGAGATACAATTTCCGGCTTCTTTTGACCATACCAAGGTCTATATGTAACTGAAGAAAATTAATATTTTCTAGTATCAGTGGCTACTTCATCCGGAAGTTGCTTTTTTTTTGCAGCCGGTTGTACTCTTCTCGGCATTGTTGGAAAAGTAGCACTTCCATAATGAGAAAACTTTTTATCGAACTGAAATGGGAAAGTATAATTATTAAGAAAATCTTTGAAGAATAAATTTAATTTTTCAAGATCTACATTTCTAGAGTTTGGTTTTAAATAATAAGCCAAATGCTTAACGTGCCCATCTTCATCCCAAAAAACGTTTAGCCAAACTTTTACTCCTTTTAAATCATAGTTGACTGCTTCAGAATGAGCTTCCATATCTTTAATCATGCTAAACCACTTTTCAAAAGCAACATCCATATCGTCTCCACAAGCTTCCAGCAACATGGTGGAATAGTCAGCAGTCAGTTGCTCGAAAGCAGCTTCATGCTCACCTAATAAAAAGACCCTTGGTACTTCATCATTTATTGGATTGACATCACATGGATCATTATTAGCCAGTACTGCAGATGTAGCAGTAGAACAAAAGAATAGCCAGCTTACAAGAAAAATCATTAACTCCTTCATTGGATTTGGGTTTAAATCAAAAATAGTGATTAAATTCAAATAATAAGTAAGACAGATAGAACCTTAAATGCCTTAATTACATTTGACTTTTTGTAGTTAATGGGGTTCGACTGTGTGTTAAAATGCTTTTTCAGTCATTGTTCTGAAGGGATATTCAAAAATAGAATGTATTATATAGTCTCAAGTCTTGATTAACTTTTTTGATCTAAAAAATCAAAGTTAATTTTAAATTGATAAGTTCATTCAACGAGAGGGGTCACAATAATATTGCCATTTTAATTATATGTTCCACAATTTACAGGAAAATTTTATAAAATCCACTTTTTTTAATGTTTTCCTAACTTCTTTATGATACATTTAATATTTCATCGAATAGTCACTACAGTTCGTATAAGTTAGGAGTTTAACTAAAAAAAGCTTTTTACATTTGGATGAAAATAATTTTACATGTTTTAATATCGTTGATTGCCTTATTTTTATTTTTAGAACAAAAAAACAACGAAGAAGTTTTCAGACTAAAGCAAGATCCATTAATCCATCTCAACATTTTGACTAATAAAAAAAAACTTATATAAGAATAGAGAAATAACTGGCGTCCAATTTGTATTATTATGCCTCATTTGTATCCAATTGGTAGAAGATTACGTCTTAAGATCAACTACATTCTCTACTATACGATAAACATGCATACGAGTTAATTATGAATAAGGAAAAACAACAAACTTTACCTGGGAATCCGAATCTACCTAGTTCTCCTCAAGAGTTAGAGCTATTAATCGCTGCTGCTAACGAAAAGTTCAAATATAGTATAGAAGATTTTTTCAAGAATCCAGAAAAGACAGCTTATCAGTTATCTCCAGATGGAAACTATTTTTCTTACATGGGTCCCTACGAGCGTCGACAAAATATTTTCATTCAAAAAATTGGAAGTAAAAATGCCATTCGAATCACCAGTGAAACGGAACGAGATATTCCTGGTTATTTTTGGGCAAACGACAATCGCATTCTTTACATCAAAGACAATGGTGGCGATGAAAATTTTCAATTATTCGCTGTTAATAAAAATGGAGAAAACGCGATAGATCTAACTCCTTTCGAAGGAATTCGGATTGAAATTATAGATTCATTAAAAGATATTGAAGACGAAGTGATTATTGGAATGAATAAAAATAATCCACAACTCTTCGAACCCTATCGAATAAACATTGATACTGGAGCATATCAACAATTAGCTAGCAACACCAATCCAGCGGAACCTCTTGAAAATTGGACGACAGATCACAATGGTCATTTAAGGATTGCTTCTAAAATTGTAGATGGTACCAATTCGGTATTATTGTATAGAGATAAAGAAACGGATGACTTCAAAGAAGTACTAAAAACTGATTTTAGGGTAACCGTACAACCTCTATTTTTTGATTTTGATAATAGTTCTATCGTTTATGCTAGTTCAAATTTGGATCGAGACAAATCCATTATTACCAAATTTGACATGGCTACAGGAAAAGAAGTAGGCGAACCCATTTTTAGCCATCCAGACGTGGATGTCACTAATTTAATTTATTCTAAAAAACGGAAGGTCCTCACGGCTGTTGCTTATACTACTGCCAAACAGCATTATCATTTTTTAGATGACAATCGAGCAAAAATTCAAAAACGTTTAGAACAAGAATTGGGCGATTACGAAGTTGTGATTACCAGTTCTAGTAAAGCAGAAGATAAATGCATGGTCCGAACCTATAGTGATCGGTCATTAGGTGCATACTATTTTTATGATCAACAGAAAGATCACTTGGAAAAAATAGCAGAAGTAAGCCCGTGGATCAATGAAGAAGATATGGCAACTATCCAACCGATCCAATATACTTCAAGAGATGGATTAACCATTAATGGATATCTGACCATTCCCAATAAGGCTGAAGCCAAAAACCTACCCGTCATTATCAACCCTCATGGAGGACCTTGGCATCGAGATACTTGGGGATTTAATCCAGAGACTCAACTTTTGGCGAGTAGAGGTTATGCTGTTTTAAAAATGAATTTTAGAGGTAGCACAGGATACGGAAGAGATTTCTGGGAAAAGAGTTTTAAACAATGGGGAAAAACCATGCAAGATGACATTACTGATGGGGTCAAATGGTTAATTGAAAAAGGCATTGCAGATCCCAAACGAATCGCGATTTATGGCGGTAGTTATGGTGGTTATGCTACACTGGCGGGTGTTACTTTCACCCCTGAATTGTATGCCTGTGCAGTGGATTATGTCGGGGTATCGAATTTATTTTCTTTTATGAAAACGATTCCTCCTTACTGGCAACCTTATCTTGAAATGATGTACACTATGGTTGGTGATCCAGAGAAGGACCAAGTGTCCATGACAGCTACTTCACCAGCTCTTCATACCGATAAAATTGTAGCTCCGCTATTTGTTATTCAAGGGGCAAACGATCCAAGAGTCAATATTGATGAGTCCGATCAAATTGTATCTTCTTTACGAGCTCGGAACATAGATGTACCTTACCTTGTTAAGTATAATGAGGGACATGGTTTTCACAATGAAGAGAACCGATTTGAAGCTTACAAAGCCATGGTTGGCTTTTTTGCAAAACATTTAAAAGGGTGAATTAGTGCTTAAGTGTTAATGGATTATAGTGTTATGGTGTTTTAGAGGACACCGCAAAACAGCATGATACTTCAACACTATAAAACCTTAACACCAAATTAAAACAGAGATTATGGCTATAGATATCATGTTAGCAATAGCGGTCGTCACCGGATTTTATATCGGTTTTTCCAGAGGGATTATCCAAACGGTGTTTAGTGTGCTCTCTTTGGTTTTTGGTTTGATGGCTGCCTTCAAGTTTGCGAATCCGATGACTGAATTTTTAAAGCATACCTTCAATTCAGAAAACCCCTTAATGTTTGCTGCAGGTTTCTTATTGGCTTTTGTAATTGTCATGTTTTTGATCAGAATGGTTGCTAGAAGTTTAGAAGGAATTCTAAAAACGGCTAATATCAATGTCATCAATCAGTTGGCAGGAGGTATGTTGATTGGATTTGTTACCGTTTTGATCTACAGTATTTTACTTTGGTTTGGTGATCAAGCGCATATGATCAATCAAGCCTCCAAAGATCAATCACGCACCTATGCCTATCTAGAGCAATTTCCGGCTCAAGCAAAGGATATAGGTATGAAAGTACAACCTCTTTTTGAAGATTTTTGGAATCAATCGATGGATATGATGGATAGATTGGAGGATATGAGTGTCGAAAGAACCGAAAATGGTAGCGTTTACGATATTCCTGATGAAGAAGAAGTCAAAGATCCTCCTGTAAATAACAACTAATTATAAAAAGTATCTAAGAAAATCTATAGAGGGTGTAATAGTAAAAGCTATTGCGCCCTTTCTCTTTTATCCCAAAAATTCGTAATACGAAATGCCTATTTTTAACGGGTTTAATGTATTTTTATCCCTCAATATTGATGAATTAAAGTGTCTTAGTGCAAACATTCTATTTAAAGCTTGGTTTGTATCTTGTAAAAGACATTTTTTCGGATTAATTTTTGATATTTTTAAATGTTAGTAATTTATAATTTAAAGATTAACATTATCTGAAGAATAAGTCGGCAGAATCCCATTAGAGGTACTACGTCTTTGTAAATTATAATCCAAACACTCCCTAAAAAGTCTACAGCTAAATACTTTTCATATGAAAAAGATATTCACTTCTACTTTATTTCTTCTATTTATTTCCTTTAATATCTCTGCTCAAATGTCCAATGGCAAATTTGGAAATGAATGGATCAATTTTGATCAATCCTATTTTAAAATAATGGTAGCGGAAGATGGTGTTTACCGAATTCCTTATCAAAGCATGGTCGATGCTGGAGTTCCAGTCAATAGTTTGACAGCAGGCCAATTCCAATTATTTCATTTAGGCGAAGAAGTACCCGTGTACATTTCCGGAAGTGGCAACCTAGGTAACACAGACTATATAGAATTTTTTGGACAACAAAATAGATCCGAGTTAGATCGATTTTTATTTGAGGCTCCTGATGCGCAAATGTTGAATCCAGCGTATAGTTTATTCACCGATACCACAGCTTATTTTTTGACTTGGACAACAAGTAATGGTCAAAGATTTGATAATATTAATAATGACTTGAGTAATCCCCCAGCCAAAGAAAGTTTTTTCTTTTTTGAGCAATCAATCAATCTTCATAGTAATCATATCAAAAGAAGAGAAAGTTCTGACGGAGTAGCTTATTCCGACTATAATGATGCGGAAGGTTTTTCAAGTGGTTTCAAAAAAACACAAACCATTAACCTCACTCCTCAACATGCAGGTGATGGTCAAATCACCAGTACGCTAAAAGTACGATTCGCTACCAATACTAATGCGGTGCGAAGTCACCAACAAATCATTAGTTTAAATGGAACGGAATTATTCAATGAAGATCTTGGTGAATACGAGGTGAAAGAGTTGAGTTTTGATGTGAGTACTTCAGAGATCGCTAACTCTGCTGAAGTTAAGTTTGAAGGCGTTGCAGATAATAATGACAAACAAGCTGTTTCTATCGTTAGTTTGACCTATCCACGCACCTTTGATTTTGATGATGTAAAAATGGCGCAATTTACCATTGATGCCAGCTCGAGTAAAAAATATTTAGAGATTGAAAATTTCAATGCAGAAGGTAGTGATCCAATTTTATATGACGTCACTAACAATCAAAGAATCGTAGCCACTTTAGATGGTGACCTCATTAAAGTTGTCTTACCCGCATCAAGTATGCCACGTGATTTAATTTTGGTGAATAGCGTTTCAGGTTTTAAAAACACGACTCCTACATCTATCAATTTCATTGACTATAGCGAACAAGAAGCGGAGTTTGTGATCATTTCCAATAATCGCCTCTTCAATGATGGACAAGGCAACAATCAAATTCAAGCATATGCCAATTATCGAAGTTCTACCATCGGTGGGGGCTACAGTACAATGATTGTAGATGTTCAACAATTGTATGATCAATTTTCTTATGGCATCCATCGTCATCCTTTTTCTGTAAAGAATTTTGCTCAACAAATCCATCGGGATTGGTCCGATGTCAAATATGTTTTTATCATTGGGAAAGGACGAGAGTATCATAATGTTCGTTCAACGAATCAATATAATGGTGCTCGATCCACCTACTATGTTCCGACTTATGGATATCCCGGTGCGGATAATTTATTGTTGTCTGCTCAAGGCAAAAACTATCCAAGCATTCCGTTTGGAAGGATTGCGGTTTCGGATGCAAAAGATGTTCGAATATATTTGGATAAAGTAAAAGCTTTGGAAGAGAATCAACGAAATGCTCCACAGACGATTGAAGGAAGAGGATGGATGAAGGAGGTTTTGCATTTGGGTGGAGGTGGATCAGGAGAACGTGATGTCATCAAATCGAGTTTGGAAGCGATGGCAGATATAATTGAGAATAATCAATTTGGTGGAAATGTGACTTCCGTCTATAAAACAAGTTCCGATCCGGTACAAATATCTCAATCAGAACAAATTTTCGGGACCATTAACCGTGGGGTTTCTATGATCACATTTTTTGGTCATTCAGGTGTTGGGACTTTTGATTTTGATATAGACAATCCTGAGAATTATGAGAATTATGGCAAATACCCTTTAATGTTTTCTTTGGGTTGTTATTCTGGAAATATCCATACGAATAGTAGGGGGGTCAGTGAACGATTTGTGTATTATGAAGATAAAGGAGCTATTGCGTTTGGAGCTACAACGGGTTTAGGCTTCGTCAGTGCTCTAAATCGAGTGAATTCTAAATGGTATGATGCAGCAGGAGGTGATCTATATGGGCAAGGAATAGGGGATATTTTTAAAAGTACCTTGACCAATTTTGATAATTTTACAGATTATCCAACAAGAACATTAGTTCAACAATTTACTTTACAAGGAGATCCAGCAGTAAAGTTGAATCCTGCACCAGGCCCAGATTATTTAATAGATGTCTCAAGTTTCAAATTAGATCCAACAATTGTTGATCTTGAAAAAGATAAATTTACTTTGAACATGGACATCGTCAATATAGGTCGACAATTAGGTGACTCAATATATATTAAGGTAACCCAAGAATTACCGACGGGGCAACAATTTGAAGTTAAGAGAGAGCGAATTTTAGCATCGACCTATACAACTTCTCTAACTTTAGAGATCCCAACATTAGGAGAAGAAGCTTTAGGACTTAACAAATTATTTGTTTCCATAGATGCCAATAATGATGTCGAAGAACTTCCTGATCCAGCTGCTGAACAAAATAATGAATATACTAGCAGCTTAGGAGTCCAAGGCTTTGATTTTTTTGTTGTCTCAAATGGATTAACTCCTTTATATCCGCCAAAATTTGGAATTGTTAATACACCTCAGGTTACCTTAAAATCTACTACAGGAGATGCATTAGCTCCAAGTAAAAAATATGTTTTGGAAATGGACACCACTACTCTTTTTAATAGTCCAATAAAACAAAGAGAAGAAATTATACAAAGCGGTGGTGTAATTAAATGGAGTCCATCGATTAGCTTGGTTGAAAATCAAGAATATTATTGGCGGGTTAGCCCTGATAGTATAGATGCAAATATTGGTTTTATATGGGAGAATAGTTCATTTATCTATTTGCCTAATACTACGGGAGAAGGTTGGAATCAGTCCGATTATTATCAATATCAGGATAATTTTTATGACGATGTAGAGTTGCCTAGTTCAACTCGTGAATTTGAATTTATAACAAATTTTAAAGATGTAAGAATTGATAATAAGGTATTTGTGTCTAGCCAGGATCGTCCAAGGTATTTTAATAATGGTACAGAATGGGCGGCAATATTTGAATGGACCATAAATTCAGGAATCCAAGTTACTGTTTTAGATACCCTTACGAAATACTGGAAAAACCCAGGTGGTCCAGGATTACATGGTAGTATCAACGGAACCTCGCAACAATTACTTACTTTTCCATTCCCTACCAATACTAGTGAAGAAAGAGCCGTTCTAATTAATTTTCTTGAAAATGTAATTCCTGATAATTATTATGTCTTACTTTACTCTGTTCAAAGGAATGCAAACGAAAGCTATCATCCTGAAGATTGGGACCAAGATCCCACCAGCTTATTCAATTTATTAGAAGATCAAGGAGCCACACAAGTACGAAATTTGGAACAAACGGGTTCAGTCCCTTATATATTTTTCTATCAAAAAGGTGTTGGCCCACTAGAGGAAAAAATTGCTGACACTGTATCATCACAAGCGCAAGTTCAATACTCTTTTCCTGGAGCATGGAAAGAGGGTACTGTAGAATCTTCTTTAATTGGACCAGCAAAATCTTGGGAATCATTTGAGTGGCTTCTGGGAGAGGTTCCTCTACCACAAAACGATAGTTCGAGTATAAGTATAAGAGGTATCAATCAAAACTTAGGAATTGATACTTTGCTATATGAGGGTATTCAAGATTTATCGTTTAGTTTAGCAAATATTGATGCTATGGCTTTTCCTTATTTAAAATTAGAGTATTATGCTTTTGACAAAGTAAACAGGACGCCACCGCCTCTTGATTATTGGCGCGTGTTATATCAAGGCATTCCAGAAATAGCTATTAACGCCAATGAGCACTTTGAAGTTTATAATGATACTATTCAACAAGGAGATGTATTTCGCTTAGGGTATGCTATTGAAAATATCAGTAATCATGACATCGATAGCCTGCTAGTCAAATATTCTTTTAAAAACCAAGATAACAACGAGACTGTATTACTTCAGCGAACGGCTCCAATTGCTAAGAATCAAATCATTCAACCTAATATATCACTTTCTACTGCTGATTTTACAGGCATTCAGACGATTACCGTTGAAGCAAATGCGAATAAAGAACAATTAGAACAATTCCATCCCAATAATTTTCTCTTTAAAAAGATATTCGTAGACAACGATCGAATTAATCCGATACTAGATGTTACATTCGATGGTGTCCATATTATGAATGGAGATTTAGTCTCTCCTACTCCACTGATCAGTATTAGTTTAAGGGATGAAAATAAATTTTTTGAATTAAACGATACCTCTTTATTTAAAGTCTTCCTCCAATATCCTGATGACGAATTAGGTACCGCAGTTTTATTGGATAGTGACGAGATCAACTTTATTCCGTCCGCAAATACTGGAAGAAATAATATCGCTCGAATAGAATTTAGCCCCGAACTTCTTCAGGATGGACTTTATGAATTGCTTGTTCAAGCACAAGATTTTTCTGGCAACCAATCTGGTGAAACGGATTATAAAGTAAGTTTTGAAATCATTACTAAACAAATGATTTCAAATGTACTTAACTATCCAAATCCATTTTCTACCTCAACCCAATTTGTGTACACCTTGACCGGTGCCACCACTCCTGATTATTTTAAAATCCAAATTATGACGGTTTCTGGAAAAATTGTTCGGGAAATTACGCAGGATGAATTGGGTCCTTTAAAAATCGGCACACATAGAACAGAATATAAATGGGATGGTACAGATGAATATGGAGGTCGGTTAGCAAATGGAGTATACCTCTATAGAATTGTGGTGAAGGATGCGATGGGAGCGGATTATGAAAAGTATGACACCGGCACTAATCAATTCTTTCAAAATGATTTCGGCAAGATGGTGATTATGCGTTAGTTTTAAACCGAGTGTAAATACTATAGATTAATTTATATCTAAAAAAAATAGTTTTCAAATATATATTTTTTGTTCTTCTGCTAATTGAAGCAGAGAAATGAGATTGAAGCCATTTTGCAATTTGATAACTTTGTTCAAAGTCTTTTGCTTGATAGAGCATGGAAATGCTATCTTGTAAAAAGATACTAATAATTTCATTTTTGTCTACATCACTGATCTCTTTAGAAATGGAATATGTTTGTTCTCCCTCTTGATACCAGCCATTTTTTTTCAAACTATTAATAAGTTGTAAATCTATTTTTATACTTCTTAACAATCTGCTAAATACAATTATTCTATTCTCATCCCATTCTTTAGAATAGGTTATTGTTTTTTGATCTTCGTGCATTCTAAAGACAGCAATAAATTCATTAAGTGATTTAAAATTATAATGAAGTGCAATCCGAACAAATAAATCATAATCCATTGTGATATTTAGTTTTTCATCCAAATACCCAATCCGATCAAAAATTTTTCGCTTATAAAAACAAGATTGTTGAGCATATGGAAAAGAAGCTAAATATCTAATATGCTTGGGGCTACTATAAAAAGGCATTGGCAAAATTCCATCTCCAGTTAATCGACTGCATTTCCCATAAACAAAATCAGCCTTGGGATTTTCAATAAAGCTTTGAGCGATCTTCAATAGTCCTCCTTTGGTTAAAAAGTCATCGCTATTGAGCCAGTTTATAATATCACCTGTCGCCATTTTGAAGCCTTTATTAATAGCATCGCTTTGCCCTTCATCTGCCTCACTTACCCAATATTTTATCCAGGAGTCATATTTTTGAATGATTTTTAATGTTGAATCATTACTTCCTCCATCAATAATGATATATTCCAAATTTGGATAATTTTGGAGGAGTATTGATCTTATCGTTTCTTCAATAAATTCACCTTGATTGTAAGATGGTGTAACAATGGATATTTTTGGAAATGATAATCTAGAATTATATAAACTAGGAGATGTTTCTTCAACCCACGGCCATCCTAGTTGATTCTTCTTTACCTGAGGTAAATAGTTTAACAATCCAATATTTAATGGATTTTCTTTCATTAAAACTATTAATTTGTTGAATCTGCGAAGTGATCTATTGTATTCTCGAATAGTTTTATATAATTCCTAGCTTGAACAAACTCATCAAAACGTTCTTGCGCATTCGCTCGAATCCATTTTTTTTGAAAAGGTATTTCAAGCGCATTAAAAATCGAATTCGCAAGATTTTCTGCGCTAATATTTTGACAAAGAATTCCGTTTTTCCCTTGTATTATAATTTCAGGTACCCCACCTATATTAAATCCTACAACAGGAGTTCCACATAATAGACTTTCTAATATTGTATTTGGCAAATTATCTTCAATTGATGGGATTACAAAGAGGTCCACAGCAACATAAGCAAGTGCTAAAATCTGATCCTCTCTAATATATCCCATTTTGCGTATATTTGGATACTTTTCAAATTTAGGTATATTATTGCCTATTACAACCAGTACCAAATTTTCATCTAATAACTCTATAGCATCTTTAAGATATTCAAATCCTTTTCTTTTATTGTTCGTATCATCTGCAACAAATAATACTATTTTTTTATCTACAGGAAGATCAAAATGCTTTCTAGCTAAAATTTTATTACTTGGTTTAAATATTTCAGAATTGATTCCATATGGAATAATTGTGTGTGAAAAATTTCCAAATAAATCGCTTTTACTCGATTTTTCATACATCCAGTTACTAGGCGCAACAACTTGAATATTTTGCTTTTCTAACACTTTAGTTTTTATTGCAAGGTTTTTTTTTATCAATCTTGCATAAGCTAAAAGAGGAAAACCAATTTCATAGTGATAACCACCTGTAAATGGTAGCATATCATGCAGGGTCCAAACCAATGGTTTTATGTTTTTTTTAAAGAACGAAGGCCAGTCCAAAAAATTAGCAACCCAATGAAAATTAATAATATCAGCCCACTCATAAAGTGGGTGATTAATAATATCAAATGTACTTATAGGAAACTGGAACAGTTCATACCCTTTAGGAAGATTTCTTAATTGATAATCTTTATTTTTTTTAAAGAAATATTTTCGCGTTCTATTTAGAAGTGAACCAAAGGGAGATAAATCAACTCCTTCGTTAAAAGCAAACGTCTCTGGAATATCTTTATTTTTTCTAACACAGAATAAAATTTTTGACTCTATCCCATTTTTTAATAGACCTTGATGTAAACGAATACAAGCTCTAGCAGCACCTCCTGAATCAAAGTAATTTATTAGTAAAACCTTCAAATTAATTAAATTTTTATTTCCAATTTTGATTCTTTAAATATAGTTAAGGCTTATTAACATATTGTTGTGCCTTTTATTAAATAATTCTGACTCGCTTTGATCAAAATAATTCATATATTGCTTTTGCTTTCCTACTCTAACAAACGGAATATCTGTCCTTGCAGCTTTCATATGATTCATTAGATTATGTTCGGTTTCATCCAACATTTGCATCTTTTTAAAACTGGAATTTCTGATCGCTTTTTTTGCTCGTTCCTCGTTCCACTCTATGTTACAAAAAGCCAATATTCTTTGTAATTCTGTATCAGTCTGAACTAATAAATCTTCGTATTTAACAAATAAAATATTGTGGCATTTATTAAAAAAATAATACTCTGTATGAGCTCCCCAATGACCAAAAGTATCGATTCTTCCTTCATTAAATAGTTTAAGAAAAGATTTAAAATTAGTTTTTTCATCTATTTGTCTAACTTTCATTAAATAGTGATAATAGGATACGGCTACGTCTCTTCCATCTCGGATAAGGTAAATAATTTTTTTTTTCTTTATCTCCGTTAATAAAATCTTGTGTGTTTTTACTATTGATGGCCTCTTGTTATTATTCTTATATGTCGAAACCATATGATCATCTGGAATGATTATAGCAATATCATGAAAAGTTGCAGGCTTATTTGTCAAGTACGAGGTTAATAAAAACCGTACCCAAGTATTTCCTGATTTCGGATAAGAAACTAATAAGTAATCTGCTTTATCTATTAAATTAGATTGCTTAATATTTAAATTAAAAAACAGATTTTTTAATTTCTTAAAATTCATAATTAAAATTAAGAATATCTTTTTGATAAATTTCTTCTACTATTTTAATTGTTTTTGGTGAATAGTATTCTCTATACCCTTTTCTATAAGAAATCATTCTTCTATCGATCTCTAAATTTACTCCAATTTGATTACATATATAATCCCAAGCACTATCTAAATTTTCGTATTTACCAATAAAATCAATTCCATTTTTTTCATTCCAAGATTTTGTATATAAATATTGAGGCATTAAATGTCTATTTCCCCAAGCGTCAATAATTCCCTGATGAGTAGATCTGGCCTTTATAGTTTTAGTAACTAAATTAAACCAACCCATTCTTAGTTTATATTCCTTATAAAGATTATTAACTTCTTTTTCGAAAACATCCACGGTTAGTTCTTCCTTCTTTATCCATCTTCCTTTTTTCCATGCAAAATGAGAGACCAATCGATCCCACGGATTTCTTACAATCGTAAACTTGAAGTAACTTTCCAGTTGCTTTTGAGGAATTTTAGCTTTGAGCTCTAAAAACGAAAGATGTTGCAATCCAGAACCAAAGAACCGTGTTTCATCTTTCTTTTGATTGATATATCTTTCTTTACCAATAAAGTCTATTCCTCCATGCATTCCAAGCGCATATTCCATAGAAGTACCAGCCGTTTTAGGAATATGTATAAAAATGCATTTATGCTGTGTCGATAGGGGCATCACTCCAGGTTTTTATTTTTTTTCTTATTTTCTTTTCCCAGCGTTTAATCTTTTTCAAATCTCTAAATCTTCCTCCTGAATAATGAAAAATTTTAGGAACGGCAATTTTAAAATATTTCGATTCCCATAATTTATAATCTTCTAAATATGCAAAATTATATTCGGGAGGCAATGTATAAAAACTGATTTTTTCTTCCCATAATAATTCTCTAATAGAGACTTGATCGTCATACCATTCTTTATCAATATATCGTTGTAACAACTTTTGAAACCACATCTTCGTTGTATCTGATTTTTCATAAAGTAAAAAGCCTCCTTGTATTGGAGAAAAAGATGATGATATTTGAGGATTAAATACATTTTTTTTCGATTGAGAATTATCTTTTGGCCCTGCAATCCCACCTGTCTGAATTAGATGTCTTTTATACCTATTATGCCCCATCGTAACACATATTTCAAACCGATCTAACAACTTAAACACAGTTGAAATATCAGAAAGAATATAAGTATCAGTATCTAAATATAAAGTTCTATCAAAAGGGCTTTTCGAAAAAGCTAAAACTTTATCAAGCATATAGTTTTTTTTTGTAACTCCTTTTTTCTCTATTTCTATTTTACAATCCCAAAAATCGTTTACATTTTTTAGATTCGTACAAATAGCAAATTTTAGATTAGGTGCAAATCGAATTATACTTCTAGCTGATTCCAAAGCTTGATTTTCATATTGCTCTCCTATTGCAAGATAAAGTACACCAATAGTCATATTTTATTTAAGTATTAATTTTTGATATCTCCCATTTCAAATCGGGAATAATTAAACCTTCTCTAACTCTTTCTGTGTCTATTTTAAATTCTAATAATGTTGTAAGAGAAAGCAACTCTCCTTTTTCATAACTACCTGCACGAACTTTGATTTTATATAGTCCTTTATTCAGTAATTTTTCAGGTAGAGTGGTTTTCACAATGAATTTTCCTATTAAATTATTTAATGGAGGCAGCATTTTTATATTAGAAGTAAATAAAATGTTGTTATCATCATTTACTATTTGTAATACAAGTTTTAATTTAGAAATTTTTTGGCTTAAAAAATAAGTTAACTCTAATACAATACTTTCCCAACTAAAATATTGAAACCGAGATATACCTTTCATATCTTTTAAAGATAATCCAAGCAAGCTAAATCCTTTTCCACCAAGAGCATTTTCTAGCGTCCAATGCATTTCACCTTTTTTTAAATGGGAAACACCTTCTTCATTTAGATAATGATGAATCGCCTCAGAAGTCTTTCCACTAAAACTAATTTCTCCTTTTTTTAGTACTATTGTATTAGGACACAACAACTCAATTGATGCCATATTATGACTTACAAATATAACCGTTCTTTCATTATGCTGGCTAATATTTTTCATTTTACCCAAAGCTTTTTCTCTAAATTGGTAATCACCAACAGCCAATACCTCATCAACAATTAATATATCAGATTCTAAATGAGCAGCAATCGAAAAACCTAACCGGACCGTCATTCCAGATGAGTAGCGTTTGACAGGTGTATCCAAATATTTTGCAACCCCGGCAAACTCGACGATCTCATCTAATTTCCTTTTTATTTCAGCGCGCGTCATACCCATTATGGTACCATTCATATAAATATTTTCTCTTCCTGTCATTTCAGGATGGAAACCGGTGCCAACTTCTAATAAACTGGCAATTCTTCCCTTGACTTTAATCGTTCCAGTTGTCGGTCCTGTAACCTTAGATAATATTTTAAGTAAGGTAGATTTTCCAGCGCCATTTTTTCCAATTATCCCTAAAATTTCTCCTTGCTTCACTTCAAAATTGATATCTTCTAAAGCCCAAACATAATCACTGTCCCCTTGCTTGGTTCGGTCGTTCGATTCTCCTATTCTAAGATATGGATCTTCTTTACCTCTGACCTTGTACCACCAGCGGTTTAAGTCATGGGAAAGCGTTCCCGTGCCCACTTCACCAAGACGATATTGCTTGGACAAATCTTCTACTTTTAAAACTGTTTTACTCACGGTAAAAGGTTGATATTTTTTTGCTTTTATAAATAAAATGAACTCGCTTTAATCGCTTTTTAAACGGTATCCATAAAATTTTTCTCTGTTTTGTTAAATATAATGATACCAATAAAAAAAAGTATAGCCGTTACACCTACGCTATATGCAAATAATTCCCATGAAAAACTTCCTTGACCCAAGAACCCATAACGAAAGCCTTCCAAAATTCCAGTCATAGGATTTAACATTACTAGCCATTGATACTTTTCAGGAATCACTGATAAAGGATAAATGACAGGAGTTGCATACATGAACAACTGTATTCCAAAAGTCAGTAAAAAAACCAAGTCCCGATATTTGGTTGTCAAAGAGGTGATAATCATTCCTAGCCCTAAGCCTAATGCTGCCATAATCAAAATAAAAATGGGCGCGAGTACTGCCTCGGGGCGAATAGCTATCTGGACATCCGTAAAAAAAATATAATAGCCTAGAAACAATAGAAATAAGCCGAATTGAATGCCAAATTTGAGCAAATTGGAAATGACAATAGACAATGGAATAATGAGTCTTGGAAAATAGACTTTTCCAAAAATAGATTGATGATCTCTAAATACAGTGGATACTTTGTTCACCCCATCTGCAAAATAATTCCAAGTAGTTACCCCCAATAAATAAAATAATATCTGAGGCAATCCATCGGTAGAAATTCCTGCTAATTGACCAAAAATAATGACATAGGTAAGTGTGGTAAAGATAGGCTGTAAAAAAAACCAAATGGGTCCAAGAATCGTCTGTTTATAAAAAGTGACAAAATCACGTTTAACAAACATCAACAGTAAATCTCTATATTGCCATACCGCTTTAAAATTTAACGTAAATAAGTTGTGTTGCGGTTCTATGATTGTATCCCATTCCCGTTCTTTCTGAGACATTGAACTTATCACCCTTTTTTTTATACTATCCTTACTCATTTTAAAATATTGCAGCTATATTCATTGAACATCATATTTTTAATCAAAGTTAATAGAGATTATGTCTAATTTATAACTTTAATAATTTATGCAGATAGCCGTTATCATTCCTGTTTACAATGCTGCAGCTTTTCTAAAAAAAGCTGTTGATTCTGCCTTACAACAATCAGCCGTTAAAGAGGTGATTTTGATAGAAGATCATTCTTCCGATAATTCATTAACGGTTTGCCAAGCCATTTGCCAAAAACACTCAAAAGTAAAACTTTTTAGACATAAAGATGGTCAAAATCATGGGCCAGGAGCTAGTAGAAATCTCGGTATTCAAAAAGCGAAGACTCCTTATATCGCTTTTCTGGATGCAGATGATTACTATTTACCAAATAGATTTAATACTGCTATTCAATTTTTTAAGGCTACTACTAAAATCGATGGTGTCTATGAAGCAATTGGTACTGACTTTTATACTACATTAGGTCAACAAAAATACATAGACCAAGGTAATCTAAGGATTACTACAATGACAAAAAAAATAAAACCCAATCATTTATTCGAAACGTTTATTATTGGTGATTGTGGTTATTTTCATCTGAATGGATTATTAGTAAAAAAAGAACTATTGTTAAAATGTGGCTTATTCGATGAATCGTTAATACAAGCTGAGGATACAGATTTAATATTAAAAATGAGTTTGAAGGGTCAACTAATTCCGGGTAATTTGAAAGAACCTGTGGCCATGAGAGGTGTCCATAATAATAGCATTTTTGATACAGAAAAGGCAATTCCCTATAGACATAAATTCAATCAAAAATGGTTTCGCAGAATGTTGGAAAATAATTGGTCTTCAACTATCAATCGAGTATTGTTAAAACGAAAACTAGTCTATCATCCTCTAATTAGAAAATATCAGCATATTCCTCTTATTAGAAAAGTGCTAAAACTAATACTTTTCATAATTTTGATCTTTCGACATCCAAAACTTTTATTTAAAATAATCTAAGCGTATGTTTAAATAGTAATGTCAAACAACAATCTAAAGAGAAAATTATTAGATGTGATGTATGCTCCCCTTCGGATGGTTAATTACAAACCAGAGAATGCCATATCACTATTTTGTGCCCCACGAGGTGGCAGTACTTGGCTATGTGAAATTTTTAATAAAATGGACCGTACATTATCCGAAATAAATAAACCAAGCTCAAGTAATGCGGAATCAATTCAAGTCATTGATCCAATAACAATTTTACATAAATGGAAAAAACAACTTATGCCACAACAACAAAAACGGATGTTTAAGGTACTTGAGTATTTCAAAGTTGATTGCTATGATAATGTAATGCCCACTTCTAACCAATATATTACATGACAAGAGCACTTCCTTTTGTATCCATAGTAATTCCTAATTTAAATAATGCGATAAGATTAAATCTTTGTTTGCAACAATTAATTCATCAATCTTATCCTAAGGATTTATTCGAGATCATTGTCGTTGATAATGGATCTACAGACCAATCATTAGAAATAATAAAAAAATATCCAGTCCTACTAATTCAAGAACTAGAATCAACCAATCCATATATTTGTCGAAACAAAGGCATCAACAAAAGTCGTGGATCCGTTATAGCTTTAATTGATTCCAAATGTACCCCTGTTACAAGCTGGATAGAGGAAGGAATAAAAATGATGTCCCAAAACACCTCTCTTGTCGCTGGAGCTTTTCAATTTGAATTTTCGAGTAAAAAAACGATTTACGAAATGGCTTATTCTATTTTATATTTGGATAATGAAAGAGCCGTTACCAAAGGTTTTGGCGTACCTACAGGCAATCTATTTATTCATAAGTCTGTCTTTCAAAAAATTGGTCTTTATCCTACCGATAATCTTTCCGCTATAGATTTGATTTGGTCTAAATCTGCTATTGACAATGGTTTCCATATGTCTTACGCTAAACAAGCAATTTGTTACTACCCAGCAAAAGATAAAACTAACATCTTGAAAAGTGCTAAAAGAGATGGAATAGCCAATCAAAAACTATTGGATTCAAAAGAATATTTCACTTTACTATTATCTGCTTTTCGGACTATGCTCCCAATGAAACCCTGGCATCTTAGGGAAATTATTGAAAGAAAAGGTTATCATGATTATAAACCTTACTTTTTCCAAATCTGGTTGGTAATATGGCGAATCAAATTAAAAGTTGCGAGAGCTATACTGGGTCTTCCTTGAAATCTAATCTATTTCTACCTTAAAAATTTTCATCCATTCACTAAAACTAATGATTCTCCAAATTAGAGTATCATCTTTAATTGCTAATATTTTGTCATTAAAAATTCCATCGCATCGTGCCAATGCTTCTTTTCTTTTTTGTTGAAAAAAAGATTGATTTTCTTCTATCCATTTTTGCTGGGGCGTAGCAAATCCAATTTTATCATACCGAGTATAAATCTTTTTGGGAAGTAAATCCTTCATTGCTTCTCGAAGAATAAATTTCCTTTTGGCATTATGTATCTTATAGTCATCAGGAAGAGAGATACAAAATTCGACGATTCGATAATCTAGAAAAGGCAGTCGACTTTCAACGGAAGCACTCATCGAATTACGGTCTTCATAATGTAGTAATATCGACAATCCCACTTCTGTTAAGGTATTGATGGAAATATCTTGAATCGAATTTTCAGCAGATCGAGGAAAAAGTAAATCTCCATCAGGAATAAAGGTTTCCTTCAACCAATTGTACTTTTGGTCAGATTTCTTTTTTCTAAAATCTAATACTCTACTTATTATTTTCCTGATTGGAATAGAATGGAGTGCAAAAAACATTAGGACTTGTTTGACACCTTCAATTGGATTTTTTCGTATTTTTTTCTTGAAAAATGGATAATAAAATTTTTTATATCCTGCTAGTATTTCATCAGCTCCTTGACCATCTAACATGACAGTTATATCATTTAATTGAGCTTGTTTAAAAACAGCTTGTTGTGCCAATACACTTGAAGATCCGAAAGGTTCATCTTGATGCCAAATCGTTTTATTCAGGTTTTCTATTATTGTTTTGAAATTTGGATGTACCGTGTGAGTATGTAAATTTGTTTTTTTTGACACCTCTTTTACATATGCAAATTCATCTACTTTATGTCCCGGAAATACTGCAGAGACGGTTTGTATTTTTTTATTTTTTGTCGAATTCAGCTTATCCATTATACAAACAATAGATGAGCTATCTAATCCTCCAGAAAGAGCCGATCCATTTTCTACATGAGATCGCAAGCGAATACGCACCGCATTTTTCAACAAAGCCTTAAAAGATTCAATTGCTTCGCTAAGCGACTGCTTTGTGAATTTATTTTTCTGTTTTCGGATATCGTAATAATTCGATATTTTGAATTGATGATTACTTAAATTATAAGTCAATAAATGACCTGGTCTAAGTTGAAATACATGCTTAAAAAAAGTTTCATCTGTGTGCTCATGGTATCCCAGTGTCAGAAATTCATATGCTCTTAATTTATTTAATTTTGCTTTCCAACCATCGATAACGGTGAATTGCTTTATTTCAGAAGCAAAACAAAATTTGTCCTCGATTTGGGTATAGTAAAAAGGTTTTATTCCAAATCTATCTCGAGCACAAAAAACAATATTTTCTTTTTGATCCAATAAAGCAAAGGACCACATCCCATTAAATTTAGACAGGCAGTCGGCTCCCCAAAAATCATACGCTGCAATGATGACTTCTGTATCTGTTTCAGATTTAAATTGATAGCCATTTTCTACTAAGACTGCCTTTAGTTCTATATAGTTATAAATCTCTCCATTATAGATCAGCGTATATCGATCTAAATAATGCATGGGTTGTTTTCCTTTCTGAGTCAAATCAATAATTGATAATCTTCTATGGCCAAACCCTAGCGCATCTTTACAGAAATATCCTTTATCATCAGGCCCTCTATGCTTGATGATGTCAGTTGCTTGTTCCAATTCCTCTCTTAAAACAGGCTCCTCATTTTGATTGATCATTCCAAATATTCCACACATATCAACAAAGTGAATGATAAAGTTTGATGAGTTGCTTACTGATGACTTGGCCACTATATTTATCTTGCATCGCTTTTCGAATTTTCTGAGCATCAAATTGTTGATGATGTTTACTCATGTAAACTAAAGCGTCCGTTAAGGCGGATACATTATTTTTGGGAACAAGTATTCCGAGTTCCTTTGTTATAATTTCTTGTGGCCCTAAGCTTTTTGTAGCGATCACTGGTAACCCTAGAGCCATCGCCTCTATAAAAACAACTCCAAAACTTTCAAGATGGCTTGCTAAAACAAAAATATCTGATTTCAATAAAGCTTCAACTAAGGGTTGACGAGTTAACTCTCCAGTAAATTGAATTTGATTTTCTATTCCCAAATCCCGAGACTTTTTTTTCAACTTACGAAATTGTATCCCCTTTCCGATTATTGTTAATCTAGCATTCTGTGATACTTGATCTGTAAAATTTTTAAAGGCCTGGATTAACAAATCAAAACCTTTGATTTTATCTAAATAACCGATACTAATAAAATTCAAAGTTCCTCCTTTCTTATTTCTTTTAGCGACTCTATTAAAAAGATTTTCCATATCTACCATATTCGGAATAACTCGATTTTCTTTATCTGTAAATTGCCCCATCGCTTTACTTAGAGCTTTACTTACTGCAATACGGCAAATTGCATTTTCATACACTGAGGAGATTTGTTCTTTTTTTACCCCAACAATAGTTTCTGTGAAAAAATCAGTGATGTGTTCCGTAATGAGATAAGGTATATTATATTTTAAGGCTAAATATTCTGCCGCAAATCCTCCAACATAACTATGGGCATGAATCAAGTCTGGTTTTCCTTGCGCTTCACAATTTTTCAAAAATAATTTTTCTATTTTATTGAACCAAAGTTGTCTTCCTAATTTGGTGTTTTTTGGTAAAGAAAAACCACTAACTCTGTAAGTGGGAATCATCTCATCTATCTCGAAACTGTATTTTGTAAATATTGATTTATTAAAAGGCGATAAATCTGCATACAACACAGACAAGGCGATTTTTTCTTTTATTAAGGCCTTTGCTTGTTCCTTGACAAATATTCCATAACTTGGATTATTATTGTCGGGATACCAGGAAGGAATAATCAAAACTTTCAATGAATTACTTTTAATGAAACTGACCAGTTTTCCATATTATAAATATAGCATATGCTTAAAGGGTAGAGCATTCGTTCATCGTCTTAGAGACTATTGTGGATTAAACTCGAAATTTCAAAAAAACGAATCAAAACATTTTAAAAAAATATTCCAAAGCCAAAAAGTCCATTTCTCCGATCATGCTCTTGCCTGGCAGGATTATTATTATACTTACTTCCCTTTTAAACAGCCAAAGGATTTAGAACTACATTTAATTTTTGATGATTCAGGAGTCGCTAAATGTAGCAAGGAATCTTTGGAATTTCAGCAGTATTATAATCCTCTTTTTGCCGCGTATTATGGACTAATCTGTTTCAATCATTTTATAAAAACAAAAAATAAAAAGAGCCTAGATAAATTTTGGACTCAGGTCTATTTTTTAGAAAATTTCGTTCAACCATTCAAAGGACAACTTATTCTTTCTTATCATTTTGATTATAAAAAATATAATTTAGAAAAAGGTTGGTACGCAGGAATCACTCAATCACTTGGCAGTTCACTTTTCTTACGAGCTTTTCAATTGAGTAAAGAGCACAAATATCAAAACATAGCCAACAAATTATTAGGTGCGATGTTTATTCCAATCGAAGAAGGCGGAATATTAGTACATAATTTTGAAGGACATCCTTGGATCGAAGAATATCCTTCTTCCCCTCCCTCTTATGTCCTAAATGGTTACTTGTTTTGTTTGATTGGACTCGCGGAGTATCGTGCCTTATTTGAATATAATTTCCCAATATCCTTGGAGCGTTTATTCAAAAGTTTTTTTCAAAATTTTCATCGTTACAAATACGGTTTTGATATCAGATATTGTTTATATCGATTTCAATTTTCTAATATTCAATATCAAGGGCTTTACATCTTCTTATTCCTTCATCTTTTTTTGTTAACTAAGGCTCCCGTTTTTAAAACACTTCTACTTGAGTTTTTGAAAAAAATGAATTGGCCCCTTTATTTTCGTAGACTTAATTCTTCTTTGAATGAGAAAAAAATGGTTGACGAAATAATGCATTTATGTCATTCAACTAAACAAGCTCTCTGATTTTTTTCGAACAAGTCTAATAAGCACCTTTATCAATATTTCCAAGATTAACCAAAATAATCTAAGTCTAGGGAAGTTGCTCAATACGATTAAGGTCAAAATGGAAAATGAAGCTCCCCGAGGCAGAGCCATCGGGGTATCCGCTCAAGGCTATACTTCGTTAATCGGTCTATCAGTTATCAGTCGGTTCAGTGAACCATCTTTTGGATACACTCGACACAGAGCATCGAGGAATTCTTTTAGATTAAATTTGTTGTAACGTTAGCAATAGCGCCTTTATCAAAAGGGGGATAATATTTTACAACAAATTGAAAGTAAGAATGGCAAAACCAATTCTTAGAAAACATTTTTCATTACCTCTCTACATCTATTAGCACTAGTCATCTTATTGAGTTCTGATTGATCTTAGTTTTAAAGGACATTGTTGAACGAACTCTTTGTATTTTTTCTTGCGTTAACCTGATACTGAAAAACTAATGTAACAACAAGTTATATTCATCAAACAATTTTATTACGCCCTCTTTCCCAACATTCATCAACGCATCAATTATCGAAAGGCCATTGATAAAACAGTCATCATAAGGTTCGTAAGTATTTTGTTTTATAAAAGAAAAGAAATTATTGTATTGTACAATAATCCCTTCATGCTCAAAATCTTCCTCTATTTGATATTTTTTTGCACCAGTTCCACTCAGATATGTTGTGCCATTAAAATATTTTACTAATTGGACATTATAGTGTGATTTAGATCCTGACACTGGTAGCTCGCTAGATAAAACGACTTTCGTTTTTATACCCAGCCATCTACAATACATCTGAATTAAAGATGAATTTAAATTACTTAAACTTTTTTTTTGATGAGCTTCTTGTTCATAAAAGCATTTGAGTTTCTCATAATTCACTTTGAAAAATGGTGCACCAGAGTAAGCATTATATATTTTGTTTAAATGTTTCGATTGCCAATTTCCGTTGTGGTTAATTTCCAAATCTTTTATCAAAATGTAATCACTATGTTTTTTCAACGGAACCGTCAAATAGGTTTTATCAAAACTATTTTTTTGTTTTTTTATAAACACGCGTTTTGTTAAACTGCGTTTTGTGTATTCTACATTATCATGCAAAATAAAAACATCACTATAATATAACTTAAAAAAATAACCCAACCAAGGAATAAAGTTAGGTTGGTGAACGGAAACTACTTTAGATATTTCAGTTTCATTTTTCAATTTCATATCGTTTGGCCGCTCACGTGAAAAGGTTTTTCGGTTGTTACTCACTCTCGTACTAATGAAATATTTTTTGCATTACATTGAATTCACCTTATTATCCAACGAATAACTTCAAACGTCTCCGCATATTTCATCCCTATTTGTGTACCCCGAACAACCGCCAAGGACTTTATAAATTCAGGATCCATGTAGGGTCTCCCCTCTTGTGTTTTATACTCTTTTAATGCTCTAATTTTTTTTTGCAATTGCTTCTCTGAAATTTGAATAAAACAATCCGTATTAAAGGAAAGGTTATTCCAAATAAGTTCATACCCTAAAATGGTACTATGCTTATAGGCTCGAATTCCTTCATTCGTGATGGTAGTATGATCTTGATGGATATCTTTTGTGCTTGGTAAAAAAACGACTTCTGGCCGAATTTCTTTTTTTAATCGAACTAATTCATCTAAGATTTCCTGCCGAACATAATTGAGTTTTCGTACTTCGTACTTATATACGAAGAGATGATCTTTTTTGATTCCTAATTTACGAGTCGCTTTCCGAACTTCTTTTTCTAGCTGATTGC
>CAYTVR010000080.1:0-28176 GCA_964441245.1 uncultured Saprospiraceae bacterium | reverse complement strand
AGTTTAAATGTCAATGCCTTTATGGAAGAATGGGGAGTGGATCAAAGCTACCAAAGTCGAGGAGCATTGAAACAAAGTGAACCTGAAGCTCCAGCAAGAGAGATTTTTCTATTGCAAAGATCTAAAGGAAAAGTTGGAGCACGGTTAGGTAAAACGACTGGCTGGATTCATCGAAGTAGCTTAAAAATGAAAAAGGTCAATATGATTGGTCAAGTACAATATAACAATATCGATGATGCTGGTTTACACATTAGCATTCAAGGAAAATCAGAAGTATTAGCGGTGGACAACGTCATTATTTGCGCTGGACAAACCCCTAAACGAAGTCTATATGATGCTTTGACGAATAAAGGGCCTGTCTTACATTTGATTGGCGGAGCAGAGGAAGCTAAAGAATTAGATGCAAAACGAGCCATTGATCAAGGCGCGCGTTTGGCTGCACAAATTTAGTACAAACAGCACATAAGAAAAAAGCTCCGAAGGCATTAAAAAACATGAATATCTGTGATCAATTTTGTTTTAAATCAATTTAAAAATACACTCCTATTGTCAAAAAACGACGTCACAAATTAAAAGGAACTATTAGAGATTAATTCATCAAATATTTGGATATTCCTATTTTCTTACTAATGATTTTCAAATCACTATTTTTTTATTTCGTTCTCCTCCTTCTTTCACCAATAAAACAACACACACAAATCATTTATAGACAGCATTTTACATAGTATTTATTACCATCATTCATTTTTACAGTTTTTTTTAAAAGCCCTTTGACAAGAAACTATTTTCTATATTATTCGTAACTAAATAATCTGAAACTGTGACATATTTTATCAAAAAAAACAGTATTTTACGGTAAAATTTGTTGATTAGCCTTTTTTACATGAGTATAGCATAAAAACATCTCAAATTAGCTTTCCATGTACCACATTAAAACACTATAGATTAGGATATGAAGAATTTAATTGAAATTTCGAAAATTGTTACCAAGAAAAAAGTTAAAAAAATTGAGATTTTCGATGATCATTCTCTAAAACATAAGAACAGTAAGTTCAATGAGTTTTATGAAGCTCTTTTAATGGGTAAATTTAAGAATGATCGAGATGCTTCTAATTTTCTGTATTCTTGTGGTCCAACCGATGATAAATATCGACAACTTAAATCTCGTTTTCGGAAGCGTTTATTGAATACCTTATTCTTTTTAGATGTCAATCTTCCTTCTACCTCCAATTACGATCGCGCCTACTATTCCTGTAACAAAGATTGGACTTTAGTCAAAATATTATTGAGTAATAATGCACCACATACTGCGGCAGCTTTAGCTCGTCAGATATTGACAACTGCTTTGAAATTTAAGTTTGCAGATGTCATTGTAAATTGTGCTCGAATCCTACGTCGTTATGCTGCCAATATAGATAATGAGAAAGATTATGAAGTCTATGACCAACACAGTAAACAGTATCAAAACGTATTAGATGCTGAAATTCGATCAGAAGAATTGTATCAGCGAGTTTACATGAATTATCATAAGGACCCTTCCAAAAATGACAACCTAAAAGAACGAATTGACACTTATTGTGATGCACTAGTTGGCTTATCTGAAATTTATGATAGCCCTGTCGTAATTTACAATATGTATCTTGTTTGGGCTTTCCGATACGAAATGTTAAACGACTTTACCTCCATGCTAGAAGTATGTAATAAGGCGGAAAATTATATTGAAAAAAATCCAACTTATTATCAAGAAGATAAATTAGCTACATTTCAATTAAAGAAAATGTCCGCTTTTCTTCATTTAAGAGATTGGAAAAATGGAAAGGTAAATGCAGAAAAATGTTTGCAGTCTTTTCCTAAAGGTAGTGATACCTGGTTCACTTTCATGGAATATTATCTTTTATTGGCTATTCATACTGATAATTATATCAATGCCACTGCGATCTATAATGATGCTTCCGGCAATAATAAGTTTAAAAAACTAACAGCGCTATCCAAAGAGAAGTGGAAAATTTACGATTATTATATCAACTATATCATCGAAAGCCAAGGAGAATCCAACCCAGTTTTACTCACTCAACGAAAGAAAAATTTCCGCGTACAGCGATTTTTAAACGATCCTATTTTATACCCAAAAGATCAGCGTATTTTTACGGTATTATTGGTGGTAGCTCAAATTTTATTTTTACTAGAAAAGAAAAGCTACAATGCCGTTACTGAAAGAGTAGATCGACTAAAAAGTTATGCCAATCGACAACTCAAAAAAGAAGAATACTTTCGTGCAATCCAGTTTATTCGCTTACTTCAACAACTAGTGAAAGCAGAATATCAAGTTGAAAATTTGAGTAATGTAGACAAATATTACAATCGCTTAGTAGAAACACCTTTCTTTTATCGAGGATTGATTTCAGAGTTAGAGGTCATGCCTTATGAAAAGATCTGGAATTTGATTTTAAGCCGATTGTAATCGCTTCAAATTTCAATACCCTAGTAAGAACAAATGATTGATTACTATTTGCTTTTATATAAAGTAATAAGTCGTAAGTATTAAGTCCCCTCAATTAACATAGTAATACAGATATTGGAGGGACTTAATACTTTTTACTTACAACTTATTACCTAATATATTTTACCTAAAGCTGACTAATAGTTCTCCTATTTTAACAAAAAATAGATTTTTTGGGACGACTCATCTTTCTAGCCCATACTCCCTATTGATAAAAATCCATAGATTTTATGGCAATCCCTCTCCTATTCAATTGGTAGTTCGTTTTTTCATCCCTATATTTGTTCTTTCAAACATACTTTTAAACTCAATTCCTTCCTTGTGGATAAAATTATCATTGCGATTGATGGACATTCTTCTTGTGGCAAAAGTACACTGGCCAACGATTTGAGTGAACATTTTGATTACCTCTATATCAGCTCAGGGGCAATGTATCGTGCAGTTGCTTTGTATTTTCTTGAAAATCAAGTGGATATAAAGGATGGGCCTGCAGTTAGTGCTGCATTGGAAAAAATTGACATTCATTTTGAGATTCATGATGGGATCACTTTGACTTATTTGAATGGGAAAAATGTGGAGGAAGAAATTCGAGGCATGCGGGTTTCGAATTTTGTCAGCCCTGTCAGTACCATCTCTGCGGTTAGAAGAGCAATGGTTTTACAACAACAAGAATTGGGAAAAACCAAAGGAATTGTCATGGATGGTAGGGATATTGGGACCGTTGTTTTTCGTGATGCAGAATTAAAGATTTTTCTAACTGCTGATATTCAAACTCGGGCTCAACGTCGATATGATGAAATGGAAACGAAAGGTTTAAATGTTAGTTTTGAAGAAGTTCAATCTAATCTTGCACATCGAGATCACATCGATTCTACTCGAGAAGACAGTCCACTCATGAAAGCAAAAGATGCGGTAGTCATCGATAATAGTAACTTGAGTAAAACAGAGCAATTGGCCATGATCATTTCTTTGGTTAATCTAAGAATTGGAACGGCGATCAAAACTACCGTTAACTAAAAATTCCTTCCAGCTGTTTTTTTCTCAAACACTTATCCTCTCCGTTAAAGTGATAAAAACTATATTTGTTAATTCGCTGTTGTTCTATTCATTTTTTGATAAAATGCTTATCTTTCTCCTATTATTTTAAACATACTTGAGAACAATATGCTAAACTGGCGCGAAATACCTTTCGTCCGCTTAACACTTCCTTTGATCATTGGAATTGTGTTGGCCTTGTCATTTCCATATCCCATTCCCTATATTCACTTCATCCTTGGTTTCTTTTTTATAGGCTTAATTTTTCTTCGACGACCTAATCAATCCTTTGATCAACGTTGGTTTTTTGGTTCTTTGCTCTATCTTTTTCTTTTGCTATTTGGTTATCAAATTACTTATCAAGAACAAGATATTTTACAACAAAATCATTTCCAGAAACATCTACTTACTTCCAATACCATTGTTGGTGTGGTTACAGATAAAGTGCCCTCTGATTTAAGGTATCGACTCCGATTACAGGTCGAACAAATCAGTGATAGTTTAGGGCAATTACAAAAGAACCAAGGTGATCTTTTAGTCTATCTAGATCACGATAAAAATAGCGAGGAGTTGGCTTATGGTGATCGATTAATGTTGAATACTCATTTGCGTCCGATTCGATCTACGATCAATCCTTATGCTTTCAATTTTAAAAAATATTGGCATTTTCAAAATATCCATTATCAAGGTTTTGTCAAAACAGGTTATTGGCATTTACTCAAGAGACAACAAGGTAATTACATCATCAGTCGAGCTTTAAAAACTAGAAATCGTTTTTTACAAATCTTAAAAAAACACCTTCCGACAGAAAACGAATATGCAGTTGCTTCTGCTTTGATCTTGGGGGATAAACAATCTTTAGATCGGGATTTAAAAAATGCTTATTCTGGAACTGGAGCCATGCATGTATTGGCCGTTTCTGGCTTACATGTAGGTTTGGTTTATTTAGGTTTAGCATTTTTATTAGGCTTTTTAAAAATAAGAAGTCGATATTGGATCCTCTTTCGAACTACCTTGATTATTTTAAGTATTTGGGCCTTTGCTTTGCTCACTGGTGCATCGCCTTCTGTGATGAGAGCTGCCACAATGTTTAGTTTTATTATCATTGGAAAGTCGATGAGATATCATCCTAACATCTATAATACTTTAGCGGCATCAGCATTCTGTCTGTTATGTTTCAATCCTCTTTTATTGACGGAAGTTGGGTTTCAATTGTCTTATTTAGCGGTGACCGGGATTATTTATTTTCAACCTAAAATTTACCGTTGGTGGATTATTGATAACATCGTCGGAGATTATCTATGGCGACTAATCACCGTTTCTATCGCTGCACAAATAACCACTTTACCTATTAGTCTTTTTTACTTCCATCAGTTCCCTTTATATTTTTGGTTATCTGGTCTTGTAGTTATTCCCGCAGCTATGTTGGTGTTAGGAAGTGGATTGATTTTACTTTTTTTTGAAACAGTATTCCCATTCTTAAGTGTTCTTCCAGCAACTATTCTTTATTGGACGACATGGCTCATGAATGCTTTGATTTTTATGATTCGTCAAATGCCGTCTGCTTTAATCAATGGGTTCTGGATCAGTGGTTTGACATTGGTCTTTTTATATGGATGTTTGGGGGCAATTGTCACGGCGATCAATACCAAAAACATCCGATGGTTAATGACGGGTTCTATCGCCTTGTTGGTCATTAGTGCTAATTTTTCTTTTACCCAAATACAACAACAAAAGCATCGGCATCTAATTATTTATTCTGTAAAAGAACATAGTCTGATGGACTTTATCGATGGAAAAGAAGCGGTGGTGCTCAAGGACAAAGCTTTAATTCCCACAAAAGAAAATTTTATCGCACAGAACAATCGCTGGGCCAATGGCTTATCGATTTTACATCAAAAAAGCTGGAATAGTGAATCTTTTAGTACAGATAATTTTTGGTTTCAAAATGGATTTATTCAATTTTTTGATCAAAGGATTGTGGTACTCCGACAGCAAGAATTTGTTGCTTCAAAAAAGAAATACGAAGTCGATCTAGTTATCCTATCGAACAATACGGATTGGACCATCCAACAAGTCCGGCAACAATTTAATTATAAACAGCTCATTTTTGATGCCTCCAGTCATTGGAAAAAAATTCGACAATGGACTAAAGAATGTCAAGAGCAGGAAATTGAGTTTTATGATGTTTCAAAATCTGGAGCTCTAACGATCCAGTTAAACTAAAGTTTTATGAAAAATAAATTCAAAGAATATTTCTATTATACCAATACGGAACGAAATGGGTTGGTACTTTTAATTGGCCTAAGTCTCTTTTTTGTTTCCCTCCCTTTTCTATTTGATTTATTTTACTCTAATGGAAAAACTGATTTCAATACTTTCGATAATGAACTTGCCTCATTTGAAAATGCGATTCACCCAAAAAAATCGCCTAACAACTCTGAATCTCAATTTGTTTCCGAGTCTTTCAATACACAAAATTATCAAGCCATTAATCCTAACAATGCAAGCAAGGAAGATTTTCTACAATTAGATCTAAATGAAAAAGTAGCACAAACTATTTTAAATTTTCGAAAAAAAGGAGGTGCTTTTTATAAAAAAGAAGATTTAAAAAAGATATATGGCTTGGGTCAAAAAGATTATGAACGCATCAAAGATTGGTTAATTATTCCCAACCAAAATAAAAAAGAAAAATCAAAAAGCACTACTCCTCAAAAAGAGGCGACAACAAGGAAACAAAAATTATCTTTTTTCAATCCGAACCTCGCCGATCAAGAAACATTCGAAGAACTAGGTATTCCTAAAAAAACCATTAAAATAATTTTCAACTATCGAAACAAAGGTGGTTCATTTTATAAGAAAAAAGATCTACTTAAAATATATGGAATGGATTCGACACTGTATCAACAATTAGAACCTTACATTCTATTGGACAAAATAAACAATACACTTGCAAATGATACTTTTAAAATCAAAAACCCAAAACCTTTTCCTAAAAAAGAGCTTATAAAAAAACCTTTAGTGATCCTCGACATCAATAAAGCGACTAGTGAAGATTGGCAAAAAATTAGAGGTATTGGTAATTATCTTTCTAATAAAATTGTAGATTTTCGAGAAAGCTTGGGTGGTTTTTCTAGCATCGAACAAATCAAAGATACCTATGGTGTGAAAGATAGTCTATTTACAGCATTGAAACCTCAATTGGTGTTATCCCCTATTTTCAGACCGATTCCCATCAATCAGGCCTCAGCAGATTTACTCAAAAAACATCCTTACATTTCTAGAAAACAAGCCAGAGTCATTGTCAATTTTAGAAATAATCACGGCCGATTTTCTAATATTGATGAGCTCAAAAAAATAAAAGTTTTATCCGCTGAAACAATTGATAAAATCAAACCTTATCTTTCTTTCGAATAGACCTTTTATTCTAATAACATCAATTTTAAATTTGCTCATTGCCTTTGTTGTCGATAGGATGTCAAAACACCATTCCTATTTACCTCTATGTATTGCCATTCGCATTTGGCGAGGTGTAAGAAGGAACACTATATCTTTGGATAAATTCTTTCATTTCATCTACCATCGCAGGTGATCCTATAACAATAGTTTCCCGTTGATGTAATTCCTTCGGTTCTAGATCAAGAATCCGTTCCAAATTAGTATTGATGGCTTTTCCTCCGGCCTGTTCAACGACAAAGGCAAGCGGATTACATTCGTACAGTAATCGAAGTTTTCCAACTGGAAATTTTCGCGTATTGGGATAAAGAAAAATGCCTCCTTGAAATAAGGTTCGATGAATATCTGAAACCATAGAACCGATGTATCTCAAACGAAGATTCAAATCAGAACAGTAATCAATATAGCGACGCATCTCTACATCGAATTTAAGATAATAACCTTGATTAACGGAATAATATCGACCTCGGTCTGGAATTTTAATATCAGTGTGAGATAAACAAAATTCGCCTATCGTTGGATCAAGTGTAAAACCATTGACACCTCTTCCGGTAGTGTACACTAAAATAGTTGAGGTCCCATAAATGACATAACCTGCGGCTACTAATTCTGTTCCTTTTTGAAGAAAATCTTCTAATTTACAAGGTCCTTTAGCGTTACTTTTCCGTCGGTAAATGCCAAAGATCGTACCTACCGAAACGTTGACATCAATATTCGATGAACCATCCAATGGATCGAATACCACAACATATTTCGCACTTTTAGAGGCTACTGCGGGGATGGGAATAAAGTCTTCATTTTCTTCGGAAGCGATGCCGCAACACTCTCCACTATTTTTCAGACAATCGATTAGTTTTTCATTAGCATATAAATCCAATTTTTGGACTTCTTCTCCGGAAGGATTTTCATTTGCTCCACCTACGCCCAAAATATTGACGAGGCCAGCTTTATTAACTTCTCGGTTAACAATTTTGGCCGCTACTCCAATGTCTCTTAGCAAACCAGTCAGTTCACCCGAAGCATAATTGAAATCTTTTTGTCGACGAATAATAAATTCATCAAGCGTCACTATACGGTTCATAATTATTTGGTTAGCATGAAGGAAGTCGCAGGAAACGACTCGAAAATTGAATTAAACTTGTAAATGGTCAATTAAAGATACTTGCTTTTTATGTTTTATCGAAATTTCAGCAACAAAGGTTACAACAAAAATTTGTATTCTAAGAATTGTTATCTACTGGTTTTATTTACCATGTGAAATTGGTACTTTTACAATTGCAACAATAAACCACTTAAATGGTTATAAATATGAAAACTCGCTTGGCAAAGCTTGTTATGTCCATTCTCGATCGAAATCTAAAATATAACACCGGTAAATAGTGAAGCAATTAGCTGTTCTTAATAAATATTTTTATAAATATCGTTGGCGTTTTCTTCTAGGTATCATTTTCGTATCTGTGAGTAATTACTTTCGAGTACTACAGCCACAGATGATTCGACATGCTTTGGATTTGGTGGTCGAAAACATTCACTTGTATCATCTTAATAATGGCTTTGAAACACAAAAGGCCTTTTTTATGATCTTAGGGAAAACACTGATGCTCTTTGGTGCTTTGGTGGTTCTACTGGCCTTACTCATGGGCGTTTTTATGTATTTTATGCGGCAGACCATTATCGTCATGTCTCGTTTGATTGAATACGATATTCGAAAGGAACTCTATCAACATTATCAAGACTTACATTTAGCTTTTTATAAAAAAAACAATACAGGTGATCTAATGGCCCGAATCACCGAGGACGTTACCAAAGTAAGAATGTATCTTGGACCTGCCGTGCTTTACGGAATCAATTTGGTCTCTTTATTTATATTGGTCATTGCCTCCATGTTAAGTGTTAGTAAAGAGTTGACTTTCTATTGTTTGCTACCTCTTCCCTTTCTTTCCATCTCTATTTATTATGTCAGTAACTTGATCAATAAAAAAAGTGAATTGATTCAAAAACAATTGGCTACACTCAACAGTACTGCTCAGGAAGCCTATTCAGGAATTAGAGTCGTCAAATCTTACGTTCAAGAAAAACCTATGGCTCGTTTTTTTGGACAACAAAGTGATGTGTATAAAGACAAAACGATGGACTTGGCCAAAGTCAATGCCTTATTCTTTCCCTTGATGCTAATATTGATTGGAGCGAGTACCATTCTTACGGTGTATATCGGTGGCATACAAGTGGTTAAGGGACAAATCACTCCTGGTAATATTGCCGAATTTGTCATTTATGTAAATATGCTTACTTGGCCCGTGACAGCCATTGGTTGGATTGCCTCTATTATCCAGCAAGCTTCTGCTTCGCAAAAAAGGATCAATGAGTTTTTACAAACTAAACCAGCGATTACCAATCCTGTCGATCAAAAAATTAATTTGAAAGGACAAATTGAATTTAAAAATGTCACCTTCACTTATCCCGATTCGGGAATCACTGCTTTAAAAAATGTGTCTTTTGTTTTAAACCCAGGAGAACGATTAGCATTGATTGGTAAAACAGGATCTGGCAAAACAACTATCGCTGATTTGTTGGTTCGAATGTATGATGTAAATGAAGGTGAAATATTGTTGGATGGAATAAATATTCAAGCATTAGATTTAAGCAATCTCAGAGAGCGAATGGGATATGTACCACAAGATGTCTTTTTATTTTCAGATACGATTGCTGGTAATGTATCTTTTGGGAAACAAGATGCGACAATCGCAGAAGTACACGAGTTTACGAAATATGCAGCAGTATATGATGATATTGACAGTTTGCCTGAAAAATTTGAAACCATGGTGGGCGAACGAGGAGTTACTTTGTCTGGTGGACAAAAACAAAGGGTCTCTATTGCCAGAGCACTGATCAAAAAACCAGATATTATTTTGCTCGACGATTGTCTTTCAGCAGTAGATACCAATACAGAACAACAAATCCTTGGTTATTTAAATAACACCTTGCAGAACCAAACAAGTATCATCATTACTCACCGAATTTATGCTCTTTTACAATTTGATCAAATCATTGTATTAGACGAAGGAACGATTGTTCAATCTGGAACTCATGAGGAACTTATAAAAGAAGAAGGTTATTATCTTCAGTTGTTTGAAAAACAACAAATGGAAGAGAAAGAAGAATTACCTTAATCCTTGATTTGGTGGTATTCTAAAATAATATTATCCTGGTCTTTTCACTTCTAAAAATTAAGCTTCTGGACCATTTTCATTCTACTATTCTGCATAATAGATAACATTACATCTTTCATTTATCCATATTCTTGGTAAATCTGTTTTTCTTTTTTTTAAATATCTTATCTTTTTAAATAAAAATTATTGCTAATTAAAGGCTTGAAATTCATGTTATTTCAGGGGAAAGTTTTCATTTTAGGAAAAAAACAAGACCTATAAAGGCATTTTGCGGATTTTCACTTTAGCAAATTTTAATTGATTATTCTTTTGATTTTTTAAACAAATATTTACATTTGTAGAGTGTTAACATTATAATTTATTGTTCATCAAAACATTAACAAGTGGATAACGAGAACAACCAAAGGAGATTTGAGAGCGTATTTTCTAAGAAAGTACGTGCGGGAAAAAGAAGAACTTACTTCTTTGATGTACGCCAAACCAAAGGAGAAGATTATTATCTTACCCTTACTGAAAGCACCCGACGGTTCAACGGAGACGGTTACGAAAGACACAAAATTTTCCTTTATAAGGAAGATTTCAATCGATTTATTGCTGGTTTAAACGAGGCAGTAGATCATGTAAAAACAGAACTGATGCCTGATTACGATTATGATGAGTATACTCGTCGTAATGAAGAATGGGAAGCTCGTAGAGCTGAAGAAGGATTTGGTGAAAATTCTACTAGCACTGAAACACCCGCAGTAGAAAACACTGAAACAACTACTACAGAAACAGAAAATGTAGTGGAAGACGTTACGGATCAAGTACAAACTGAAACAGAGGATGTAACAGAAGATGACATCAGCTGGTAAACAACACTGTATTTAATTAAACTTTGATTTTAAAATAGGTTTTGAAAAGCAGATTCTATCTCGATAGAGTTTGCTTTTTTTTATTTGAAAACAATAAAGCTAAAAATCAGGAGGCCCCACGATTCGTATATTCGTGGAGCCTCTTGACTGATAAATTCTCTTCCTCTTTTGCGCCTCGCCTTTACAACTTCATCATCTTTCCAATCACCGATTCATTAGCCGTTTCTACTTTATAAATCAACATACCTTGACCAGATAAATCAGCCTCTTTAATCAGCCATTCATTATAACCTTTTGAGAAGTCAACAGTGTAAGTCTTCAATACTTTTCCTGTTAAATCATAAACACTGATTGTTGCAGGTACAGATGCTGGTAGCTTAAATCGAATTAAAGTTTCTCCTCTAAATGGATTGGGTTGATTGTCTAACAATTCTATGGTACTCGGTAATTCAGATGGATCATTCGCAATAGCTGGCATTTCGATAACTGACATATTACTTTGGTCAAAACCAATAGAACTAGCACCTGTGACCGTTTTATTCCAAGTTTTAGAATTATTACCTGCGTTGATATCTCCAACAATCGGTGTGATGACTGCCTGACTCACCAAGATTGTTCCATCAGGAATATCTAGTGGAATATCCATATTAAAGTTGACCGCATTACAACCAAGAAAAGGTAAATTAGTAAAATTCCAACTAGCAGTTCTCGTTTCAGGATCATAACTATCTGCTCCAGTCGCTACTGGATCAAAAGTCAATAGAGGATCATGTGTAAATTTCAAAATACCATTGATCTGTTGCGTACCAAAGTTACAGTAATTCAACCGATAAAGTTGAGATTCTCCGGCAATAGCAGGATTAGATCTTGCAGAAATAATTAAATCAAAGTCTGTAATAACTTGGAAGAAAAAATCATTTCCAAAAGAAACATCACTGGTGTCAGGCAAGCTAACAGGAATGACTCCATCAATTGGACATTGTAAAATATAAGGGTCTTGCTCCCCTACTTCAATGGTGTAATCACCTGTATTGGCTTCAAATTCATAATAACCATTCGCATCTGTCTCCACAGAAATATTTTCTGGCTGAAGGGTTACCGTAATCCCTTCCAAACCTAGTTCATCTTCATCTAATTCACAATTTTGAACAATAAAATCTGCATAAACATGACCTCCGATATATACTTTACAACTTAAGTCTGCTTCAATTTCAAATTCTTGTAAATCCGTACAAGTACCATTTGCAGTAGCAATCACCACGTTATAATTACCTGGTTCTAAATCTTCAATAGTAGATGATGTTGATGATGCACCATTACTCCAAATAAACACAGGATCAGCAATACCCGTAGTTTGTATACTAGCCATTCCATCCCCTTCTTCACAATTAACATCAGTAGTCGTCAATGCTATAGAAAAATCATCCACTACTTCCCATTGATCAGAAGCCGTACATCCATTATTCGTATTGGTAACGACTAATGTATAAAGTCCAATCATATCAACAGTTGCTGTTGCAGTATTTGCATTATCAATCGTAGCTCCTTGTGGGCCAGTCCATTCATAATCAAACTCAGCACCAGTAGGACCATTGGATCCAATATCTACAGTCGCACCATTAAAACAATTCAAATTAATCGAACCAGCAATATTTAATGCAGGAGTTGTAAAATCTTCTTCTACCATAACAATATCCGTAGCAGAACATCCACTATCATTATTCGTCAGGGTCAATACATAAGCACCAGTCATCGATACCATAATCACTGCTTCATTATATCCTGTACCATCAGGGCCAGTCCATTCTAAAGTAATATTATCACTTAGTGAAGATCCACTTGCATCTAGTGTCGGTGTGTCTGTCAAGCAATTAATATATTGATCCCCTCCTCCATCTGCAATAGGGAAAAAAGCTCCATCTTCTACTTCAATTTGAGCAGTTGAAGAACATTCTTCCAACGTATCTGTCACCACGAGTATATAAGTTCCAGCAGCATCTACTTGAGCAGTATTTGTATTTTCACCATCTACTATATTTCCATCATTGGTCGTCCATTCATATATAATATCTGTAGCGGCCGCAGAACCAGATCCATCTAATGTAGCAATTGGGTTGTTACAATCAAGAATAGTCTCACCGTTAGCAATGACAGCAAGAGAATTGAATACCGTCACTTCATCCGATCCACTACACCCTGTATTTAAATCAATCGTTGTTAAGGTATAAGTACCTGCTTCTACGAAAGGGAAAAGAGTTTCTCCATCAAATAAAATTTGACCATCACTGGTCGACCATTGATGGATATAATTGCTTCCACTTAATGAATTGGATGCGTCCAATCCAATCCCCGTAGCACCACAAGGAAGATTGACATCTTCACCAGCATTCACTCCTTCCAAATCTGTTGCTTCAGAAATAGTAATATTATCAAATGAAGGACAACCATTTTCATCAAAAATAGTAAGGATATAAATTCCAGGTTCGATTACGTCTATGTTTATATTGTTAGAACTAAATCCATTAGGTCCATTCCAAAAAATATTTTGGAAATTAATTGAAAGATCATACATTGGAGCAATTGTAATCGAAGATTCACCACAAGGAATTTCTGCATCTAGTCCAAGATCCAAGAAAACTGGTAACAATTCTTCTACATAAAAAGGTGCTGAAATCGCGGTACATCCGGTAGTATTATCCGTAATCGTAACTTGAAATTCCTCACTCCCACCAAAGATCGGTTGACAATAACTAAATTCCTCATCTTGAAGGACTACTCCTTGGTTCCATTCGTAGGTATAGTCACCAGGTATATTTGCTGTAGCAAAAAGATAAATACAAGCATTCGCACAAACTACAGGAGATCCTTGTATATCCACTTGAAGATTCGGATATATGGTCACATCGACTACAACAGATTCACCATCACAACCTCCGGCTGTATTGGTAGGTGTAATAACATAAGTTACTGTTTGGATATCTAAAGTTTGGTTGATCAAGGTTTGGCTAATTTCTGTACCACTTCCGGAACTCATACCTGTTACGTTATTGGATTGACTGACCCAATAATTATAGTTGATATTTGAATTATCCGAAGGTAAACTCAATTCAAATAATTCACCTGAACAAATAGCATAACTATTATCAATATCCAGCGTAGGTTGTTCACAACAAGTGACATTAAAATCAAAAGTATTTGGTGCATCAATGGTACAACTTGGAATTTCTCTTGCTCCTGTTTCTCCATCAGCATAAGACTTGATCGATAAACTACAATTGATTTCTCCTGCATTTCCGCAGTTAGGATCACATTCGGTTGTCAAACCAAAACAGAAACTCCAAATAAGTCCCTGACTATTGCAGGAAATACCATCTCCCCAAGTTTCGCCTGCATCAGCACCGGCAGGACCATCTACATAATTTTGATAGAAAAAACCAGGTCCTAATTCTGCACCTGGAGGCAAAGATCCACCAAAATCATTATAAGTTATTTCGCCATCACTATACCAACCCCAAGCACCATTTCCTGAGTTATTGGTAGGCAAACTTAAAATCTGATTGGGTAATCCTTCCAATACTGGAGAGAAGGAAGTTTCATCCCAACAGTCACCGTAATCCGGTACGATACCATGCAGCCAATTGCATTCATCAGAATTGAAATCTACAATCGTGTAACAAAACAAGACCTCTTCACAAGGTTTGTATGGGCCATTAAGAGGCGAACCTAGTGAAGCAGATAGGACTTCAAGGAAACTTTGGTTGTTACAATATCCTTGAGCATTCAGGTTAGCCAACATCAGAATGTTGAGTAATGTTATGAGTATTACTTTCTTCATGAGAATAATAATTTAAGGTTACACGAATGTAAATTCAGTTGTTCGTAAATGCAGGTTTTGGGAATAGAACTTGAGTATCTATAAAAATTAATGCAGTCAAAAGTCATTTATTTGCTGAATCGAATAGACCGTAAACAATCAACAAATGACTGATACGGTAGATACTCTAATAACAACTTTTACATCAAACCATAACAAAATGGCTTAATGAAAACTTGTTAAAACTGTGATATTTTGCTTGCTAAGATTGTGGTTAGATTTCAATAGAATCGATAATGATTATCGTTCTATCCTTTTTACTTATTTCAAAGATAAGAATAATGATTTATTTTACATCAAATTTTTTAAGATAAATCTAGATTATATTTCAAATATAGAAACGGATAAGGTTGAATCGGCTGATTTTAAATCACTTAGGTGAAATAAATTAGGCTTGTGTTTCCAACAAAAAAAGGATTTGCGTACGCAAATCCTTTTCTGAGCAAGTATATTTGATAAAATACGCTATCATTTATTCGCACTCATATTCAAAAATATATTCTTTCCCATCTACATTCGGATTCTTGGCGGTTGTTTGAAATCCTGCATCATTGAAAGTAGCTTCGCTAAAAATTTCATCTGAATCTCCTGAGCGTTCCTCGGCAACTGCATTTCTAAAATGAAAAAATGGTTGGCCCAAAGCAATACCATAAGCAAATGCCAAGGTATGATCTAAATCTTCAAATAATCCTTTTTTGCTCGTATCAAAAGCATAGGTCGTTACATCTTCAAACACAGGATCCGTCCAGGAAGTAGGATTTCCATTGGCATCAAAGGTATAAAACAATTCACTCGGAGAAAATGTCCCAGAAACATTCACATTACTTACAAAACCGTCAGTGCCATAATTCACTTGATAAATATAACGTTCCTCTAGATTAGGCTCTTCTCCCCAAGTACTTTTAATCACATCAATTTGATCTCCGTTATAAGTATAATCAAAATCAACTCTAGGATTAAAACTTGATCCCTCCAAAAGTGCTTGAATCAATTTTCCATCACTATCATAAGTAAAATCAAAGGTTTGTAATCCTCCTGATACGATTTGATCATTCTCATCGTATTCTACACTAAAAACGCCAAAAGTAGTCGACTCGTCTGCCCGAATATCTACACCAAGAAATTTACAAGTAACTGGATCTGGATCCGGGTCTGGGTCAGTAGGATCCATCACATCATCTTTACCGCAACTACTCGTTAATAATACGAAGGGCAATACCATCAAAAATAATTTAAAAGCTCTCATCTTAAAATTTAGTTTAAATGTTTGACAAACAATTTTAAGAGGCAAAGGTAGGATAATATTTCAATTTGTACCATATAAAAATAGAACGAAGTACGCTACCCGATGATTCCAATTTTTAAACATATCAAAAGGAAAAACGGAAAAAATTCACCACAGAGGTCACATAGTTTCCTTCGATTTGCGAAAGCAAATTCCTCCATGAACTTTTCGGTAGTGGGCCTATTGTGTTCAACTGTATCTATGTGGTGAATCAAAAAAGTACATATCCATACGGACAGGTAGATTTCGTCTAAAGACGAAAATCATCGGGTAAAGTAAAAACGAAGTTAGTCCATAAGCTTAATCATTCGGCGTCCAATCATTTTGAATATTCCATTCTTTAAACCACAATTTCCCTTCCTGACTTGGGTTATAAACAACCAGAGAAAGTTCTTTATTTTTATTATTTAATTTTTCAAATGGGATGTAATTAATATGAGTGGCGATCCCTTCAGTTCCATTGTCAGCATTAAAAAAGATAATCCAACCATATGGATTTTTATAATAATGAAATTTTAAAGTTACCTCCTTGCTATCTGCTAAAATTCCTTTTTTGTAAATTTTCATTTTTTCTTCTTGTAATCGATTCAATGTTCCATCTAATCCGACTACTTCGCCTTTTCCATTTACGCCCATGAATATATGATCTCTTTCATCTGCATTTTTTTCACCGATTTGAAATCCAAAAATACAATCATCTGCAATCGACTTAAATCCACCAGGCACTTTTACGGATGTGGTGAGGTATCCTTTCTTTTTGTGTTCGCTAGGAATTGAATTAGAATAAAGCGTCACTTTTCTTTTATCTACGGATTGATTTTTGAATACCAATAAATCGCTTTCTTTCGTCCAATTTTTTTGATCTAAATCAGGAAATTCTTTTTCCAAATCCCACTCCTGATTTGACATTTTAATAATAGTTTCTGGCGCACTTGGCTGACTAATATAATAAGCAAAACTTAATAAAACTAAAGCTAAAAAGAGACTACTTATTGAAATCAAAACGATTTTTAAAACCTTCATAACTTATCTTTTTAGAACGTAAAATATTTTTTATTCTTCCTTTTTTTTCTTCTCCATTGCATCTAGTAATGGGCGGAATTTCTCATCAATATGATCGTTGAACCAAGCATCAATCATTCCTTTTTTAAAGCGCCATTCTTTGCCAATTTTAGCTGCGGGGATCTTACCTTTTTGCGCCCAAGTATAGATTGTTTGAGGTTTCATTTTAAGGTATTTTGCCACCTCTTCAATTGTCATAATATCATCTAGCATGCCTAAATTTATTTTGTAGCTATAAAACTACTTTATATTATTCTCTTTATCCTCATCTCGTGTTCTAAATCCTTTTTCCTCTTGACGTTCTTCCTTATTTTTCTCTAAATCTCTATTTTGGTTTTCACCCTGGATTTTTTGTCGCTTTTTATATTTGTTTTCTGAATTATTTTCGCCAGCCATATTTCCAAAAGCTTTAAACACGGTGGAGTACAAATTACCTTGTGTTCCTGATCTAAACAATTCAAATGGCATTTCTTTATCTCCTAAAAAAGGTCGTAAGTTCCAAGCCAATTGAGCTCCCACAAATGCAAATATGAGTACCCAAATTCGAAAAACAGACAATCCTATTTTGGGATAAATACCATTGGCTTCGAAAGTGCCTTTCAACGTTTCCAAGACGACTCTCATTCCGAAAAATCCAGAAAACAAAAACACAAATACATGAAGTAATTTTAAAAAACTATAATTATCTCCCGACAATTGAAAGAACAAAACAATTGGTGCAAAAGCTAACATAATCGTAGTCGTCATTACAAACCCACTCAGTAATAAAACCGCTAATTGTTTCATTTTAATTTTCGATCCCAAAACGAGTTGGACAATATAAAAGGAGGGAAAACAAATAATTAAGGTGGTAAAAAAGAGTAGCCACAATTTAATTCCTGTGACTAATGCTTGAGGAACACTATTGTAACTCCCCATGATCACCCCATAAAAAAAGGTAAAGGCGCACATGAGCATGGCTTGAGCAATAATGATATTGTCTGAATACTTCTCTTCACTAATTTCTGCTAAATGTTTGTCTCGATCGGTTAATACTTCAAAAGCTTCTTTCAGTGGCAATCCATTCATAATCTGTTTTTTATGGTAGAATGAGGTTTTAATTATTTGTGGTCTCATCCCAAAAATAATACAGAATTGATAGAAAAGCTAATTTTATTACTGTTTTTTATTGTTTTATGATGTTTTAACGTGTTTTATCGATTTTTTCAAGCCTTTACTTTCAGCAAACCTATTTTATATTTCCTTCTTTCGAAAAATTCCAAACAACTCATTTCCTGCTCTTGGCTCTATCGAATTATGGCATCTTTCAAAAACTTGAGTCTCGAAGTAAGGAGATAAATAAGTCAAATATTCTTCGCGTGTACCGCCAAAAGGTCGTTTTTCGGTATCCTTTATCAATGGTAGATCAAACCATAGGCCGACTAATTTGCCTCCATTATTCAAAAGGTCATTCATTTTTATTCCATACTTTGTTCTTGTTTCTGGAAGTGGTAGAAAGGAACAAAAAAAGGTTTGCTCAAATATTAAATCATAGCTGCCCTCATGTTCAAAGAAATTTTCTTTTATCAATTGCTCTGCTGGAAATTCAGGAATACGTTTTCTAAAAGCGTTCAATGGAATTGCTGAAATATCCATGACATAAACATTTTTAAATCCTTCTCTAAATAAATATTCTGCCTCATAAGCATTCCCTGCTCCAGGGATTAGTATTTTCAAATTTTTATCTTCCAGTTGATCAATATAACTTTTTAGCGGAAGCGAAGGCGATCCCAAATCCCATCCCGTTCTTTCTTCTTCATATCTTTTGGACCAGTAGGCTCTTTCTTTTTCGGTGTTGTTATTCATGTCTTTGTTTTATTTGAAAATCAAATAGGTTTTTATATTTTTTTGATGAAGTAAGAAAATATTCTTCTTTTATTTTTATAAATGCTGGCATTTTTAATAGAACACTGATTTGGCGGATTTCGCTGATCACACAGATTGCCCAATATCGCATATCTTGATCGCAGGAAGATCAGCGCAATCTGCATGATCAGCTAAATCCGTGTTCTATTTTGCACAAACATTTTTATTTTCACATGGAACATCTTGCATCATAGTTTGGTTCATCCAAAAAAAATTCAATACTAAAATTACAAATTCCCAATCAAAAAAATCGCCCTCACTTTCCAAAGAAAGCAAGGGCGATTTACCCAATAATTATTCTATCATTATAGCCTAAAAAATTCTTTATTCAAATCATGATCTACTATCGATGAATCTGTACATATCCGGAGTAAGATTTACCTTCTCCATCTTCTAGCACATAGAAATAAGTACCATCCGGTAAATGTTTATTATTCCACATTCCATCCCAGTCATTCAAGTAACCTTCTTTGTTGTAAACTTCATTACCCCAACGATTGAAAATTAATAACTTACTATTAGGGAATGCTTCAATACCTTGGATTTTAAAGAAGTCGTTCACACCATCACCATTTGGAGAGAATCCAGTATAAATAGTCAATTCATCACAAGCAATAATCACTGATACTTCAGCAGTATCACATCCGAAGGTATTACACATGCCATATGTAAAGACATCCGGGAATCCATCGTTACAGTAATCTTGTACTGGTGTATATTTGAACGTTCCATCTGCATTGATCGATACTGATCCATGGATTGGTTGATTAACGATATATAGTGTATCTAAAAGTCCATTGATCGTATCATTGACCAACTGTATAATGTCTACACTTTGATTCATGGTAGTCGTATCAAAATCAGATACGGCATCTGGTAAAATCGCTGGCAACGCTTCTTCTATTACGGTAACGAAAATATAAGTCGTATCACAATATCCTAGATCATCACAAAGTACAACGCATGCGCTATCTACTCCTACTTCAAATCCATCACAAGTAACACAGGCATCATTCTCATCGATGTCAAAGACCACAAATTCTCCAGAAGAATCTTCACATGCGTTGGTCACACTGATAATGTTTCCTGGCAATTCATCTGATTCTATACAGATGGTGTCGGTTTGACTGACAAAAATAGTATCCGTAATAATATCCGGTGTAATACAAAGTACACTTGCCAGTAGCGTATCCTGACATCCAGTAATAGTATGTTCGAAAATCAATTCGTGGAAACCAACTGCCAATTTAATCGATGTACTGTTGGGTACCAAATTCGTATTCAAGTCGATTACCGTAAAGGCATTCGTTACGGCTTGTCGGATACTTAAGCTACCATAGTTATTCGCAGGATTTCCTCCAGCAATTAAGAATGCCGTCGCATCAAATGTCCAATTACTATTCGTATCCCAAATATTCATTGAGTCAACCAAATCGCTAGTATTCATAAAGGTCGTAGAATAAGTCTGTCCATTAATACTCCAATTTTCTAAAGTATATGGTCCCATTTGTCCTTGACTTGGGAACGTAAAGGAAGAGTACATTACCAAACTATCATAATCACAACCCCAAGTGTAACCACTATAGATCTCTTGATTATCTCGCAAGATATAGTTGCTAAATTCAGCCAATGGAATTTCGATACACAATTCTGCACCGTCTTCACAATCATTGGTTACTAAACTTAAAGTGTCTGTAAGTCCTGCAAATAGATCACCACAAATCACTGGTTCGATCGTCACAATCACTAGTGTAGTATCACAGTTATTCAGATCATCACAAACAATCACACAAGTCGTATCCATTCCCACAAATCCTGTATCAGGCGTATAAACCACACACAAGGTATTGGTATCAATAAGGGTCGTTCCATTGATTGGCTCCCCACAGAAATCAATACTCATATAGTTCCCTGGCAATTCCGTCGTATCTATACAAACAGAACTTGTTGGTGTTTCGTATGGAGTCGATACATAAACCGTATCTGGTCCAATACAAGTTGACGTGATCAATAGATTTTCTACTACAGCAGAACAACCATTTACATCACTTACTGTCAAGCTATAAGTACCTGCGGCTAAGTCATTTCTATTTTGTGGATCATTGCTAGTTGTTGTCAAATCTGACCATGCGAAGTCGTATGCACCCGTTCCACCAGTAACTGTTACTTCAATTGTTCCATCATCAGTACAACCTGCTTGCCCAATACTTAAATCTATATTCAATGGTAATGGCTCGATCACCTCAAAGCACTCCTCTCCTGCCAAACAAGCATTCGCATCCCAAATCACGATACAATAAGTACCTGGCCCCAATTCTCCATTGACAACTGGTATTCCGTTAGCATCAAAGATCGCTTCTGTAGCCGGTTGTGCAAATCCAGTAGCATAATCAACTGTATATTGAACCGTACCATCTACATCCCCGCTACAATCCAACAATAATTGTGGATCAACATTTACGGTCGCTTCTGGTACATCATCAGTCAATGTAAAGGTCACTGTTGTGGTACAACCAGAATCAAGATCTGTAATCGTTACGGTATAAGTTCCAGATTCTAGATCATCTCTTGTTGCTCCTGCGCCCCAACTGTAATTATAATTTCCACTACCACCAATAACCGCGATCGTAACAGATCCATTGGCCATTCCACATGTTGGTTCGGCATTGACTACCGCAGTAGCTTCTAATGGATTATTTGATCCGATCACAACTTCTAAGACATTGATACAATTGGTTACCGTATCCGTCACCGTTACAGAATAAGTATCTGCAATTAGGTCGTTACGGCTTTCGCCAAAAATATTACCCTCCCATTCATAAACATAAGTTGAAGGACTTAAGATGGCCGTACCATTATTATCTGTACAATCTGCATTCGTGACATCTACTGTTGCCATTGGTCCATCTGCATTTTCAACTACCGCAGTCGTGATCAATACACATGTCGGAGTAGTTGGATCAACAATGGTAATTTCATAAGTACCTGCTGGCAAATTAGTAGCGGTATTTGAGAAACTCACACTGTCCGTCCAGGTATAATTAAATTGTCCAGTATCTCCTGCAATCTGAATACTAACAGAACCCGTATTTGAATTACAAGAAGATTCGATGACAATCATATCTTCTAATATTGGATCTTCACAAGGCTCGATACAATCATTACCGAGTACAATAATATTTCTCACGATAGAACAACCATTTGCATCGGTCATCGTCAGATCATAATTTCCTGATGATAAATCAGTTCTATTTTGCGGATCATTTGCACCAGTTAAATCTGCCCAGTCGAAAGTATATCCTGGTGTTCCACCAGCTACACCTATTTCAATCGCACCTAATTCATCACAAGTTTGATTGATCACTGAGAAGTCCAACATTAACATATCTGGTTGGATGATTTCAAAACAATCACCACCTGCATCACATCCATTGGCATCTAACACTACGATACAGTAGTTTCCTGCGGATAAAGTTCCGTTAGGATAAACCGTTCCATCTGCGTCTTGAATTTCAATCACAGCAGGTTGTGCAAATCCATTCGAGTAATTAATATTATAATCAACCATTCCATCAGATGCTCCTGCACAGTTTATGGTAACTGGTGTTGTAATCGTAATGTCGGCAACTGGTACATTATCCATTAAGTTAAAGCTTAGGATCGTTTCACAACCAAAATCAAGATCCGTAACCGTTACTTCATAAATACCTGCTGAAAGGTTACTTTGAGTTGCATCACTGCCCCAATTGCCATAAGAATAATTTCCAGAGCCATTACTGACATTGATCGTCGCACTACCATTGGATTGGTTACAATTTGGTTGACCCAAAATCGCTACTGTCGCCGTTAAGTTATTGGCTTCTTCTATTTCTACGGTAACAATATTGAAACAAATATTACCTGGCTCAGTCACCGTTACTTGATAAGTACCTGCTGCTAAGTTGGAACGAGTTGCTCCTTGTACATTGTCAATCCAAGTATAGGTCAAGGTATCTGGAGCAAGTGAAACAATACCATTTGCTGCAGAACATGATGCTGGATTAGTAGAAGTAATCGTTGCATCTGGTCCATCTGTATTTCCAACTTTGATGACCACCATTGTGCTACAATCTCCGTCATCTACATTGGTTATAGTCACTGTATAAGATCCAGCAGCTAAATCAGATGCAACATTGTCATTCACATTGGTCGCCGTATTTGGCCAAGTGAAAATATAATCAGCCGTATTACCTGCTACTTCTATGATGACTTCACCGTTGCTGTCACCACAAGTTGCTTCTGTCGTTACAATATTGGCAACAGCTGGTGGGTTACAAACGGTGTTACCACAGTTCTTGTTGAGAATTACGGTCTCTACTGCAACATTACAGTTGTTGGCATCGCTAATGGTTACTAAATAAATTCCAGCTTCCAAATCGTTAGCGACATTTGAATTACTTACACTTGGCGACCAGTTATAATTATAATTCACTGTACCACCATCAATATCAAGTATGATACTTCCTTTGATTTCACAAGTTTCGTCAACAATATTTACATCAATATCCAACAACTCAGGTTGAGTGACCTCAAAGCAAGCCTCACCGGCAATACAAGAATTTCCATCTTTTACAATGATGCAATAGTTACCTGCGGTCAAACTGCCATTCGATACTTCATCGCCATCGCCATCAACAAATTGAATCTGAGCTGGATTGACAAAACCTGCTTCATAACTTACATTATATAATACAGAACCACTGTCATCGCCATAACAAGTCAATGCCAAAATAGGATCGACACTCACCGTTGCATCAGAGACATTATCCGTCAACGTAAAGGTAACTGAAGTGGTACAACCTGATGTTAGATCAGTAATTATTACCGTATAGGTTCCAGCAGTTAAATCTGTTTTCGTATCTCCAGTAGTTCCCCAACCGTTGTAAGCATAGTTTCCAGATCCACCTGTTACGTTGATGGTAACGGAACCATTGGCATTTCCACAAGTCGCTTCACTATTGATAACACTAGTTGCAATTAATGGATTTGTTTGATCAATTTCTACGGTTAAGATATCGATACAATTCGTTCCACTATCACTGACCGTTACTTGATAAGTTCCCGTTGGTAGATCATTTCGGCTTTCGCCAAAACCACCATCACTCCAAATATAATCATAACCCGCTGGTTCTAAAGTAGCGCTACCATCATTGTATAAACAATTCGCAGCAGTGGTCGAAACAATCGAAGCATCCGGTCCTTCTATATGATCGATGGTAATTGTTTCTATTATAAAGCAACTAGCATCGTTGGCATTACTGATGGTCACTACATAAGTTCCAGATGATAAATCCGTCGCTATATGATCAACAGCATTGACACCTGAAGGCCAAGCAAAAGTATAATCACCAGCAGTCATTGTGATCGCAATCACACCATCTGACATTTCGCATGTTGCTGCCGAAGTACTCACATAGGCTATAATCGGATCAGTACATGGCTCACAATCATCCGTAATTGAAATACTATTGATTACCGTGCTACAACCCAATGCATCACTAATCGTTACTTCATAGATTCCTGCGCTTAGATCATTTCTATCTTTCGTTGTCGTCATATCACTCCAAAGGAAATTATAATTTCCATTTCCTCCAGTCACTTCAAGGACTATACTTCCATCGACATCACATGTTTTATTATTCGACACTAAATTCACATCTAGTGGTGTAGGTTCTACTACTTCAAAGCAATCTTGTCCTGCAGCACAGCCATTAGCATCGGTCACCACTACACAATAAGTTCCTACTGATAAAGTACCATTGATTACTTCTTCATCATTATCTAAAATAGTTATGTTAGCTGGTTGAGCGAATCCAGGTTCATACTCAATTCCATATACGACCATTCCATCCGATGCCCCTGTACAAGTCAGATAAACTGAATCTGCAGTAACTGTAGCAGCTGTCACATTTTCCGTAAGGAAGAAATTCAACTCTGTACTACAACCACTAACCGTATCGGTTACAACAATGTCATAAGATCCTGCATCCAAGTTATTTCTTGAAGGAAGACCAGAAACATCTCCATTCCAACTATAAGTATAATTATCAATACCCGTTCCTCCTGTCACTGCGATATCAACTAATCCATTGGCTTGATTACAAGTTGGTTGCGTGACAATACTTTCAGCTGCAATCAAATTATTCACTTGACCAATTTCTACTTCAATTACATTGATACAAGTATTTCCACTTTCAGCAACCATTACCTCATATACTCCTGGAGCTAAATCTGTTCTGACTGCACCAGTAATATTATCATCCATCCATAAATAATCTAATGTAGCTGGTGACAAGCTTGCAGTACCATCATCATTTCCACAAGATGCTGGAGTTGTTGTCTCTATTGTTGCAATTGGTCCAGTTGTATTTCCGATAATGAAGCAAGTTTCTGTCGAACAATTTGCATCTGTATTATTGGTGATCGTTACACAGTATTGACCTGATCCTAAATTAGTTGCCGCATTTCCTGTGTTCAGTACATTTGGATTCCAAACGTAAGTATAATTAGATGGATCATCATTTAAATTAATCGTCGCTTGACCATTGGCTTCACCACATTCTGCTTCGATCGTAACGACACCTTCTACTACAGGATCTTCACAAGGATTACAATCATCACCGATGACAATATCATCAACAATAGTAGAACAATCATTGGCATCATAAACTGTAACAGTATATTCACCTGCTGGTAGATTCGTTCGATTAGGATTATTTTTATCTCCTACAACATCTTCCCAGTCATAAGTATATTCGCCTGTTCCACCAGTGACAGAAAGAACAATCGTTCCACCATCATCACATGTTTCATTTGTTGGTGTCACATTCACAACTATTGGATCTGGCTCTACTACTTCAAAGCAAGATTCTCCAGCCAAACAACCAATTGAGTCTAATACCGTCAGACAGTAATCGCCTGGTTCTAAACTACCATTCGCAACTGGATCACCCCATGCATCTACAATGATTACACTAGGTGGATTTGCAAAACCTGATTCATAGGTTATATCATATTGAACTTGACCATTCTCATCACCAGCACAATCCAACATGACTATTGGATTCATTGTGATTGTTGCTCCAGCTACATTATTAATTAGTGTAAAGGTCAAGTCAGTCGTGCAACCAGAAACATTATCAACAATAGTAGGGTTGTATGTACCTGCTTCTAAATCATCTCTTGTATTAGAAGGAATACCCCATCCATAGTTGTAATCACCACTTCCTCCCGTTACATTAATCGTAACTGAACCATTGGCATCATCACAACTTGGTTCAACATTTATTATAACCTCGGCCATCAATTGATTTTCTTCTTCAATCGTTAAGCTCAAGATATCTACACAATTTGAAGCACCGTCTGTTACCGTAATTTGATAATCATCAGGGACTAAGTCTGTTCTTACTGCACCTGTTCCACTATCACTCCATGCATAGTCATAAGTATCAGGAGATAAAGTTGCTGTTCCTAATATTCCATCACAAATGGCTGGAGTAATAGATTCTACAATTGCCGTCGGCCCATCAATATTTCCAACTACAATATTTTCAACAATAGCACAACTACCATCATCAGACGGGCTGATCGTTACGGTATAAGTACCCGCAGCCAAGTTGTCTAACACATTGGTATTAGGAGCAATTGGATCCCATTCAAAGACATAATCACCAGTAGTCATTTCGATTGTGATCGAACCATTTGCTTCTTCACAATTAGCATCTGTAACAATAATGTTATTGATCACTGGATCATCACAAGGAGGACAACCATCCACCACAACGATATCTGTCACCACTACACTACATCCATTCACATCTGTAATGCTTACGGTGTAAATACCTCCTGAAAGCCCCGTTCTATTTTGATCATCTTTGTCTCCAAGAATATCTTCCCAATCAAATTCATATGCTCCAGTTCCTCCACTCACTTCAAGTGTAATGGTTCCGTCTGTATCACAAGTACGATTAGTGGTGATTACATTTACATCAATAGCCTCAGGCTCTGTTACGGTAAAGCAAGCTTCGCCTGCCACACAACCATTCGCATCTTTTATTTTGACGCAGTAATTACCTGCACCTAAGTTGCCGTTGATTACTGGTACACTAACATTATCTGCGCTTACAATTTCTATCGTTGCAGGTTGAACAAAACCTGATTCATAATTCACATCGAAATTCACCGTTGCATCCATATCACCATAACAGTTCACCGCAGTTGGTCCGAGAACATCAACTGTAGCATGTGCAACATTATCCAATAATCCGAATTCTACTTCCGTAGAACATCCGTTCGAATCTGTAACCGTTACATTATAGTAATCTGCTATTAAATCAGTTCGGATAGAATCAGGTCCCCAGCTATAAGTATAGTTTCCACTTCCTCCTCTAACATCTAACGCTACACTACCATTAGCATCACCACAAGTTGGCTCATTCAGAATGATTGCAGTGGCGATTAAATCACTCGTTTCTCCAATTTCTACAGAGATGATATCACTACATGCATTTCCTGCTTCAGTTACCGTTACTTCATAAGTACCTGGAGCAAGATCATTACGAGTATCACCTGTAATATTTCCAGTCCAAGTGTAAGTATAGCTTGCTGGTGATAAACTTGCGCTTCCATCAGACATACCACAGTTAGCATCGGTTGTAGAAAGAACGGTCGCAGCTGGCCCATCTACATTTCCAATCACTAAGGTCACTTCCGTGAAACAAGTAGGATTATTCGCATCACAAACTGTTACGTTATAAGTTGCAGCTAATAAATCCGTAGCGGTATTAGAAGTACTTACGTTTGGCGACCATTTGAAATTGTAGTCACCTACATTACCTTCTACTTCTATGGTAGCAGCACCGCTAGCTTCACCACACTCTGCTTCAATGGTGACTACATTAGTAATCACAGGATCAACACATGGATCACAATCAGAAGTAATGATTAAATTATCAATCACTGTAGAGCAGTTATTTGCATCTGTGATCGTCACTGCA
>CAYTVR010000079.1:0-28286 GCA_964441245.1 uncultured Saprospiraceae bacterium | reverse complement strand
AATCCTAGCCATACTTTTTCAAACGTAGGTTGTTACACCCCTAGCTTGACTCGATATATTTCAGGTTGTCCAACCACCCTTTTTGCATCAGAATGCATTCCTGTTTTTGATCTACCAACCGCTGATTATTTTACTGATGAACCAGAAGCATGTAGCTTTCCACATAGTGTCAATTTTACTAATCTTTCGATGAATGGTGTTAGTTATTTTTGGGATTTTGGCGATGGCAATACTTCTACTAGTTTTAGTCCAAGTCATACTTATGTTGGTTTTGGTAAATACCCTGTTACATTGACTGTGGAAAATCAAAATGGTTGTACTTCTTCCATCGTGGTCGATACAATCCGAGTGGTAGAAACCCAAGCTGCTTTAGCTTTTGAAGTTCTTTGGGGCTGTACGCCATTAGAAGTTGTGTTGGATGAAAGTTCAAATACTGTTGGAAATGTAGAGAGTTGGAATTGGGAAGTTGTATTTGAAGATAATACAGACATTTTTAGTTCAAGTCAAGAAAACCCAATGTTTACTTTAGTCGATACTGGATTTTATCATGTGACTTTGACGGTGATGAATTCCTTTGGTTGTTCTAGCACGGCTACATTTATAAACGCATTAGGAGTAGGCATAGAACCAGATTTGAATTTTACTGCAACGCCATTGGAAACTTGTGTCAATAGTCCAGTTGCTTTTACAGATTTGTCTAGTTCTTTTGGTGATTTTTGGATTTGGGATTTTGGGGATGGGAGTGTGGTGGAAGATGTTCAAAATCCTTCACATCAATATTTGGATACTGGTTTTTTTGATGTGACTTTATTACTTTTTAATCATGGTTGTGGAAATGATACCACTTTTGAAGATTATATTCATGTCAACTCACCAATTGGAAAACCAAACTTTGTACTAGATTGTGTGGATCCTTTCACGGTAGATTTTCAAAATTTGTCTATTGGTGCAGATTCTGTTTTTTGGGAATTTGATGTAGAAGGAAATACAAACGATACTTCTTCTGTATTTATTCCAGCTCATACCTATCCTGATACTGGTTGTTATTTTGTAGCGCATACTGCTTTTAATTTTGAATCAGGATGCATTGATTATGATACTTTACAACTTTGTGTAACCGACCCAATTGCTGATTTTCAATTATCACCTATAACAGGATGTGCACCATTGACAGTCACTGTTGAAGATTTGTCCGTTTTTGCTGCTTCTTATCAATGGATTGTCAATGGTGGAATAGTTTCTGACACGACCGCCGCTACACCGACCATTGTTTTTGAAGAGCCCGGAATTTATGATGACATTCGATTGATCATCACTGATATTCATGATTGTCAAGATACACTTGATTATACAGATGCTATAAATGTGAATGGGTTGGAGGCTAGTTTTATACCAGTTCCGATGGGAGGCTGTTTTCCTCTTTCTGTTGCTTTTTCAGATAATTCTACTAGTCTCTTTGGAAATGTCGTCGCATGGGAATGGATCATTGGTGACACACTTTTTACCACAACGGATTCAAGCTTTGTCTATACTTTTGACACAGTTGGTCTTTTTCCGGTTAGTCTAAGGGTAATGAACGAGGACGGTTGTGTTGGTAATATTTTAGAAATGGAAGCAGTTGAAGTCACTTTACCTATTGCTGACTTTAGTGCAGATACGATTAGTTGTACCGCTGATGTGATTCAATTTATTGATTTGTCGCAAGGGACTAACCTCAGTTACCTTTGGGATTTTGGAGACAATACAACTTCAACGGAAGTTGCTCCTATTCATAACTATGCAGCTCAAGGAAGTTATACGGTTTGTTTGACGATCACAGATCCGTATGCCTGTGATAGTACGATTTGTAAAATTGATTACATCCAAATAGCGAATCCGATAGCCAATTTTACAGTAGATTCTTCTTTTGCGGATTGTCCAGAACTAATTGTTCAATTTGAAAATCAATCAACTAATGCCGCTTCCTATGAATGGGATTTTGGAGACAACTCAGGGCCTTCTAATTTAGAACATCCGCCTCATGTTTATACCTTACCGGGTAGTTTTGACGTAAGTCTGATTGCCATTGCGACAGAGAATTGTAGGGATACGGCTTTTATTGAAGACTTTATTTTATTGAATGGGCCTATCGGAGAATTTGAATTTACCATAGATACCAGTTGTGTCCCTTTGCAAGTTGAATTTGAAGGTGTATCAGACAAATTTTATGATTTTATATGGGATTTTGGAAATGGTGATTTGGATAGTACGTTGAATATACAAGCAGATACTGCGAATTATATTTACACTGAAGTGGGTACCTATGTTCCTAAACTTATTTTAATTGATGAGTCAGGTTGTAAAGTGGCTTATGAATCTCCTGATACCATTTTTGTTGAAGACTTAAATCTAAACTTTATTGCTTCAGATACCATTATGTGTGATGATATTGCAACGACTAGTTTTATTAATTTAAGTAGCTCAACGACTCCGATTACTTTTACAGAATGGCATATAGAAGGTCTTGATCCTCCGATCACCAATGATTCAGAACCCAACATCAATTATTCAGCTCCAGGAAATTATGATGTTAGTTTGATCTTAGCTAATTCCTATTGTAGAGATACTTTGTTAAAAGAAAATCATATTACCATAGGAGCGACTCCGCTAGCGGCATTCGAATTATCAGATACCATAGGTTGTACTCCTGTGACCATTAACTTTAGTGATGTTTCTTCCATTTCAGAAGGAGCGATCATTAGCTGGGAATGGGATTTTGGAGATGAGAGCTCTGCGAATATTCGAAACCCTCAACATATTTACAACACTCCAGGAACATACGAAGTAAGCTTAATTATTTCCACGCAAGTGGGCTGTACAGATACCTACACGCGAATGATTGAGGTGCTTCCTTTGCCTTTAGTAGAATTGAACAATAGTCTTATTGTCTGTCAGGGAGAAATGGTCTCATTAAATGCGCAATTGATTGGAGATACGACTGGTCTTGTTTACAATTGGTTGCCCTCTCCGACGTTGAGTTGTACGGATTGTTTAAACCCAGAGGCAAGTCCTTTAGACACCACGATTTATTATTTTACTTTAGAAAGTTCAAATGGTTGTGTGGATACGAATGAAGTAGTTGTGAACGTACGTCCGTTTCCAGTTCCTGTTGTAGAGATTTCAAATGATACACTTATTTGTGCCAATGATAATGTTCAATTAGTGGCAGGTGGAGGAGACAATGTTTTTTCCTACCAATGGGATTCCAGTCGTCCGGGATTGACTTGTTATGAATCTTGTTTCAACCCGATTGCCTTTCCTCCAGCTGCGACAACTTATGTAGTGACGGTAACGAATGTTCATGGTTGTTCTGCTCAAGATTCGGTATTCGTAGATGTGATTGATCAATCCCAGAATCTTGCTGGTCCAGATCGAACGATTTGTTTGGGAGACTCTGTTCAATTACAAGTTGATTTTGGGATGGACATCACTTGGTTAAATCCAACAGGCTTGACTTGTACTTATTGTCCAGATCCGATGGCCTTTCCGTCAAGCGAAAAAGATTTTAGGGTTTCAGTCCTTACAGATATTGGTTGTGAAATATTGGATACGATTACTGTTTTTGTTTTAGAACAAAATGCTATAGATGCTGGAATGGATCAAGTTATTTGTGTTGGCGAAGAAGCATTGTTAGAAGGGAATGGAGTAGGAGAGATCAGTTGGTCGCCAATCGAGGATTTGGACAATTCTAATGTTTTAAATCCATTTGCTTCTCCTCTTTTTACTACGACCTATTCCCTAACGATCGTCAACGATTTATGTACTTTAATGGATTCTGTGAATATTGAAGTGGTGGAGGAAACAGTGATAAGCGCTAATGATGTAAGCATTTGTAGTGGAGATACCATTCAACTTTCCATAGATGGAAGTGCAGATTTATTTAACTGGCTACCGCCGACCAATTTATCTAATCCAGCAATTGCCAATCCACTTGCTTGGCCAACGGAGACCACGACTTATGAGGTTCTTGGTCAGTTGTCTTCTTGTAGTCAAGGAGCTTTGGATATGACGGTTACTGTTAAAGACCAACCAGCGGTTACGCTTCCGAGCGTTCATCGTTTTTTTACGGGGCAGGAATTGGAGATGGCTACTTTGGTTTTATCCGAAGGCAATTATGAATTTACTTGGTCTGGCCCTGATAGTTTAAGTTGTACGAATTGTCCTAATCCATTGCTTACTCCTGATACGAATGGTGTTTTTAATTTGACGGTCACGGATTTAGATAATGGATGTGAATTGATATTGGAAACTCGATTGGAACTTTTGGTAAATTGTTCAGATGATTTACTAGTTGTGCCCAATGCTTTTTCACCGAATGAAGATAATAACAATGATCTCTTAACAGTGATTACTTCGATTCCTCAAATCAATGCCTTTAAAATATTTAATCGATGGGGAGCAGTGGTTTTTGAAGAGGATGATAAATTTGTAGGTTGGGATGGAACAATAGATGGAGCGCTGGCTCCCATAGGCGTGTACGTTTATTTTGTAGAAGCGCCTTGTCCTATTGATCCGACAAAGACGATTTTCAAAAAAGGAGATGTGACTTTGTTTCGATGATGGTTATCCAAATTTATTTGGATACTAAAGACCAAATAAATTTGGTCAACCTCTAATCACCTCGTTTTCAAATACTCCATTTCAAAGCCTTCGATGGTTTCTATTTTGTGAATTTCTTCAATACGGATTTTGGCTACTTTCGCTTTTAGTTTTAACAATGTGGCCTCTACTTCGCTTTGTCGAATGGCGATTTCTAGACGACCAATGTTTCCAAAATCCTGTACTACAATTTCTAAATCCAATTTTTTTACGGCATTCATTACCTCACTCATCAAAGCATATTCGAAGGTCAACTGATAAATGTCCTCTACAGTTTTGTCAATAATAGTCGCCTTTTCAAAAGCTTCCGCAGTACACACTTTATAGGCATGGATCAATCCAGAAACCCCTAATTTCGTTCCACCAAAATATCTGACGACAATCACGATTACATTGACCAAATTAAACGAATCGATTTGCCCCAACATCGGTCGACCTGCAGTACCAGAAGGTTCTCCATCATCATTGGCTCGGTATTGATTGCCATCCAAGCCTAGACGATAAGCAAAGCAATGGTGTCGGCCTTTAGGATGCAGTTTTTTGACTTGATCTAAACGTTCCTGCCATTCCGATTCATCGTAAACGGGATAAGCATAGGCCAAGAATTTACTTCCTTTTTCCCGGTATTCTCCAGTGCTTTCGCCTAAAATGGTTCGATAAGTATCTTTCATGTGGTATCGTGGTTGTTAGTTGCTGGTCTCTTGATTTTGGCGATTTTATCCTGTTTTGATTTTTTTTGAATAACAAAAGTAAGGATTAGAAATAGAAGAGGACATTTACACTTAAATTTTTACGTCGGCTGGTGAAAATTGATTCAAAATCTGCTTGGAATAGGGATGAGATACAGACTTAACAGCCCATTAACAATCATTGAATAGTCGTTAACAACTTCAATGAAAACTAGAAGCGATATTTGTAATAGCGAAGATATTTTGGTAAGAGCATATCGACCAAAGCAAACGAGCTTGTTTTTTCCTAATCGCTTGACTATCTTTGCCGCAAAATCATACTTGTGCAAAAAACATTGAATCAATACGATGCGGAATTCCGCCAGTGTAAAGAAGTCTTTATCAAAAAGACCAAGGACTATGGAACCGCTTGGCGAATTCTCCGTCCATCCTCCCTGACTGATCAGCTTTTTATCAAAGCCAGTCGGATTAGAAGTCTTGAAGAACTAGAAGAACATAAAGTGGAGGAAGAGGTCGATGTGGAATATATTGGTCTGGTCAATTATAGTGTGATGGCGATTATACAGCTGGAGCTAAAAGCAGAAGATACACTAGAATTGCCGATGGAAAGGGTAGAAGCTTTATATGATCAATACCGCGATGCAACTCGTGCCTTGATGATTCGTAAAAATCATGACTATGGTGAAGTTTGGCGAGAAATGCGGATCAGTTCTATTACAGATTTGATTTTGATGAAGTTATTAAGAGTCAAACAGATTGAAGATAATAAAGGTAAAACTTTAATATCAGAAGGTTTAGACGCTAATTATCAAGATATTATAAACTATGCTATTTTTGCTTTGATCAAATTGAGTGAAAATAAGAGTGTATAACTCTAAAAAATAAAATTATTACGAAATGATTACGACTCTATATTTATTATTTATTAGCAATAAAATGACCCTTGCCAGCTTAGTAACCTGCATTGGTCTTGATGCTTTGATCCTAACTTTTATAGTGGGATACTTTAAGAAACAAAAATCTTGGTTGATGTCGTATGCACAGAATTTCTGTGGCGCCCTTTTTGTTTTTTCAGGTTTGGTCAAAGCAGTTGATCCATTAGGTACTGGGTACAAGATGGTAGATTATTTTACCGAATTTGAAAGTACTTTTCAAGAAACCTGGCTGTCCTTTATTGCGCCCATATTTCCCTTTTTATCTCAATATGTGACCACTTTTTCAGTGGCAATGATTGTTTTTGAAATCGTTTTAGGATTGATGCTTCTTCTAGGATTTAGATCAAAATTAACGAGTTGGGCCTTTTTACTATTGGTGGCCTTCTTTACTTTCTTGACTGGATTTACCTTCTTAACAGGTTATGTCCCACAAGATGTCAACTTCTTTTCTTTTGGTCAATGGGGACCTTATATCGAAACGAATATGAAGGTAACCGATTGTGGATGTTTTGGAGATTTTCTAAAACTTAAACCTAAAATATCCTTTTTCAAAGATCTCTTTTTGATGGTTCCTGCCTTATATTTTGTCTTTAGACACAAAAAAATGCACGAATTGTTTTCTGGTAAAATTCAATGGGGCATATTAGGAGCTGCTACGATCGGTTTGTTGGGCTACTGTTTTTCAAACTTTGCTTGGGATATTCCTAAAACGGATTTTCGACCTTTCAAAAAAGGAGCAGATATCGTTAACATTAAGAAAGCAGAGGAAGAAGCCATGTCAAATGTAAGGATCACTCATTATTTGTTACAAAATAAAGAGAGTAAAGAAAGCGTCACTTTAGCTTACGCAGATTATTTAAAACAATATAAAAATTATCCAAAAGATAAGTGGACCGTATTAGATCAAATTAAAACGGAGCCCGCCATTGCATCTACAAAAATCAGTGAGTTCGATATTACCGATTTTGATGGAAATTCTATGACCGAGGATATTTTAACCAATCCAGAATATAGTGTCATGGTCGTCTGTTATAAATTATATGCAGATGAAGAGATTACAGAGAAGTTTACCTATAGTGATACGACTTTTGTGATGGATACTGTTTTGGTTGATGGGTCGGAAACGCCTTCTATTGTAAAATCGGTTGATAAGATAGAACAGAAAAAATCTAGACGAACAAAATACGTTTGGGATCCAACTTTTGTCAATGCTTTTAAAGAGACGGTAAACCCATTTATGGAAGCAGCAGAAGCAGCTAATTTTGAAGTGTATGCTGTGGTTGGTGGAGCAGGTTCAGACATGACGGAAGCTTTTCGACATTCGGCACAAACGCCATTTCCATTTTATGAAGCAGATGATATTTTATTGAAGACCATCGTCCGTTCTAATCCAGGTATCGTGCTGTGGAAAAACGGAAAAATCATCAATAAATGGCATTATAAAAAATTACCTACTTTTGAAGAAGTTAAAAAAGGTTTGTAATAAAAGTTGATACGAAAAAATGGCTTTTAAGGAATGGCAAAACTGATCTATGGTTTTGCCATTTCCTTGTTAAAGACTCACCAGAATTTTTTGGTCAATAAGTGCAATACTACATTTACTAAAAATTCAAATCTATCCTCCTGAATTAAAAGCACAAGTAAAGGGGCACGTTCAAAAAAATCTATTTCTACGCTTTCTATTTTTTTTTATTTGAAAAATGCTACATTTCCAAAGAAAATCATACCTTACGGCCGATTTAGAATGCAATAGTAAAGATGATTAAAAAAAAAATCTTTCTTTGTGGAAATGAAATTGATCGTTAGTTCAAAAGCGAATGCTAAGTAGAAGAAATATCCGCATAAAAGTCATGCAGATGCTCTATTCAATGAGCAGAGATAAAGACCTTGTTTTCCAACAAGCATTAACTCGTTATCGCGATAGCATAGAGGTATCCTATGAGTTGTATCTATTTCATATGTATCAACTCCTGAAAATCACGCAGTATGCCCAACGTGATGCCGCCAAACGATCCGCTAAACACTTACCTACCGAAGAAGATAAAAAATTCACCTCCATATTATTTGACAATGAATTGGTCCAGTCTTTATTTAAAAATGAAGCATTTAATCAATTGATTGAGCAACATAAATTTGAGGATCGAATAGATATGGACAATATCCGTAAATTCTATTCTGATTTTTCAAAAGGAGAAGCCTATCGAAATTACGTTCACGCAGAAAATACTCCAGAAGATCATAAACAAATCTTATTGCAGTTATATAAAGCTTGTTTAGCCAGTGATTTATTTAGTGATTTAAGTGAAGATGCTTTTGCCAACTGGATTGATGACAAGTCTTTAGTGATTGGTACCATCAAAAAATCCTTAAAAGCGCTACCTGCAACAGAGGAGTTTTTTAATGCTTATCGACCAACAGAAGAAACAACAAAGGAATTTGGAGAAGCCTTGATTTCCTATGTTTGTAAAAACGACCATGAATTATTAGAGTTGATTGAGCCTACGCTAAAAAATTGGGACGTTGATCGAGTCGCGGTAATGGATATGATTTTACTCAAAATGGCCTTAACCGAATTGCTCGTTTTTCCTACTATTCCGACGAAAGTCACACTCAATGAATTTGTTGAAATTTCCAAGTTGTATAGCACCGAAAAGAGTAAAGACTTTATCAACGGTATCTTGGATCGACTGATGAAAAAACTAGAAAAAGAAGGTAAAATTAATAAACAAGGTCGAGGACTAAAAGGATAATACCTTGACTTATCTTCAAACTTACTTTTTTACATAGTTCTACAAATGTTAACTCAACATTTCTAACAAATCTATAATCCCTCGAAAATCCAACTTATATTTTTGAACCTTTAAAAATACTCGTCATGAGGAATAAAATCTTATGCCTCTCTTTTGTATTATTCCTAATGATTGGAAATGCTGTAAAAGCTCAAAATCCAATGCTTAAAAATGGATTGACCGTCAAACCTTTATTGATGGATTTTAAAACCCCATTAGGCGATAAGTTATACGGTTTTGATAATTTGGATGATACTGGTTGGGGAGCAGAAATAGCTTACTTCCGCAATATCAATCAATATTTGAATTTTGGATTTCCTTTGAGATTTGGCGGAGTAAAAATACCAATCTCGGATAATACCTTAACTGATCGAAGGATCGTCGGTAGTTTGGATGGAATTTTACAATTGGGGTTGTTTAAAGAATCTAATGTGATCAAACCATATGTTTTTAGTGGCATTGGAGCCATGGTGGATGAAACGGAAGGAATGAACCCATTAGTCCCAGTAGGACTCGGAATGAATGTGCGATTTCATCCCAATATTTATTTACAAGCACAAACAGAATATCGAAAAGTATTTACGGATAATCGAGATAATTTGGTGCATAGTTTGGGTTTACTCTTTTTGTTAGATCCAAGTGATAAAAATAAAAAACCTACGGATGGAGATGGTGACGGAATTGCGGATGTAGATGATGAATGTCCTTTATTAGCAGGACCAGCTATGACCAAAGGATGTCCTGATAAAGATGGTGATTTTGTCATAGATAGTAAAGATAAATGTCCAGATGTAGCAGGCTTAGTTAAATTTTCTGGTTGCCCAGATACCGATGGTGATGGAGTAGGAGATCAAGACGATGACTGTCCTGAGGCAGTAGGGCCAATTGATAATAAAGGTTGTCCATTTGCTGACGCTGATGGAGATGGCGTTTTAGATAAAGATGATGATTGCCCTAATGAAGCTGGCTTGGCATCAAATAAAGGTTGCCCTAATATGGATAGAGATGGAGATGGAGTATCCAATGATTTAGATAATTGCCCCGATGCCTTTGGCCCTGCGAGTAATAATGGTTGTCCCTTTGCTGATGCAGATAATGATGGGGTAGAAGATAAGAATGATCGATGCCCAAATGCAGCAGGTCCTGCAAGCAATAATGGTTGCCCAGAAATTTCAAATGAAGATAAAGAGTTGTTGAACTTCGCTGTTCAGAACTTAGAATTCGAAACGTCAAGAGCCACTTTAAAAAGTAGTTCCTTAGATATCCTCAATAAAATTGCTGATGTGATGAATCGGTATCCCAATTATTCTCTATCAATAGGAGGTCATACCGACAGTGTGGGGAGTGCTCAAAAGAACCAACTACTTTCTGAAAATAGAGCGAAGGCTTGTTATGAATATTTGACAACGAAAGGAGTTGCTCCTTCTAGAATGTCTTATGTGGGGTATGGAGAAACGCAACCGATTGCAGATAATCGATATAAAGATGGTCGCAAAAAGAATAGACGAGTAGAATTCAATGTTTTTCTAAAGTAAAGACAAGATAATTGAAAAGTCATGAAGGGGCTATTTTAGGAATTAAGAATCCTAGAATAGCCTTTTTTTATTTTAAGTACGTTGACTTAAGATGAGCCTCCAAATTTATTTGACAATTTGAATCTGCTCTAAGAGAAACGAGATTCCAATTATTATTGAACTCAAAACTCAATTAATGCACTTTTTTAACTTTTAGGATATCGTTTTTTCTAAAAAGCCCCGATTATAGCCACTTTTTTCCACCCGTATTGATGATACAATTAGCCGTCTTTTAAACCTGTTTTTTGGTAAAATACATAAAGATCTACTTTTATGTGTTTATAATTCAATGTCACAAAAAGCGAAAAAGTTGACATCGTTTATTTGAGTACTCGTTCTACATTGTGATCAAAGCGACTAAGGTCATCTCAAATTAACCGGTATCGAAGTTGAGGATCTGGCAGATTTGTAAAAAGTACAAATTACAAAAACTATGAATTACAAAATCTGGCAGATCCCGCTTCCTTACACCCCAACCTAATTGGTCTAAAACTTTGTTTATTTCCCCTTCCTTTTGTGAACAGCTAATATTCCTAAATCTCTTTTGATCCCATTTTTACTACTGCTCCTATAGAATTGAACATTACAAATATTGTAAAATTTTCTACATGTGGGTTTTGTGAATAAGAATAAATTATATCTGTGACGTAAGCATAAAAGAATCGTCTTAAATAGGATTTAAGAAACGAACACCTTTTTGCAAAAAGCATACTAATGAATGACCATCTCTTTAACTTTCCTAATAAGGAAGAGCGAAATGATTTTTATATCGCTCTAATCGTTATTGCCTTTTTTGGCTGGCTTTTTTTCCATTTTATTTATTACGAAAACAAAATGATTCCCGAATCAACTGCTAGTTTAGATCCGATAACTAGTGCGATTGTAGTATTAGATGAAGATAGAGATGGAATTCCGGATGACGAGGATAAGTGTCCGCAATTAGCGGGTATTGCGGCCAATAGTGGTTGTCCTGCAGATGAGGATGGCGATGGTATTTATGATAAGTTTGATCTTTGCCCAACTAAAAAGGGATCAGAATCAAATAGTGGTTGTCCTGAGGATAAGGATACTGATGGCGATGGTTTTCCTGATAAAGATGACAAATGTCCTGAATTAGTAGGAGATGATTATGGCTGTCCTCCTGATGCAGATGGCGATGGAATCCCTAATGCCAAAGACAAATGTCCAAGGAATGCAGGTAGCGCAGACAATAATGGATGCCCACCAGATACAGATGCGGATGGCGTTTTTGATGAAGAGGATGCTTGTCCAGAATTGGCTGGATTGAAAGAAAATAATGGTTGTCCAGCAGATGCGGATGGAGATGGAGTTTATTACGAAGATGATAAATGCCCAAATTTGGTGGGTACAAAAGCGGATGCTGGTTGTCCAGCAGATAGAGATAAAGATGGTATTTATGACAAAGATGATAAATGCCCTCAAGTCGCTGGAATTGCAGCCAATAACGGTTGTCCTGAAATGAAAGATGCGGATGGAGATGGAGTAGAGGATGCGGTGGATAAATGTCCGAACAAGCCTGGTGATAAAGCCAATAATGGCTGTCCTGAAATCAAAATTGATAAGGCTGATAAGGCGGTTATTGAAAAAGCGGTTAAGTCAGTAGCCTTTTTACCTGCCAGTCCAAATTTGACGGTATACTCTCAAAATTTATTAAAGAAAGTTGCTGATTTGCTTAAAAAATATCCAGACTACAAATTACTGATTAGTGGTCATACGGATTCGATAGGCACAGAAGCAGGTAATCTTAAATTATCAAAAGCAAGAGCAAAAACCTGTGCTGATTTTTTAACCAAACGAGGAATATCTCCTTCTCGTTTATCTCATGATGGTTATGGTGAATCGCAACCAGTAGCCGATAATAATACTTCAGCTGGTAGATTGAAAAATCGTCGAGTAGAATTTAAATTGCAATATTAGAGAGCTAATTGCAAAACAGACGGAGGGGAGTTGCATTGCAGCTTCCCTTTTTTTTTATTTATTTATGAAATAATTCGAGGACGAATAAATAAATGCTATTTTATGTATTAGTGATGTTTTCATTTTTAGCATTACGATTTTAATTATCCTCAAACAGTTTTCCCATACCGATATTGTGAACTAACGTGATACATCGTACCCTTGGGTCTAGGTAGTTCATTTTTCAGAAGGAGAAGTAATTAATTTTACAACTGAACAAATTAAAATGGATGAACATGAAAGAGCTGGTTGCATTTGTCCAATTGATTAATAAAGCCCATCCAATATAAAATTTACATTGAACGGGCTTATAGAATTATGATTATAAAGCTTTGTAAGTATTTTCCTTCTTCGACAAATCTTATACACAGAGAATCTGTCGAAGAACCAGTATTTTAAAATAGGCAAATGCTATGACGACGATAGTAACATTACTGTATCGACAGTTTTCCTACTCCAATTCTTGCGCCATCTCCCATAATCTGGAAGAAGTAAATTCCTTTTACTAAATTGCCTTTTGTAAATTCTAATGTATTTCCTGAGAATTGTTGCTTACGCACTCGTCTACCTAAATTATCGTAAACTTCCAAGTATCCATTTTGTACGCTCGTTTTCTCTAAATCAAAGACGGTCATTTGTGTAAACGGATTTGGAAAAACTTTAATCAATCTAGATGCTGGAGCAAAATTAACATTGCTAACTACATCACCGATCGGATCACCAATGGTATAAAACTCGGTATTGGTTCGAATAGGATCGTTGAAGTCAAAATAAATATCAGCAGCATTTGAAATGTGAGTCTCATCTGCTAAATCGGCTACTTGTTGTATACTAAAATTAACAAACCCGTGAGAAGCGACTTCATTCACATTAGAGTCAGGAAGCATGATATTATCAAAATTGAATTTCAAAGTGCGACCTTCTAATTCCCAAGTATAGTCATGACTGCTCGATCCGATTCTGATAGAATTCAAATTTAAAGATGGAGAGATCGAATCTACTAGTACTACATTAAAAGCAGTATCCGTTCCTGTATTTTGAAATCGAATTCGATATTCGATATCAGTATTGGCTCTCAAATATCTTTCTTCTTGTATACCTGAAGGGTAGGCTGTTATATCATTAGGATCAAAGGCGCCAATATTTTCTTGGCAATCAAGGTCGATATTAGTTCCGCCCGCATCAAGATTAAATCCATTCAAAAAACCAAGACTGAATGTCCCCATGCCATTGGTTCCACACCCTTCAATTCCTCCGATAGTAAAACCTAATTCTGGTGATCCCGGAATCTTGACCGTATGTAAATGATAGGTCGAACCATTGGCTGGTAAAGTCACCTCTTTAGTGGCTCCAGCGGCTAGTTGGTAGGTGTTATCACTACCTCCTGAAACCATCACATGATCTTCTGTCACAATGTAGGATTCACTTTCTGGCATGTCAATATTGCTGATGTTTTTGATCATAAAAATGACTTCTGAACCAACACATTCTCCAATGACTTCTATTTGTGGCTTAGATAAAGGATTACATAAGTCAGGAGGAAATACTTCAGCCTGGCTACAATGTGTTTGGCCTAGAGTAGATTCGCAACTTACATTCACTAAAATTTTAAAAGAGGCGCATTGTCCAAAGGCTAGATCATCTAATTCAAAAACATATTTTCCATCTGAATTGATCGTGAACGAAAGAGGAGAAGATATAAAGTCAACATATTCATCCAATTCAATTTCTACTCTTACATTTTCCGCCAAGGCCGTTCCTTCATTACAATAATTGACAGTATAAGTATTGTCAAAACATCTTCTTAAAAATGGGGTAGACAAGTCGACGTTCATCAAAGGACAATCTTGAACGGAAACAACGGTGAAGGCAGCATTGACTGCATCTGGAGTGTTCAAATCAATAATAGGAAGCGTAGGAGTACAGACAGACCAAAGGTCATTGATGGGTTGTACCACAGCTTGAATCGCATTACTTGGAATTAATCCAACATATTCACCTGCCCCATTCGTTTTGACAAAATAATTAGAGGTAGGCGTTTTGATTTCAATAATCCAGTTGGCTAATCCGATTTCGCCAAGATCTGGATCGCAGTTGCCATTCGCGTCTACTTGTAGGGTAATTTTTCCTTCGGTCAAACTAACGCATTCTCCTGAAAAAGGACTAGGATATAAGACCGACCAAAAACTCATCCAATTGATCTCACCAAAAGCACCTCGATAGTCGACATTCTCAAAATAAGGATCTGTCAAAGACTGACTTCCTAATAATGCTGGACTTCCAGATTGAGGAAGTGGATCAAGACAATTTAACTCGTTGTAACAAATGGAACTTAATAATGGATCGGCTGTCTCATTGTTATTTGTGTTGAAATGGTTGACCAAAAAATCCAATTCTGTAGTTGTCCCATTCGGAACTTCTAAAAAAGATTGTGGATCATTGGAATTTAAAAAATCAAACCAGAGGTTATGGGCAAAATTAATATCACCATTACTTAAATGGTTGAAAGAACTGGGCAAAGGAGCAGCCTCAAATTCAATGGACAATGCTTTTTCATTATTAAGCGTAATGATACTGTTGTAAACAGATCCTTTAGCATTGTCTTTGATCTCTATTGCTCCGCTTGTATTCTCGCCATTTCCGATCAAGGTTAGGTTACTTAATATTGGATTAGATGGATTCCCTTCATCGTCCGGAGTAGCGCCATCTAATTCCAATGAATACCCACCTCCTGCATTAATTCCAAACCAAAATTGGCCTTTACCTTGATAGCCTAGATCAATGTCAAACGCTTCATCACTATTAAAAGCTGCGATTAGGTATTTTGCATTTACCGCTCCTCCCAAAAATTCAAAGCCATCATCAAAACCAGCATAAGACTCTACGTATTCAACGGTAGTTCCACTTCCCACACCGGCAAGGGTTAAGTTACTCATTTCAATTAAATCATTGAGTTGGGCGCCTGCATGTCGTATGGAGACATATCGGAAAATACCTGAATTTTCAGTATTGTCTGAACCACCATATTCTAATAAAGGATTATCAAAATCAACCAAAGAGGAGATTCCATCCATTGCGGCCACTTCACCATTTCCACAGATAGCAATTCCTCCCCAAAGACCTTGATCCGTACTCCCTAAGTCATCAGGATTGTCAATGTCATCTACCTCAGAAGTGAAAATAATGGGGCAAGTAGCTTCTCCAAGTGCATTGATCGTGGCGCCTCTTGCAATGATTAATGCCGTACTAGCATCTATTCCATTTGTTGGGTTAACGGAAGATTTAATAACAGTGCCCGGTTCAATATTAAGTGTACTTCCTGGCTTTACAATAACAAGCCCATCTAATAAATATTCATTATTACTGGTCCAAGTGTAATTGACTCCGGCTTCTAAATCATTATCTTCAATAGTAATTTGTGCATTAAGAATCGAAGTAGAAAAAACGATTAGAAAGAGGAAAAAGGATGTGAGATTTTTCATGTTTTTAAATTTTTAAAGGACAAAGGAAGAACAATTATTAGGCGTTACTTCTTATTCGTCATTGAGGTCATTCTAAAAAATATTAGTTTTCAATTGCTTGATATTACAAATGTGGGGCTTTAGCAGTGAATCTTCAAAAACAAATAAGAGACTTTATAAAAAATTAATGTAGGGTTAACATTCCTTAGTCTATGATTGTCAATTGATTAGGGTATTTTTGTATAAATAAAAAATCAATCAATAGATCAATGGCAGAAGTTGAAAAATCGCAATTATTAGCTTTGTTGAGATGTTTGACGACAAAAGAGCTGAAAGAAGTAAGAAAATTTTTGATTTCTCCTTTATTTAATCAACGAAAAGATGTAGTTGATTTGTTTGACCTTTTAATTAAAAAAATAAAAAAGGGAAAGCTGGATTTTAATAAGGAACAAATTTTTTTACGAATTTATCCTAGCAAAAAGTTTAATGCTCAAGGATTAAGGCAAGTCCAAAGTTGGTTGCAAAAATTGATAGAAAAGTATTTAGCCTACCAAAGTTTTATGGACAATGATATTGAAGTGAAACTCAAAATGTTGACTATTTTTAGAGAAAGAAATTTACCGAGACATTTACAAAAAAGTATCAACGAGATAGAAAATTTATTAGGGAGTACAAAGCTTCGGAATGTAGAGTATTATCAAAATTCTTTTGCCTTAGACTTTGAAAAACAGATTGCGAGTTCTACTAAAAGAATGTCTGCACGAAATTTTGAAGCCTTATCGAAAAATTTAGATTACGCTTTTATTGTCAAAAAATTGCATCAAGCTTGTCTCACCGTAGCCCATCAAGCGGTCTATCACTTTGAAATCGATCAAGGTATATTGTCAGAAATATTAGCTTATATCGAAAAGAAGAATTTAAAAGATAATCCAAGCATTGCTTCCTATTGGTATTGCTATATGGCATTGAGTCATCCTGAAGAGAAAGAATTATTTACTCATTTTAAAAATCTATTATTAGAGCATCAGCAAAGGTTTTCCAAAACAGAATTGAGAGACCTTTATCTTTTGGCAATCAATTATTGTATTAGAAGATTGAATGATGGAGATAAATATTTCGCCAGAGAAGGGTTTAGTCTTTACCAAACTGCATTAGCGTCAGATCTTTTACTGCTAGATGAGGTCATGTCAAGATTTACTTTTAGAAATATTGTAGCCATCGGGCTTAAGATCAAAGAATATGATTGGGTTGAAAAGTTCATTAATGAATATCAACCATTTCTGGAAGAAGCATATAAAGAAAGTGCTTATGCATTAAATTTGGCTACACTTGAGTATGACCGAAATAACCTAAACCTAGTTTTGCAACACCTTCAAGTAGCGGATCATAAAGATTTATTGATGAACTTAAGTGCCAAAACTTTAGCCGCCAAAACCTATTTTGAGTTAGATGAAATAATGTTACTAGAATCGCATTTGCAAACCATGCAAATATTTATTCAAAGAAAAAAGGTCATTGGTTATCACCGAAAAAACTATTTGAATTTTATCCGATATCTAAAGAAAATAATCAGCTTACCTGAGTTTGCCAAAGACAAAAAATGGAGTTTAAGAGAGAAAATTCTAGCAGAAGAGATTTTGACAGAAAAAGAATGGCTTATCGCCAAAATTCAATTTTGAAAGTATAGATAAGCTAGGAGTGGAGCAAAGAGATTGATATTTTATATTTAAACATGCTCTTGATCTAAATACAAATACCCCTACTTATTGATAAACAATAAGCAAGGGCATTATCTTATTTGAGAGAGCGTCGAATCTTATTGACTAAGAATCAACACTGCCATATTTCTTCTTGATATAGGCAGCTTTAAGGATTTCTTTTCTTCTTAAAACAGAAGGTTTGGTAAATTCTTTTCTTTTTCTCAATTCAGTCGTGATACCAACTTTTCTGTGCTTGTTTTTATATCTTTTTAAGACACGATCAATCGTTTCGTCGTCTTTTCTATCAATGATTAGCATAAATAATGTTTATATGAATTATAGAATTTCAATTATTACTTAGGAAAAAGCCTTTTGAAAGCTATTCAGCCTAAGGGATGGCAAAGATAAGGAGTTTTTGTGATTTTTGGAAGTCTTTCTACATAAAAATGCACAATTTAGTGTATTTATAAGGCAAAAAAAAGCAATTACTAGGAAAAAGGATGTTGATGAGTCAAAACAGACTATAAATTTATTCGATTTTTTAAAAATGAAATTCAAATTGATATATAGTTAGCTCAATATTTGGCCTTATTAAGTAGTGTACAGAAATTGGGTTTACATTAATTTGAGATGAGTTTATGTTTCAGGCGACTTACAATTTATTCGGTTTAGCCGTAGCTAAAGCTAAAAAATTTAAGGAAGCATGGAAGATAAAATCGCTCAAATTAATAGCAAACTTAATTCTGGACACTACTTATGTAGCAAAGCTTGCAAGGTAGATAGATAAAATATGGATTATTCACAAGTAGATTTATTCTAATGTATTTTGGATTATTATCAATCTAAAATATAAAGCTTATGAAAAACCTTACCTACTTATTTGTCATAGGGCTTCTCACTTGTTTGAAAATGACCAAGTAAAGATAAAGACGAATCAATTTCCAGCAGGGATTTACTTCTTAAGCATTGGACTCGAAGGAGCGTTTGTCAATAGAAAATTTGTGGTGGAGAGATAATTTTGAAGATGTTAATTTTGAATAATTGAATGCGAGAATTTCGAATAGCCCGAAAACGCGAATCTCAGGTTATCGGGCCATTCAAAATTCAATTATTCCAGCATTCAATCATTTATAATTTAAGCACTTTTTCTTGTCTAATTTGATGCCCATTGCTGATGCTAAAAATATAAATTCCATTAGGGTATTTGGAAAGATCCACTTCCGTTTCAGCATTTAGTTTTTGCATCAGGATTAATTTTCCAGTAACATTGAAAACCCTTAATTGTACATTTTGCATATTCGTATTCGATAAGACGATTTGAGTTTTATTCGAAGTTGGATTTGGGAAAATATCGATCTGAGCATGATAGAATCGTTTGGTAGAAACTCCTCCATCTATTCCATCGCAATCTTCATCAATATTGTTGTTTGGGATTTCTGTGGCATCGGCATTGATGTTAGGATTCATATCATCACAATCCTCTGTGAGTACAAAACCATCTTGATCTAAATCATCGTCTAAAGTTGTTTCGTTGCAATCATCATCGATTCCGTTATATGGAATTTCTGTGGCATCGGCATTGATGTTAGGATTCATATCATCACAATCTTCGGCGAGTACAAAACCATCTTGATCTAGATCATCGTCTACGGTCATTTGGTTACAATCATCATCGGTTCCGTTGTATGGAATTTCTGTGGCATCGGCATTGATGTTAGGATTCATATCATCGCAATCCTCTGCGAGTACAAAACCATCTTGATCTAGATCATCGTCTAAGGTCATTTGGTTACAATCATCATCAATTCCGTTGTATGGAATTTCCGCGATAGCGGAGTTGATGTCAGGATTCATATCATCACAATCTTGTGCGAGTACAAAACCATCTTGATCTAGATCATCGTCTAAGGTCATTTCGTTACAGTCATCATCGATTTCGTTATATGGAATTTCTGTGGCATCGGGATTCACTTCTGCATTATTGTCATCACAATCAACATCACTATAAAATCCATCCTGATCTTCGTCAGAAAAAGAACAGCGAAAAATAATTTCTTCAATGGTATTACAACCTAATTTGTTATTGCTGATAGTAGCTGTTCCTTGATTAGCAAGGTAATGACAAACAATTGGTTCCTCACAATATTCCAACAAATTGTTATCTATGATTTTAAGGAGATTTATGGAATTAGTATTAAGGCCATTTAAAGCGGAGATATTGACTAATTTTGGGTTGTTTTGAAGCTCAAGTTTTCCATCTAAGGCAGAAATGTTATCCAAGCCAGAAAGAGTTTCTAAATCGGGATTGTTTTTAATGTTTAAGTTGCTATTGATGGTGGTCAGATTATTTAGACCTTCTAAATTAACTAAATTCTCATTGGCTTCGATATTACAAAAACGTTGAACGGAAGTTAGGTTTTCTAAACCAGAAAGATTGGTCAACAATTCATTATCTTCTATTCGCAAAAATCCATTGATAGAGTTTATTTGACTAAAAGCATTTAGATTAGTAATTGGATCATCGATTCCTGAATGAATATAAACGTTGCAATTAATTTCCGAATAATCAGGATCATGTAATGCAAAATTATTCACTTCCGTTTGAGTAGTAAAGTCTAAAATGCAAGTACCAATAATTTCATCACCTATGGTGTGCCAGGTCTCATTCGTAATAATAGGATCATTAAAATCAAAATAGATATCCGCTTTATTATAAATTCTTGTTCCGATTGGAAGATTTGGTTTTTGTCTTATTTTAAATTTAATGAAGCCATGTGAGGCAACTTCATTAATATTGCTGTCCGGTAGCATGATGTTATAAAATGTAAATTGAACTAATCCATCGGCACCTAACTCGGTTGTATAAGGATGACTACTAGATCCAAGTCGAAGTGTTGAGATATCTAGGAAATTGGATAAAGTATCAATGATAACAATATTGAAAGCTGTATCGGTACCTGTATTTTGAAAGCGAATTTTGTATTCAATATCCGTATTTGCTTTGATGAAATGTTCTTCGCCATATCCTTTTGGAAATGCCATTTTATCGTTAGGGTCATAAGATCCAATATTTTCTTGACAATCAATAGATACAAACGGTGATGCATCATATTCTGAAAATAAATTAATATATCCTAAGCTGACGGATAGGGTAGTGTCGCTAGTACATCCTTCAATAGCAATACTAGGATTTTGTAGGATGGGATGTCCTAGTATTTGATTCACTTCCAGTCGATAAGTTGCTCCATTCGCTGGGCGAGATAAAGTTTTAATACCACCAATTGGAAGTGGAGGATCTATTCCAGGAGACATGATCAATTGATCTTCAATTACAATGTAATTTAGGCTATTGGTCATAGCTCCATTACCGACATTTTTAATACTAAGCTCGACTTCATCATCAACACAAGCTGCATCTAATTCTAAGCTTGCTCCTGACCAATTGGGATCTTGTGGATTACAAAAAGTATCTGGATAAATATGAGCTTCCACACAATGAGTTTGGCTCAATAAGGCATCACAACTTACCCTAACATTAATGGTAAAGGAACCACATTCACCAACAGCGATATCTCCAAGCTGAAATTGATACCAATCATCGACAATAGTATAGGGAATACTAGCAGTATCAATATCGAGAAAGGAATCAAATGAGATTTCTGCGTAGGCATCTTCGGCAATAATGGTCCCTTGATTGCAATAGTTAACACTATAAACATTATCAAAACATCTTCGAAGAAAAGGTGTGCCTACATCAATAGTTAGTGCCGGACAATCGTACAAATCACTGGCTGGAAAATCCAAAGAATCATTGCCACCAAATGCGTCAAAGGTGAATTCTATACCATCCACACAACTAGTCCAATAAGGATTAGGTTCAATCAAATGGAGTGAAAAGATACCGGTATCAACTCTTAAGGTATAATTCCCAAGAGAGTCAGTTAAACTATAAAAATCGGTATACCCGTCTGCTTGAACCATCCAATTTTTGAGTGGTGTTTCGCCATCATTAAAATTGCAATTATCATTTAAGTCTTGAAAAACATTTCCATTGATTAGATTAAATCCACAAGAATCTTGAACTTCTTCGATACTGTTACAACCGGGATTGTTACCTTGAATGACAATTAAATTTTCTGTACTTAAAAAATCACAAACGAAAGGAACATCGCAGATCGAAAGAATATCATTTTGCTCAATGATCATTTCTGTAATACTATTAGCTTGTAAGCTTTGAAAGTATTCTAGCGAAGTTATTTCTGGATTGTTAAATAATCGGAACTGTCCATTGATTTCTGATAAGTTTTCTAGTCCTTCCAAGTTGTATAGGTTGGTCGAATTTGAAATATTAATACCATCACCAATATAAGTGAGGTTTTGCAGTGCGGTCAAATTTTGCACCGTATTGTTGTCTACAATGATCAGGCTTCCTTCTATTCTTTTTAGATTATTAAGGCCATCCATACTTTCTAAAACAAACTGAGCATAGCCTCCTTGTATTCTAAAGTTTCCCCCAATTCGTTCCAGATTTTCAAGTCCTTCAAAATTGATTACTTCATGTTCTGGAGTGATGTTGAAGTCACCTGAGATGCGCTTTAATTGGTTTAAGCCAATATAGTTATCCAATAGCTTATTTTTTATGTCAAATTTTCCAACTTCCGTTAGATTATTTAATCCATTTAGGCTAAGTAAACTATTGTTTTCTTCTACATTTAATTCTTCAAGCGCAGTAAAACTCTCTAATCCTGTTAATGATGTAAGATTATGATTCCTACCAATTTTAAGCGAGCTTGTTGTATTAATATTACCCAATCCAACCAGACTGACCAAAGCATCATTATTTGAAATTTCGATACTGTTAGCAGAGGTCAATCCTTCTAATCCGGTAAGGCTTAGAATATCTTCATTATCTAATACAACTAGTTCTGCAACACTACTGATATTGTTGAGCCCAGTTAAACTGGTCATTCCATTAATAAAATTAATAGTCAATGGCCCACCGACAGCAGTAATTTGACTTAGGCCGATCAAGCTATTGACTGATTCATCAGAATCATTAATATTTAAATAACCTGCGATTATGGTACAGTCTGGATATTTAATAGAAAAACTATCAATTTGCTTTTGGCTATCCAAACTTAAACCTTCTAGAAAACAAGTGCCTGGTGCTAGTTTAACCCCAAAATCAACATGTGCATCTCCGTTATTTCCTGTTAGTTCAATATGAAAAGAGGAAGAGTCGGTAGTCAATTCCCATGCTAAATTATCTGAGGGTTTAAATTGAATTATATAATTATCTGGAGAGAGATAAACCAAATTGTTGTCTATTATCTCAGAATAATAAGTACCTCCAGACTGGATGTTGATTGCAATATTTTGGACATAAGGTTCTCCAATATCTTGGAGCTTATTTTCATTTAAGTCATGAAAAACCGTAAATTGAACTTTGGGTATACCACCACAGATGACTTGTATTTCATTAGGACTGTTACAGTTTTCTCCATTACCAGAAATGTAGGTTTGTACATCGGAAGCTATAATTTCACAAACCTTTAAACTTTCTCCACAGGTTTTTAAATTGGAGTTTCCTGTTAATCGAAAATAGGTTATGGTTTCGTAATTTAAGTTTTCAATACCGTCAAGAGAGACTAAGTTTTTATTGTCTGAAATTTGAAGGCTTCCGTTAATGGATGCCAAGTTATTTAAGCCTTCTAATGATTCAATTGCATTATAAAAACTAATATCAACATTCCCTCCTATGCTTATCAAATTTTCTAATCCATTTAGAGAAGATAAATTATGACCATTCCATATTTTTAAATACCCGCCTATAGTTTCCAATTGACTTAGCCCAAATAGATTGGTTATCTGATTGCTATTAATTTCGACAGGACCAGCAATCGTTTTACATCCGGGATAATTTGAGGAAAAATTATCAATCTGTGATTGAGAAGAAAAAATGATTCCTCCAGGTAAGCAGGATTGTGAAAGTAGGTTACCTGATAATAAAAAACTCAAGAGAAGGAATAGAATATAATTTTTCATAGGTCCAGTTTTAAGCTTTGTCTTCAAGGAAATATTTGTAATTGTTTTAGTTTTTTTTTGATATTATTGGTTATCGATTTCGTAATCAGATTACACGCACAAATTCTATATTTTTTACTTAGAAATCAAATACAAAAAACATCATTTGTAAGATATGATTATCAAAAAAAGATCATTTTAAACATAGAATAAATGTATTTTAACTATTTTGTAATGTCAAAATAATTAATTTATAATGTGTATTATGCAAAAAAGTCAACTAGTTTCCCTTCTCAATACCTTTTCTACGAAGGAAATCCGAGATTTTCGGAAGTTTATCAACTCTCCCTTTTTTAATCAACGCAAAGATGTCATCCAACTTTTTGAATCATTAGTGCAGTATATTTTCGAATTTCAAATCATTCCAGATAAAAAATTACTCTATAAACAAGTCTATCCAAAATCACCATATGATGATCAACAATTTCGTTTAATCGTCAGTTACTGCTTTAAACATTTAGAAGAATTCTTGGTCATTCAATCCTTGGATGAAATAAAGAATAAGATTAACTTATCGGAAATTTATAGGAAAAGAAAACTCCCAAAACTCTTTAAAAAAAGTATAGGAAGAGCCAGACATTTATTAGAAAAACAATCTGGCAGAAATACGGATTATCAATATTACTATTTTCAAATTCTTTTAGAAGAATATTATTTTACTTCGGGTTTTCAGAGAACAGGTGAACAGAATTTACAGGAATTAAATGATCATCTAGATGTTTTTTATTTTAATCAAAAACTTCGACAAATCTGTTTGTCCTTATCTCATCAAACGGTTTATAAAACAGAATATCACTTTGGGATGCTCTCCGAAATAATTGAATATATTGAGGAACAAAATTTACTTGAGAATCCTTCTATCGCTATTTATTATTATGTTTATCATATTTTGACAAAACCAGAAGAAATTCATCATTTTGAAAAATTAAAAATTGCTCTTTTTTCAAACTCTAATATTTTTCCAAAATCTGAAATTCGAGATTTATTTTTATTGTCAATTAACTATTGTATCAAAAGGTTGAATGAGGGAAATAAACAATTCGAAGAAGAAATGTTTGACTTATGCAAGGAAGGCCTTCGTCAAGAACATCTAATCAGTAATGGAATGTTGTCCCGTTTTACACATCAAAATATTACTACCATAGGGCTCATTCGGAAAGAGTATGATTGGGTAGAAAATTTTATTCATCAATATAAAAATCATGTAGAAAAACAACATCGGGAAAGCTCCTACTCTTACAATATGGCTCGTTTAGAATATGCCAGAAAAAATTTTGATAAAGTACTTTCTTTATTGCAAAAAACAGAATATGATGACCTTCTCCTTAATCTTGCTGCCAAGACTATAGCCCTGAAAATTTATTTTGAATTAGAAGAAATTTCCTTATTAGAATCTCATCTGGAGGCCATGAAAAAATTTATTTACCGGAAAAAAATCATTGGATATCATAAAGAAAACTATCTCCATCTTATTGCTTTTACCAAACAATTATTAGAATTGAAAAACTACGATAAAGAGGCTTGTTTGTCATTAAAAGAAAAAATAGAATCTACTAAATCTGTGGCGGAGAAAACGTGGTTGCTGAATCAGATACCGTAATTTTGAATATTTGAATGCAAGAATTTTGAATGGCCTTCTAACGCGAGTCTCACATAAGAAAGCCATTCAAAAATCAATTATTCCCACATTCAATCATTTAAAACAAACCTCAATACTTCGTCAAATATTACTAAGATTGGACAACACAATCAAACCAGAAAATTAACTGCCTCGATAACGCGAGTCTCACATAAGCAGGCCATTCAAAATTCAATTATTCCCACATTCAATCATTAAAACAAAGCCCCAATGCTTCGTCGAATATTCCTAAGATTGAAGAACACAATGAGGCTAGAAAACACAAGCGCAGCCAGATAAACCGACCAATGCAAGCCAATGCCTAAAATAAATCCTTCTTGCCCAAACCAGTAACGCAATAGAAATCGGAAGAGAAACAATCCCACAAAAGTAGCTAGAACCACCATTCCAAATAGGCGAAGTAAATACCCAGAAATTTCATCACTGATTTGTTTTTCTTTATAGCCGAGCTGAAGTAATAAACGAATGTCCTCACTGGATTTAGAAATGATTAATTGAAAGTTGAGGATGAAAATAAAAACAGATAATAAGACGATGATCATTCCAATGATAGCGACAATGGTAATTACTGCTCGGAGCAGTGAAGTTACTTTTCCACCAATGAGTCGACCGCTACTCAGTTCATATTTATTTTCCGAAAGGAAATTAGAGACTTCCTCTGAATATGGATTATCCGTTGCGATGATCATTCGAGAAGGTCCAGGTTTTTTCTCCTCTCCAAAAGTCTCATTCGCCCAATTCATAAAATCCTGGGGAACCAATATGGTATGAATCCGATCGCTATAACCCACAATTCTGCCTGGATAAGTACGTTTTAGACCATTTCCTTTTACTGTAATGTCAAGCGAAAATCGTTGGATAAATTGCGGATTGAGCTGTGGCAACCCTTGACTTGGTGCAAAACCAAAGTTATACAGGGCCACATAATCCCTTGAAATGATAATCGGAATCTCTGGTTGCCCTTTTTCCCACTTAAATCGTTCGTCATGAACATCCAAAAACTCATCATCTACCGATTCAAAAAATAATTCGGTATAAAAACCAAAATTTTTACTTGAAGCACTTACCTTAAATTCATTGGAAGTAAAAGTCCCCATTGAATTGACAAATGCTTGATTCTTAACCATTTCCAGTTCCTCATCCGTAAAATGACTTTTATAGGCAATCACCTGTTTATTTACGGTCAAATACTGTTCACCACCCGAACCTTTGCCACTGATGAGCATCCGAAAGTCAATAAAAAACTGTAAAGACAACAATAATAGGAACAAACCGATGAAAGAACCAAGTGCAGCTCCTCCAATTTGCCATTTGTTTTTATCTTTCCAAAGCAATTTTTTTAGCATACTACAAAAATATTATCTTTGCTCCCATGAACGAAAAAATACTTATTTTAGATTTTGGCTCGCAATATACGCAACTAATCGCGAGAAGGGTAAGAGAACTGAATATCTATAGTGAGATTGTTCCTTATAATAAGATTCCCCAGCTAACTGACAATATCAAGGCCATCATTCTTTCTGGTAGTCCTTTCTCTGTTACAGATGAAAAAGCGCTAAGAGTTGATTTGCAAGATATTGTAGGTAAACGACCGGTATTGGGTATTTGTTACGGAGCACAGATGATCGCTGATTTTTTTGGTGGAAAAGTACAGAAATCCCTTAAACGAGAGTATGGTAAAGCAAGCTTAAGTAATGTAGAAGAGAAAGATCCTTTTTTTGACCAAGTACCATTACAGTCTCAAGTTTGGATGTCCCATGGCGACACCATAATGGAAGTTCCAGAGCAATTTGAAGTCTTAGCAGCTACTGAAAGCATTCCTGTAGCCGCTTTTCGCTCAAAAGAAGCAGCATTTGCTCAACCTGTTTATTGTATTCAATTTCATCCAGAGGTGACCCATAGTTTACATGGAAAGAATATTCTAAAAAACTTTCTAGTCAATATCGCAGGTTGTAAGGGAGAATGGACGCCAGCCTCTTTTGCAGAACAAACCGTTGCTGAATTGCGCAATAAAATCGGATCAGATCGGGTTTTAATGGCTTTATCAGGTGGTGTGGATTCAACAGTAGGAGCCGCTTTATTACATCGAGCGATTGGTGAAAATTTATATTGCTTTTTTATAGATAATGGGCTTTTGCGGAAGAATGAATTTGAACAAGTATTGGAATCCTACGAAGGTATGGGCTTGAATATCAAAGGAGTAGATTCAAAACATCGTTTCTGGAATGAATTGAAAGGTGCAACTGATCCAGAGCAAAAGCGAAAAATAATTGGACGAGTTTTCATCGAAGTTTTTGAAGAAGAAGCGGCTAAATTTGAGAATATCAAGTGGTTAGGACAAGGAACAATTTATCCAGATGTGATCGAATCCGTTTCTGTTCATGGTCCATCGGTTACGATCAAATCGCATCACAATGTAGGTGGATTACCAGATCACATGAATCTGAAGATTGTAGAGCCTCTTCGCATGTTATTTAAAGATGAGGTCCGTAAAGTGGGAAAAGAATTGGAGGTTTCTCCTAATATTTTGGGGCGTCATCCATTTCCTGGGCCTGGTTTAGGGATTCGGATTTTGGGAGATATTACTCCTGAAAAAGTAGCGATGTTGCAAGAAGCAGATGCGATTTTTATTAATAATCTAAAAAAACACGACCTTTATAACGATGTTTGGCAGGCAGGTGTTATATTATTGCCTGTTCAATCTGTCGGAGTAATGGGAGATGAACGGACTTATGAAAATGCAGTTGCCTTAAGAGCGGTAACCTCAGTCGATGGTATGACTGCCGAATGGAGTCATTTA
>CAYTVR010000078.1:0-28385 GCA_964441245.1 uncultured Saprospiraceae bacterium | reverse complement strand
TGTAATGATAATATTTTTTAACTTATCTTAGTGTCCAATATTCTGACGAACTCCAGATATCTACAACACTAAAGAACTACAACACCACAACACTACTAATCATCCTTTCATCGCTACTACAGGGTTGATTCGAACGGCTTGCAAAGCGGGGATTAATCCGGCTACTGCTCCGCTGACTATCAAAATCCCTAGGGCTATGAGAATGGTGACTAAATCTATTTCTGGATTTTTAAAAAATTCTGCTTCTATTTCATTTTGTTCCATAATTTGTTGTACTCCATAAATTAGTGCGACTCCACTAGCTAAACCAAAATAACCAGCGAGACTTGTTAAAAAGATCGCTTCATGTACAATCATGGTGACGATAGATTTTGGAGTAGCTCCCAATGCTTTTCTCACTCCAATTTCTTTGGTTCGATCTTTTACAATAATGAGCATGATGTTACTGACACCAATCACTCCGGCAATGATACTTCCTATTCCGACAAACCAAATAAATATTTTCATCATTTTCATCACCGTTTGAATTTCCATGTAATTTTCAATTCCATTAAAAATTCCAATGGCTTTCCGATCGGAAGGAGCGATTTTATGTTTGGAAGCCATAATTGAACGAATTTTCTTTTCCATAGCGAGTGACTCTTCTAAATCTCCTCCTTCTAATTCTACAATAATATTATGTACTCGTTCAGATCCTTCGATTCTTTGAGCCGTTGTTATTGGCAAGTAAACTCTTCGCGTTTCACTTTCTTTTTCTTCTGTAAAAACACCAACGACCATGAATTCAACTCCCTTTATTTTTATATTGGCACCCAATGGATCTTCATCTTTAAAAAATTCATCCTTAACGGGTTGACCAATCACACAAACTTTCCGTGTGGCTTCAATGTCTTTTAGATTTAAAAAACGACCGGAAAGTAATTCTGGTTTTTCAATGTAAAGATGTTCCGGACGAACAGATTGTACATTGTAGGCTAATTTTTTATTTTTATAGGAAATAAAGAAATCACCAGACATCCAAAATCGAGCACTTGCATTTTTAATGCCGTCCAATGCTGCCACTGTTTCGTAGTCTTCTTGATCAAATTTGATCTGGCGGCCTGGAGGCAATCCTTGATATGGTACAGAAGTAGATTCGGTCCAAATCCAAAGACTATTCACCGCATCTGATTCAAAATCTTCTTTGGTACTATTTTGTAATCCCTTACTGGCTCCTAATAAAATCACTAACATAAATATTCCCCACCAAACACTAAGCGCAGTCAAGAAAGTCCGCAACTTATGTCGTTGTAGAGAACTAAATATTTCTTGCCATTTGTCGATGTCTATCATGGTTGGTTGTTGGTATCGATGTTGTTCGTTATTGGTTACTGGTTGTTAATTACTTGTTACTGGATATGGGATATTTCTTCAGCTTAGAACTTCATTGTTTTCGATTAGGCCATCTTTTAATCGGATGATTTGCTTACTCATATTAGCGATATCATTTTCATGGGTAACGATGACGACTGTGATTCCTTGATCATTCACTTGTTTAAAAATTTCCATAACATCGTAAGAAGTCGCCGTATCCAATGCTCCTGTAGGTTCATCTGCTAGTATAACTTTGGGTTGAGTAATCAAAGCTCTGGCAATCGCAACTCTTTGTTGTTGTCCTCCGGATAGTTGAGTAGGAAGGTGATGCGCCCATTCTTTTAAACCGACTCGATCTAAATATTCTAAAGCAATCTCTTGACGTTTTTTTCGATCCACTTTTTGATAGTACAAAGGAAGTGCAACGTTTTCTACCGCAGTCTTAAAGTTTAATAAATTAAAAGATTGAAAAACAAAACCTATGAATTGATTTCGATAGTGTGCAGCTTGAGCTTGAGTCAAATTTTTCATCAAAGTTCCATCTAAAACATATTCTCCAGAATCATACTCATCCAAGATTCCTAAAATATTTAGAAGTGTAGATTTACCCGAACCGGAAGAGCCCATAATAGATACAAAAGAGCCCGGTTCAATACCTAAATCTATTCCTTTTAAAACTTCCAAGGTGGTAAAGTCAGTACTATATGCTTTTCGTATTGCTTTTAATTGTATCATCGGGTGTTCTGATTGTTGATTTGTTTTCTCTATGTAGGGACTTTTATCTATTTTAGTTCTTAGACAAATCGGGTGTTTATAGACATTCAAAAATGAAATTCAACACTTCCTTCGGTCGCTTTTTCATCTCATTTTATGATTGTCCACAGGATTTGTCTAAGAAGGTTTATTTTGAAAGACAGCTTAGTTCAAACAAAGTTGTCTAAAACTATATTAAAGAACTAAAATTAGACCGCCAATACATAATATGATGGATAAAAAAGCACTTATAGAGGATAAACGTAGTAATAATAGGTACTAGTGATCAATAAAGACCAATCTTATTCGATAAATTTTTAATTTATATATTTTTACATATAAAATAGTTTTCTTATTTTTGTATTTATTATATTTTATTGCTTTTAAAAGCAGCGCTTTCCCCAACCAGTCGTTTTTTAAATAACTCCTACATTAATTTACATTGATAAACGCTTTTACAGAATAACGAGATGACACAATTTAATATACTTGGACTGATATTAGTATCCTTGATCTTCTTTGGAGGATGCAAAGGTTCAAAAGATGATCCAAATGAAGTCATTTTCATTTCTGATGAATTAAAAGTAGATATGTGGGAAGAACTCGCAGAGACAGATCGCGGTCTTGTATTTAAAATATCTACTATTGCTAATTTAGAATGCCATAATTTTCGATTAGCTTATAGCTTATCTAGACCTTCTGATGCAATTATTTTATCACTGGACAATGTGATCGAACCTGAAAATTGCGAACCTGGCGATGCACCTGCTCGAAGCATTGTAACTATCGGTACCTTAGGTACTGGCAATTATGATATTGAAATCAATTTGAAAAATAATGATATTGTCAATACAGGTAAGCTCTTCGTATTTAATGACCGTTATCAATTGAATTTGATAACTGAGCATGGTTTAGTTCTTACGCATGAACCCTTATTTCGAGTACCTAATCAATCTTATTGGGGCTATATCGGATTCAATGAATTGACTAATGTGGATGAGATCCAACATGATTTCTTTCAGTCACTTGAATCTATTTCCGTAAATGGCAACAACCGTCAAGGAGACTTTGGTTATTTTAAGGTAACCGAGGATCAAACGATAGAAATAGAAAGTGAGCAATCTTACGAGAAACGAAGTAATTTCTTTTTCCAGCTAACTGGATCAGAAGTAGAATTGAAAGACGTGATAGAAAATTTAAGAAATACTTACGGAAATGAAATAGATTTGAAAATTTTCACTTCAACTGGTGGGATACTTTAGAGCTCGAAGTTATATCCTTCCAATACCAATTGCTCATATTTTTCTTTATCAAATTGATACAACTTCGCTGGTCGATGAGCAACTCCTTCTTGCATTTCCTTTAAATCCACTAACAGATTCATCGAAAGGATTTTCTTACGAAAATTTCGTTTATCCAATTCTATTTCTAAGATAGCTTCATATAAATGCTGAAGTTCTGTTAGGGTAAACTTAGGTGGCAATAATTCAAATCCAATCGGTCGATTACGTACACTGCTCTTTAACTGATTAAAACAGGCCGTTAAGATTTCATTGTGGTCAAAAGCTAATTCTTGAACCGGAGAAATGGAATGCCATTTTACTTTTTGGGCTACCGATGATTGAAGATTAAGTTTATAATCACTGATCTTTACCAAAGAATAATAAGCAATCGTAATGACTCGCCCATATGGATGCCGATCTGCACGACCAAATGCTTTTACTTGTTCCAGATATACATCCTTCAAACCTGTCATTTCATCCAAAACTCTGTTGGCAGCAGATATCAAATTTTCATCTTCTCTTACAAAGTATCCAGGTAATCCCCACATTCCTTCATGAGGAGCTTCAGCTCTTTTAATCAATAAAATTTTCAAATCTCCTTCATCAAATCCGAAAATAACATTATCAACGGTAAAGGCTGATTTGAAAAAATGGTCTAAGTTTGTCATTGTAATAATGAATTATATCAGGGAAAATTAGGCATTTCCGCTCTACTTTCCAAAATCGAAACTAGATTAGTGTATTTTTCACACTGACCTATAAAATAAGTTTATAGTCTTTTCTATTTTTAGGCCTCAGTAATCCTAATTTTCACATCAGTCCTAATAACGATCTTTTATAATGAAAATAAATCTTATCAGCGATACCGTTACTCATCCTACGCCAGGAATGCTAACAGCCATGATGCAAGCCAAAGTTGGCGATGACGTATTTGGAGAAGATCCTTCGATCAACGCTTTACAAGATAAAGCGGCTCAACTTTTCGACAAGGAAGCCGCTTTGTTTTGCCCGTCAGGGACCATGACCAATCAGATCGCTATCAAAGTCCATACGCAAGCACTTGATGAAATAATTTGCGACGAATATTCTCACGTTTATCAATACGAAACAGGAGGCTACGCCTTCAACTCTGGTGTAGCAGTCAATCTAATTAAAGGTCAACATGGAAAAATTACTGCAACCCAAATAGCATCAGCCATCAAACCGGTCTATGATTGGTTGCCGATTAGCAAACTAGTTGTTTTAGAAAATACTTGCAATAAAGGTGGTGGGAGTTATTATACTCATCCTGAAATAGAACCCATCCGCGACTTGTGTAAAGAACAGGGTTTGAAACTACATTTGGATGGTGCTCGATTGTTTAATGCTTTAGTAGAAACGGGAGAAAGCACTCAAGCTACGGGCCAATTGTTTGATAGTATTTCTATTTGCTTATCAAAAGGTTTGGGAGCACCCGTCGGTTCATTATTAATCGGCGATAAAGATTTTATCCAACAGGCAAGACGATTCCGAAAAGTAATGGGTGGTGGAATGAGACAAGCTGGATTTTTAGCTGCAGCTGGATTATATGCTTTAGAGCATCAGGTGGATCGGTTAAAAATTGATAATGATAGAGCACGCCTGTTGGGAAAAACATTAGCGGCCTGTGATTACGTCAGTGATGTTCGCCCCGTCAAAAGTAATATTGTGATTTTTGATATCAATGAACCGTATAAAAATAGTGCTGATTTTTTAGAAAAACTGACCAGCCATGGAATCAATGCTTCTCCTTTTGGTCCTAAGACGGTTCGTTTTGTCACACACTTAGATGTTACAGAGGCTATGATGGAACGAACAATTGAGGTCTTGAAAGGGATGAATGATTGAATGGGTGAATTTTGAATAATTGAATGAGTACTTATACGTGGAGTTCGCGATATAGGAGCATTGAAAATTCTCGCATTAAATTATTACATTCTGAAATTTGAATTCAATTATTCAAAATTATTACTTGCTCGCTTCTGATTCTCGACGTTTTATTTCATCTCTGATTTCGGCAGCTCTCTCATAATCTTCCTCTTCCAATACTTCATTCAACATCGTGGTTAGATCTTCATCAGAATATTGAGACAAAGCATTACCTGAAGCAGCTTTTTTCTTCTTTTTCTTAGTGGTTGCTGCTGGTGCTGAACCTTCTTCTGGCTCTTCATCTCCTTCTTCTAAAATCACCCCTGCGGCATCTAAGATAAATTCATAAGTATAAATAGGACAATTGAATCGAACGGCCATGGCTAATGCATCTGAGGTTCTCGAATCAATTTCTACTACTTCACCTTCTTTTAAACAAATAAGACGAGCATAGAAAATACCATCCAATAAATTATTGATGATCACTTCTTTCAACTCTACTTCAAAAGTCTCTAAAGTATTTTTAAATAAATCGTGGGTTAAAGGACGATTCGGAGTCATACGCTCCATGGCTACCGCAATGGCCTGTGCTTCAAAACCGCCAATGACAATTGGTAATCTACGCGAACCTTCATGCTCTCCCAATACAACTGCGTAGTTGTGAGACTGAGTTACGCTATGCGATAAAGCAACGATATCTAATTCTATCTTTTTCATATGCTACAAATCACTTAAAAGACGTTTAAGTAAAACTAAGTAAAACTTAAAAAATAAGGCCTTTTCTATTTCTAAAAATTGATTCCGAAATCAATCGGAAGGGCAATAAGTATTTAAGTGGTGTTAAGTAAAGCTCTATATGTATGTAATATTTGAGCTTTGCTAAAACTAATCCCTTTGAGGATTATTTCAAAAGTCATACCATGAAATGAAACTTTTGAAAGACATTTTGTTTTCTTTTAAAAGCTAAAGAATTCATTATCAATAGCTTAATTGTAAAATACAAATTATTTCACGAAAACTCAATAACTCTTAGTCAAAAGGCCCACAAAGGTATGAAAATAAAAGTAAATATAAAACTTCAGAATGCTAAGAAGGTTTTATCTTTTTAAGACAAAAAAGGCATAATTCTCTTCTTTTTGATTAAAAAAAGCCTATTTCCTTGAGGAAAAGTAGTTTTTGCGAAAGCAATTAGATCAATTACTAAAAAAATACAAAGTATCAAGACCTTAATGCTATCAAAAAAAATGTGCCAATTGGGTCATTTCCAACTAGCACATTTATGAAAGAGAAGACCAATTATCCCCGATCTCAATCGTAATCGAGACAAGGGAGATTAGCCATTATTTCTAATTAGCATTTTTATATTTTATCAATGCTTCGTTCAAACGGGGTACCACATCAAACAAATCAGCACAAACGCCATAATCCGCTGCCTTAAAGAAAGGTGCTTCTGGATCTTTATTGATGACCACAATCACTTTACTACTATTGACACCTGCCAAGTGCTGAATCGCACCAGAGATCCCAATCGCAATGTAAAGGTTTGGTCGAATCGCTACCCCAGTTTGTCCAACATGCTCATGGTGAGGGCGCCAGCCCACATCCGCTACTGGTCGAGAACAAGCGGTCGTTGCTCCCAAGGTATTCGCTAAGTCTTCAATGATGCCCCAGTTACCTGGATCTTTTACACCACGGCCTGCTGATACCACTAATTCCGCCTCTGGTAAAGGCACAATACCGTCGATTGTTTTCACTTCTTTGACGGTAATTTTTGCAGCTGGAACTGCAATATCCAAAGCCTCTGGATTCACATCACTTCCAACCACTTCTGGTGGAAACGAATTTCCCATAAGGGATAAAACCTTAACTGCTGAGTTTATTTCATACTCCGCAATCGCTTTTCCAGAAAATACATTTTTCTTTACTCGGAAAGCTCCGTCAACAGTTGGAATAGCATTTACTCCTGCTGCAGAACCTGCATCCAAACGAGCTGCCAAACGTCCAACCAAAGATTTTCCAGTCGAAGAATGACTAACAATCACCACGGTCGCACCTAATTGTTTAGCCGCATCAGCAATCACTGTTGTGAAAGATTGGCTGTCAAAATTATTCAGCGTCTCATTGCTGACTTGATATACTTTAGATGCACCATACTGTCCTAACTGAGCAGCATTGTCAGCCGTTCCTAAAGTAAGCGCCACACACTCCGTTCCCATCGCCTGCGCTACCTTATGTCCGTAACCAACGGTTTCTAAAGCTGATTTTTTTATTGAGCCTTTTGGGCTTTCTGCATATACTAAAACCATATTTATTTATTTTTAGTTTTTGGTTTTCTAGTTTTTAGTTTTTTGTACCCTAAATCGCGATTTCTGACGCATCATTAGGGGATTCTAAGCACCAACAACTAGAAGACTAGTAACCATTTGTTTTTAAATTATTTTCGCTTCTTCATGAAGTAAACGAACCAGTTCATCCATGTTTTCAGGATCGACCATTTTGACAGTAGTCTTAGCTGGTGGTAAAGAATAACTCACCACATTGGACAAGTCAGCTGCTTCAACCGCAGGAACAACGTTCAATGGTTTTCGCTTCGCCATCATGATTCCTCTCATGTTCGGAATTCTTTGCTCAGCCATACCTTTAGCAGCACTGATCACAAAAGGTGTAGCTACTTCCAGTACTTCGTCTCCTCCTTCGATGTCTCGAGAGACCGTAGCCATATTTCCATTTATTTCTAAGCTTGTCGCGAATGAGATATAAGGTAGGTCCATCAATTCAGCTAACATCCCTCCTACTTCAGCTCCGTTGTAATCGATACTTTCTTTTCCAAGAAATACACAATCGAAAGCTTGATCTTTTGCGTAAGCGGCAATTTGTTTGGCTACATATAGTGCACTCTTAGGATTCGCATCCACTCGCACTGCATCATCTGCGCCAATAGCCAATCCTTTTCGGATCACCGTATCATTGTCAGCAGAACCAACATTAATAATGGTCACTGAACCAGTTCCCAATTGTTCTTTTAATTCCAAAGCTCTGACCAAAGCATACCATTCGTCATATGGATTCATGATATATTGTACGCCAGCTGCGTTGAACTCTGTACCCGCATCATTGAAGGAAATCTTTGCTGTAGTTTCCGGAGTTTTACTGATGCAAACTAATATTTTCATATGTCTAAATTATTTAATAATTAAGGTCAAATAGAATTTACCATGCTTAAATAGTCATTTCACTATATACTTAATGCCGATTTAATCATGGAGGTTTACTATTTTTGATGAAATTTTATGATTGGTAAAAAAATCGATGCAAATATAGGTATTTTAGCAGCAAGATGCCAATAATTAGCGAAATTTCGCAAAACCTATAATTGCCATACTAATCCTTGATTATCAAACAACTACAAATTAAATTAAGACAAACGTATTTAATTGTCGCCTTTTTTTACATTTATTGGACAATTAATTAAACCCGTATAATATATTATCAAAATGGATTCACCTCGCTTACAACAACTTTTCTCTTTTTTGGAAAATAGTCCTAAGGATTCCTTTATCACATTTGCCATTGCCAAGGAATATGAAGGTTTAGGTGATGATCAAAAAGCGCTGGAATATTATTTGATGCTTTGCCAAAACGAGCCGGAGTACGTGGGGACGTATTACCACTTAGGAAAACTCTATGAAAAACTCGAACAATTTGATACGGCTTTTCAGACCTATAAAGATGGGATGGCTGTCGCCAAAAAAGCGGGGGATCAACATGCCTTTAGTGAGTTGGCTGGTGCGAAGTTGAGCTTGGGGGATGAGGAGGATTTTGAGTAGGTATTGGTTAGTGGATATTGGTTGTTAGTCGCTGGATATTGGATATTCCTTTTCAGTCCTTAGGAACAAATTTAGTCTATCTTTGATTAGAACGCTGATCTGACTGATTTCGCGGATTACACTGATTTCACTCGACCGTGTCTACGATATAGTGAAAATCTGTGTAATCTGCGAAATCAGCTTCATCTGTGTTCCAACAAACAAAGTCATTTCAACAGCATCACTAATGTTTATATATCGTACATTTGTTATGTTATTGAATTGTTTTAGTTAACTTCCTTTCAATTCTGCTTTTCGTCTTTCTATTATCTTTTTTATTATTTGAATTGGAAGAGTTTGATCAATCCGACCAAACTCAATCAGTCACTATTTCTATAAAGCTATTAATAATGAGATTCTTCTTTCTAAGTATTTTACTCTTCTTAGGTTTCCAACAATCGCTTTTGGCGCAGGAATGTCCTCCCGGTGATATCATTTTCACTTCACAATCCCAAGTAGATAATTTCTCAATAAGTTATCCAGGCTGTACAACCATTGTAGGAGATGTTACAATTGAAGATAGTCAATGGATTCCAATTACGAATATTGATTCATTAAATAGTTTGACCACAATCGGTGGAAATTTAGAACTATTCAATAATCTCGAATTGGAAAATATAATAGGATTAGAGAATGTCACTTCTCTTGGAGGACAATTAAAAATCGTAAATAATAATAAATTAAATCATCTGACCGGATTAGAAAATCTTGATACGATTGGTGGAAATTTAGAATTAGCAAGTAACGATAGCTTAAAAAATTTGACCGGATTAGAAAATATTGTTTCTATTGGTGGAAACTTTCAAGTTGGCAATAACCAGTCATTAACTAGTCTTATAGCTGTAGAAAATCTAACCTCCATTGTAGGAAGCTTACGAATAGAAGCTAACAGTTCATTGACTAGTCTGTCTGGATTAGAAAACTTAGCCTCATTGGGAGGATCAATAAATATATTTGATAATGATGGATTAGCAACACTTACCGGATTAGAAAATCTCGATACTATCGGTGGAAGTGTAATCGTACAAAAAAATGAAATATTGAACAACCTTAGTGGATTAGAGAATCTCGCTTCCATTGGTTTCCGTTTAACTATTTCCAATAATAATGTATTAACCAATATTTCAGATATAAATTTTCCTCTAAATTTAGAGCATCTTCTTACGATTAAAAACAATCCAAATTTATCTATTTGTGCCAAACCCAACATTTGTAATTTTCTATTGAATGGAGGTGAGGCAGATATTTCTAATAATCAACCTGGCTGTGATAGCATCCCAGAAGTTCTTTTTAATTGTGGATCTCTTGGTCAAATTTACTTTCCTGTTTTTTATGATTTAAATCAAAATGGAAGCTATGAATCTAATGAACCATTTTATTCTTTGGCCAGTTTGAACATACAACCTGAAAACAGCACCGTTTTTTCAAATGAGATCGATGGAGGATTTACTTACCTTCCATTTGGGAATCACACTATTCATCTGGATACTTCAAGTATTCAAAATTGGGGGTTGACAACAGATTCCAGTTCTTTTAATATTTCTTTAGATGAGAATGACCCGATAGATACCGTGTATTTTGGCATTTATCCTTTGACTCAAATCACAAAAATAAATACGACCATTGCTTCTGAAAATATACGCTGTAATACAGCAGGTCTTTTTAATGTCTTTGCAGAAAATAATGGGACTACGATTACCAATGGAACGCTTTGGTTACAAAAAGATCCTACCGCAACAATCGCCTCTTTTATTGATCCACCCGATACCATTGTAGCTCCTGATTTATATGGTTGGCATTTTGAAAATTTGTATCCAGGGAATACACTACATCGACAAATCGAAATTCAGATTCCTGGCCCTCCTGATTTTGAAATTGGATCGAGCCTTAGTTTTACAAGTTATTCCGAATTTACCGATGTCAATGGATCACAGGTCTCCGAAAATTATAATTATACTTCAGTTATTGAATGTGCTTACGACCCCAATGATAAATTGGTGAGTCCCGTTTATCCATTTAATTATGCTTTAGTTGGAGATGATTTGGTCTACACCATTCGTTTTCAAAACACTGGAAATGCGGAAGCTTATAATGTCGTCATTCGTGATACTTTGGATTCGAATTTAGATGCGTCTACCTTTCGAGTTATTGCTTCCAGTCATCCTGAAGTATTGAGTACCACTTTACGAGAAGAACAATTTCTGACTTTTGATTTTACCGATATTTTCCTGCCAGATAGTACCAGCAATTTTGACGAAAGTCAAGGATTTGTGATGTATCGCATTCGCGCTCAACAAGATATTGACGAAAGGACAGGTATCGAGAATAGGGCTGGAATTTATTTTGATTTTAATCCACCTATCATCACCAATACGACTGAGAACACCATGGTCTATTCCTTTGATGTGGATCAAGATGGATTTGATATTTTTGAAGATTGTGATGATACGCTTGCCAGCGTTAATCCCGATAGTCCTGAAATTCCGAACAATGGAATTGATGAAGATTGTGATGGTGAGGATCAAACTGTTTCTAATAAAGAAGTAATTAATATTCGTCCAAAAATATTTCCAAATTTAACCTCTGGAAAAATCAACATTGTACTTTACGACAACTCACCTACTTCCATTTCTGTTAAAGATATCAATGGAAAGACGATTGCTCAACATCAGCTGCGTACTTCTGGGGAAATTGATTTGTCTGCTTTCGCAAATGGGATGTATATTCTTTGGATGCAAACGAGTGAAAGGAATTGGACGGAACGAGTGGTGATCGTTAAATAATTATTTTAAAAACTAAATTGGTTGTTGCCCTATATCGTGGATTTCGATATAGGGCAATTTAATATTATAAAATACCTTCCTTTTTTCTACTACCTCATTATAAACACCTGACTTAAAACACTTTATGTAAAAAAGTATTTTATCTATTCTACAATCGATGTTTTTTGTCTTTGTAAAATCAGCCTTAAGTATAGATATTGGATAAGTACGAAAACTTGATCTTTAACCAAATGAGATCAAGATTATCTAATGAAAATTGAAATCTAATAATGATGAGACTTTTCTACTTAAGTATTTTATTGTTTTGCTACATTCAACAACCGCTTTTAGCACAATGTCCCCCGGGCGATATTACTTTTACTACGCAAACTGAAATAGATAATTTTTCAGTTGATTATCCGGGTTGTATAATGATAGAAGGAAGTATTAGAATTGAAGAAAATTCAACGACTCCCATTAACAACCTTGAGGGATTGAATGGATTGACTGCTATCGGTGGTTTTTTAGATATAATCGATAATGACGAATTGGATAATCTTAATGACTTAGAAAATCTCACTTCGATTGGAAGGTATTTAAACATATCTGAGAATAATGATTTGATCAATCTTAGTGGATTAGAAAATCTCACGACACTGGGAGAGTGTCTGGACATAATCAATAATGATGATTTGACCAGTCTCAATGGCTTAGAAAATCTCACTTCGATTGGAGGGCATTTAGAGATAGCCAAGAATGATGATTTGACCAATCTTAGTGGCTTAGATAATCTCACTTCGATTGAAAGTAGTTTGTACATATTCGATAATGATGTTTTGACCAGCCTTATTGGCTTAGAGAATCTCACCTCTATTGGAGGTTTTTTTGACCTATCGTATAATTATAATTTGACCAGTCTTAATGGCTTAGATAATCTCACCTTTCTTGGAGGTTTTTTCTCCATATACAATAATTATCACTTGAACAGCCTTAGCGGTATGGAGAATATTACTGCGACCACTTATGGGCTAACTATATCCGACAATGATAATTTGACCACTCTTTCGGGCTTAGAAAATATCACTACTATTGGACGGGATTTAAACATATCGAGAAATTCAATATTAACTAGCCTTGCTGGATTAGAGAATGTTTCTTCTATTGGAGGGAACTTACGTATCTATAATAATAGTTCAATAAGTAGTATTTCTGAAATAAGTTTTCCAATAAGTTTAAACGACGAAATTATAATTCATGACAATCCAAATCTATCCATTTGCAACAACTTAAATATTTGTAGTTTTCTATATAATGGAGGCGAAGCAGATATTTACAATAACGACTTTCGCTGTAATAGTAGTTCCGAAATCATTTTTTCTTGTGGAAGTTTTAGTAAAGTTTACCATCCAGTTTTTTATGATTTAAATCAAAATGGAATATACGAACCCATCGAGCCTTTTTATTCTCAAGCTAATCTAATGATACAATCTGATGAAAGCCGTATTGCTTTTACTAATGAAACGAATGGTGGATTCACTTATCTGCCTTTCGGGGATTATACTATTCGGTTGAATACGACAAGTATTCCAAACTGGGAGTTAACTACCAATTCTGATTCTTTTAATATTTCTCTGAACGAAAATGAACTGATAACTTCTATTTATTTTGGCATTTATCCATTGACCCAAATTTCACGAATCAAAACAGTAATCGTTTCGGAGAATATGCGTTGTAACACTTCTGTTCTTTTTAATGTCTTTGCAGAAAATTATGGGACTACAATTACCAACGGAACGCTTTGGTTTCAAAAAGATTCCATAACTACTATCGATCAATTTATTGATCCGCCAGATACTATTGTTGCACCTGATTTATATGGTTGGCATTTTGAAAATTTGTATCCAGGAAATACGATACATCGACAAATCAAAATACAGATTCCAGGGCCTCCAGATATTGATATCGGAACCGATCTTCTTTTTACTAGTCATGCTAAATTCACCGATAGCAGTGGATCACATGTTTCTAGATTTTTTGAATATACTTCAGTAATTCAATGCGCCTACGATCCCAATGATAAATTAGTGAATCCCGTTTATCCCTTTAATTATGCTTTAGTTGGGGAAGACTTAGTCTATACCATTCGATTTCAAAATACTGGAAATGCCAAAGCTTATGATGTAGTCATACGCGATACCTTGGATCCAAATTTAGATGTGGCTACTTTTCGAGTCATCGCTTCGAGTCATCCGGAAGTATTGACTACCACTTTAAGAGAAGAACAATTTTTGACCTTTGATTTTACTAATATTTTCTTGCCAGACAGTACCAGCAATTTTGACGAAAGTCAAGGATTTGTGATGTATCGCATTCGCGCCCAACAAGATATTGACGAAAGGACAGGTATTGAGAATAGGGCCGGAATTTATTTTGATTTTAATCCGCCGATAATCACCAATACGACTGAGAACACCATGGTCTATTCCTTTGATGTGGATCAAGATGGATTTGATATTTTTGAAGATTGTGATGATACGCTTGCCAGCGTTAATCCCGATAGTCCTGAAATTCCGAACAATGGAATTGATGAAGATTGTGATGGTGAGGATCAAACTGTTTCTAATAAAGAAGTAATTAATATTCGTCCAAAAATATTTCCAAATTTAACCTCTGGAAAAATCAACATTGTACTTTACGATAGCTCACCTACTTCCATTTCTGTAAAAGACATCAATGGAAAGACGATTGCCCAACATCAGCTGCGTACTTCTGGGGAAATTGATTTGTCCGCTTTCGCAAATGGGATGTATATTCTTTGGATGCAAAACAGCGAAGGAAATTGGACTGAGCGAATAATTAAAATGTAGTTATCTTTATTTACACTTGTTAAACATGAAATAATTAAGTATATTTGTTAAGTGCTTACCTGAAATTTAAGTAACAACTTCAACGCATTATTTTCCATCTTAATGTCTTGGTGAAACCATCTATTTAAATTTCAGTTTAGCATGTTTTTTGTCTTAAGAGTTTACACAATATTTAAATTTTTAAACGTCATAAAAATCACACAACTATCTAAGTATTATTGTTTTAGAAATAAATTAGATAGAGATTTTTGTTTCAGTTGACTTAAGTCTTTAAGACTTATTATATCAATTGTATGTAAACTAATACTTATGAGAATTAAAGAAGCTTTCCTCTTTCTTCTATTCATTCTACTATCTCCTTGTGTTTTTGGACAATTGTTCATCAATGAATTCATGGCCGATAATGCGAGTATTATCGATGATCCTGATTTTGATAAAAAAGTAGATTGGGTTGAACTTCATAATAGCTCATCTAACCAAATAAACTTAGGAAATTATTACCTAAGCGATGATCTCAATAATCCAGAAAAATGGGCTATTCCGGAAGGGACTATCATTGAAGCAGGAAGCTATCTACTCATTTGGGCCGACGATCAAGATACGGGCTTACATAGTAATTTTAAATTATCGAAAGATGGAGAGGCTATTGCTTTGTATGATCCACAAGGCTTAATACTTGACTCCATTATTTTTTCCGAACAAGCTAAGGATGTATCTTTTGGACGTATCTCGGATGGAGATCCAGCCTTTTCTTTTTTTTCAACTCCCACCCCAGGTACAAGCAATGTTGGAATTTCTTTTGCAGAAATCATCTATAATAAACCTATCTTTTCTAAAAAAGGAGGATTCTACCTTGAAAATTTTGACTTACAATTGTATAGTACTAGTGGAACTATTCGCTACACGATTGATGGAAGCATGCCGACTGAAAATGCCCCGATATTCAACGATCCAATAAGCATTGATGAAACTACTGTCGTCAGAGCACGGGTTTTTAGTTCTGGAAAATTACCTGGACCTACGAGTACACATTCCTACTTTTTTAATGAAAATTTTGAAGATCGACAATTACCTGTCGTATCGATTGTGACGCATCCTGATCATTTTTGGGATGAAGAATTTGGCTTATATACTCAAGATTTTTTACCCATATGGGAATACCCGATCAATATAGAATTATTTGAAAACGACGGAAACAATCGTGCTGTTTTCAATGAGCCCGCAGGTATTCGAATCAAAGGAAATAACAGTTGGCGGTTTCCACAAAAAATTTTAGGCATTTACTTTAAAGATGATTATGGTAAAAAGAAATTAGACTACCCCATTTTCGCTGAGCGAGAACGATCCAATTATGATCATTTTGTTTTGAGGGCTTCTGGAAACGATCAAGGTTCTACCTTTTTCAGGGATGGTATATTACAGGATTTAATAAGCGAAAACATGGATTTTCCATTACAAGGTTTTAGAGCTACATCGCTTTATATCAACGGAGAATATTTTGGCCTTCACAATATTCGTTCTAAACAAAACGAGGAATATTTCGATCATTTTTTTGGTTTGAAAAAAGGAGATTATGACTTGATTCTTAATGACGGAGAAGTGGATGAAGGAGACGATATCGCTTTTAACCAATTATTCGATTTATTCAATCAAGACCTCAGCGTGAGTGCTAATTACAACGCTCTGGAAACCGTGATGGATATGGATAATCTAATTGACTTTTTTGTCACTCAGATATGGTTGAGCAATAGAAGTTGGGGACATAATATAAAAATGTGGAAAGCAAAAACTCCTGGATCAAAATGGCGTTTTGTACTCAAAGATGTAGATCGTGGTTTTTACAGTTTTGACAACAATGATATTGATTATTTTACGGAGACCAATATATCACCGAGTAGTTATGAATATGCCCGAGTGATATTAAGACAACTTTTCCAAAATCAAAATTTTGTGGATCGTTTTGTAGGTCGATTTTCGGATCATCTGTGTACCACTTTTCATCCTAATCATTTACAACCGCTTATTGATCAATACAAAAATAATATTGAAGCTGAAATTCCTTATCACTTACAAGTTTGGGGAGGCCAATCCACTTCTTATGGAGACGCTTTACCTTCGCAAAAATATTGGGAAGATGAAATGCTTGACTTAAATAGTTATGCGATAGAACGAGCAACATTTATGTATCGGGATATGACCAATCACTTCGACTTAAGTCCTAAAAGCACATTAGGTACGATCTGTATACCTGAGACCGCTGGACAAATTCAACTAAATGAGATAAAAATTCCAGCAGGGAAATGGGCTGCGCCCTACTTCCAAGATCAACCTATTTCGCTAAAAGCGGAAGCAACTGTCGGGCATGAATTTATGGGATGGTCTGCTGCTACTTATGAAACCTTCATTCCTAAATATGCCGTTTGGAAATATTCTGATGATGGTGCTACACCTAACATAGGCTGGAATAACATCAATTTTAATGATAACAATTGGAGTAGTGGACCTGCTCAACTAGGCTATGGAGATGGAGATGAACAAACCATTGTTTCATTCGGATCAGATCCCGACAATACCAATCGAACTACTTATTTTAGAAAGACTTTCAATATCGAAAACCTTTCCAGTTATACTGGACAACTCGTATTCAATTTAATGAAAGATGATGGAGCGGTAGTGTATTTAAATGGAAAGGAATTGAGCAGAATTACGATGCCTTCTGGACCAATCGAACATAATACTTTTGCTTATCATACCCTAAGTGATGGCCAGGAATCAGACTACATTCAATTTGTAGTGAACACGGATGAACTTCGAGAAGGTCAAAATATAATCGCTGTAGAAATTCATCAACGAACGGAAGATAGTTCTGACATGAGTTTTGATTTAAACCTACTGGCTGCTAAATTAACAGCTAGCCCAATTATTAATATGGATCAAGAAATTAATTTTTCCTTATCCGATGATACGATTTGGGTCGCCAATTTCCAAGCTACGGGTGACTGCTTGCTTCCTGAAATAATTGATCAGGCAACTACTTTAACGATAGATTGTTCCCCTTATTATGCAACTGGAAACGTACTCGTTCTTCCCAACATTTCATTACAAGTGGAAGCTGGTGTAGAAATAATTATGCCTCCAAATGCTGGTATTACTATTGAAGGAGACTTACAAATCTTGGGAACCCTAGATCAACCAGTAGTCATTCATAACAATACAAATTCAAACACAGATTCCTGGAAAAACCTTCGGTTTAAAAATACAACAGCCCCTTCTACTTTATCACATCTTCAATTAAGTGGAGCAAGTAAGGGAGAACATCCTGTTCGAGAAAATGCTGCCATCTCTACTTATTTTTCTAAAGTAAATTTAAATTATGTTCATATCGAAGATGTAAAAGGTAATTTGATTTTTAGTAGTCATTCAGACCTAGTAATCAACAATTGTATGTTCCATGCTCAGGCCTCTGAAAATGCCTTACAATTTGAGTATGGTCAAGCAGTTATTTTTAATTGTACAATTAAAGGAAATGATGATTCTAAAACTACGGCAATTCGTTGCGAAGGTATGGACAGTACTTTGATTCAGCTCAACAAAATTTATGATTTTTTAGGCAAAAATAGTAATGGCATTGAAATACATGAATCTAATGTAAACATCAACTTGATCGGAAATTTTATCCACAATTGTACAGACAAAGGCATTCTTGTAAGTGATGGTGCTTTAGTCCAAATTAAAGACAATACCATTGTCAATTGTCAAGAAGGGGTGTCCATCAAAAATGGTGGTGTTGCGACGCTAAAAAGCAATACGTTCTATAATACGGATAAGGCCATTCGTTGTTATGAAAAAGATCTCGGAAGCGGAGGAGGTTTTGTAACTATCACGAATTCGATTTTATCCAATTCTTCAAAAGCAGCTCTAGAAGTCGATTCTTTATCCTATGCCACCATATCTTATTCCCTTTCAGACACAGAAGAATTATCTGGATTTAATAATTTATTTTTGAATCCTCTTTTCGTCAATCCAACTTTACATGATTTTACATTACAATCCAATTCTCCTTCCATCGGATCCGGGTTAGATCAAGGAATACCTATTGATATGGGAACCAAATCTCATGTTTATGCTGCTATTCCTTCTCTTCATATTTCCAGTATTCATTATCATCCTGCCTTAAATCCTGAAGCCGAATTTATCGAGATTGAGAATCCTGGAAATGCTACGATTGATTTGAGTGGATATCGAATAAGCCAAGCCATAGAATTGACTTTTGAAGATGGAGTCACTATTGAACCGAACGAAAAAATATTAATTGTAAAAGATGCCATGTTGTTCACAGATGCTAGCATACAAGTGATCCAATGGCAAAATGGTCAACTAGATAACGGTGGAGAAACCATTCGTTTAATCGACAACCATGGGATCATTGTTGATCAAGTTTCTTATGACGATGATCTGCCTTGGCCATTGGAAGCCGATGGTTTGGGTGCTTACTTATCTCTCATTGGACCCGAATTAGATAATCATTTTGCAGAAAGTTGGTGGGCCTATACAACGAGTATAAAGGACGAGAAAAACGCAACAAATCAAATATTCCTAAATCCAAATCCGACTCGAAATTGGTTTACTTTATCTATAGAAGAAAATAATATTACGCAAGTAGAAGTGTTTAATGCCTTGGGACAAAAATATTTCCAGCAAGTATATACCACTCAGTCAAAATCGATCACCCTTTCTAGTTTTCTCTGGCCAAAAGGTATTTACGTTGTACGAGTGAATGGTCGTTGGTTAAAACAATTAATCGTTATATGATCTAAATTATTTTTTGATTTCGTATTCTTGAAATTCAATACCCGATGCTGTGACGCCTTCTTTGATCAATTGCATTCCCGATTTTTTGGAGACAGAAGCGGAAGCCGAGTTAGCTTTGTACATTCCAGCTATGATCCGTTGTAGTTGAAGTGCTGAAAATCCGTATGCAATCAAGGCTTGGCAAATTTCAGTGCCAAAACCATTACCCCAATATTTTTGATCGATTAAATAACCGATTTCTAACTCCTCTTTTTCCGAAGCCTTTCTTTTTAAAAAACCACACTCCCCTATCAATTGATTTTCTGACTTCAAAATAATAGCTAGAAATCCATATTGCTTTTCATCGCTCCATCCTATTTTATTCCATTTTTTTTTTAACTCGCCTAATGTCCAGTCATACTTTCCGTTGTCAATGAATTGCATGTTTTCTTTTACTCGATAAATCGTCAAGAGGTCGGGGTACTCCGAATCTTTGATGGGGCGAATGAGGAAATGTTTGGTGTTGATCAAGGTGGGTTTTAATTTGAATGCTAGAATAACTGAATTTTTGAATAGCCTTCTAAGAGGAAATATCGCGATTTAGAACTATTCAAAATTTCTTTAAAAAAAAGCTTAAACCTCCACTTCCCCTTCAAACACTTGCTCCGCCGGACCACACAACCAAATCTCATGAAAACCGCCCGAACCATCAGGCTCTAATCGAACTTTCAAATTTCCTCCTTTGGAGAGAATCGCAACCTCCTTTCTCTTCTTTGAAGGCTTTTGCAAATAATGCGCAATCGCAGCAGCAGTAACTCCCGTTCCACAAGAATAAGTTTCATCCTCCACTCCTCTTTCGTAGGTCGCTACCAAAATTTCGCCTTTCTTTTTTTCAACAAAATTGACATTAATTCCTTCCTTACGGAAACGCTCTGAGTATCGAATCGCTTGACCATTTTCTACCACATCGATGTCGTCAATATCTTCCACAAAAATGATGTAGTGAGGAGATCCCGTATCCAACACACAATAGTCCTCCCCTTGTTCAACTTTCGCCACATTCATCATTTTGAGTTCCACCCAATCATCTTTGGTAATGATCGCATCATGTGGCCCATCAATCGCTAAAAAATGAGCACGATCATCAATGATTTTTAAAAATTTCGCGAAAGCGGTAATGCAACGACCTCCATTTCCACACATGGTACTTTCCCGACCATCGGCATTAAAATAAACCATCTCGAAATCATACCCTTTTTTGTTTTGCAACAAAATCAATCCATCTGCACCAATGCCAAAACGTCGATCGCAAAGGCCTTCTATTTTCGCTTGATCAGATCTTTTTAGGTATTTTTTTTGTCGATTATCGACTAGTATAAAATCGTTTCCAGTTCCTTGATATTTGTAAAAAATCATTCGTGAATTTATTATTTCTATAAACATGAAAAGCCAACAGGATCGATTCTTTCCAATCCATTTTTAATTTCCAAGGCTATCCTTTACCATTTCTGTTGGATCAGGAGATCGTTCTAGAGGAGCAACACCCATCGTATAATGTCGATAAGACATCAGAGCAAGCAAAGCTAAAATCAAGGCTAAACCCATGAAGGAAAATTTCCAACCCCAAATATTGCCAATATATTCTCCATCCATCGGGTCCTCAAATTTGTCATTTTTTGGACCATAATTGTTCTTAATCTTTGCCATTTTCTTAAATTCTGTTTTTGCGAGAGGAAGAATAGTCGTATAAGAAAGAAATAATCAAATACTTATCCTCTCTATTTTAACGTTAAATTAAAGTCGATTGAAAAGCGCTTTAGTACCCAATACGATGGAATGATATCTTCTAAATGATTAAAGTAAGAAGCATTTCGTAGATTCAATTGCTAATTTCACTTAACATCACTATATTAGGGTAGTTTCCAAATAATGAATTGATATATAAACAATTCTTATTATGAATAAGTACCTTGTTGATTCAAATTATCTATATTTGAACCTGCTATACAATATAACTCAACACAATTTATGAAAAATCTAGGTTTAATTGCCATTGTATCCATTATCAGTTCTGTTCTCTCTGTTTCCATTTATAAATATTTCGAAGAACCTACCCTGATCATTCGTGAATCCGCTCCAGTACGATATATTAGTAATGATGATCCTGATGATGAATCAATCAATAGATCGACTAGAAGTTTTACCTCTTCCTCTCCTACTAATTTTATAACTGCAGCAGAATCCGTGACACCAGCAGTGGTCAATATCAAAGCCAGTCAAGGTGGAGACTTTGATTTCTTTGGGGGTAACTATGGTGGATCTTCTGGTTCAGGAGTAATTATTTCAGCGGATGGGTACATCATCACCAATAATCATGTTATCGAAGATGGAAATAAACTAGAAGTAACGCTCAATGATAATCGAAAATTCAGTGCAAAACTCATTGGGAAAGATCCTTCGACTGATATCGCACTGATCAAAATAAAAGCTAGAAATTTACCTCACTTGATTTTGGGTAACTCTGATTCTATTCGCGTTGGCGAATGGGTCTTGGCTGTTGGAAATCCATTTAATTTGGAATCTACGGTAACTGCTGGAATCGTGAGTGCTAAAGGTCGAAGCATCGATATCTTAGATGATGCGTATCGAATTGAATCATTTATACAAACGGATGCTGCCGTTAATCCTGGTAACAGTGGTGGTGCTTTGGTCAACACCAATGGTGAATTGATTGGCATTAATACGGCGATCATTACTCGATCTGGTCGTTATGAAGGTTACTCTTTTGCCGTGCCTAGCAATTTGGCTAGAAAGGTCATTCGAGATTTAAAAGATTTTGGTGTGGTACAAAGAGCCATCCTTGGTGTGAGCATTGATGCCGTAACCGATGAATTGGCTAAGCAATTAGATCTGGAATCGGTCGCTGGTATTTACGTCAGTAGAGTGAATGCAAATAGTGGTGCAGAAGAAGCAGGGCTTCGAAAAGGAGATGTCATTATTAGCATCAATAAAACGGAAACTAAATCTATTCCTGAATTACAAGAATTGATTGCTCGATTCCGACCTGGTAACACGGTGGATGTTGCTTATTTCCGTAATGGAAAAAAATACGATACCGAAGTCACGCTTAAAAACATGAGCGGTACCACTACCCTATTGGGCAATAATGAAGATGACTTTTTACGAACGGTTGGTTTTGAATTAAGAGACCTTTCCCGTACGGAAAAAACTAAATTGGGTGTAACAGGTTCTAAGGTGATCAGTATTTATAGAGGTAGTAGTATTGAACGAACCAACATGGATCCAGACTTTATTATCACCAAGGTCAATGATACTGAAGTAAGCAACACACTAGAAGTGACAGATGCTTTAAAAAAGGCATCAGGAAAAATTATGTTAGAAGGAATTTATGAAGGATATCCTGACGTTTGGTATTACGCTTTCGCAAAATAAGGATGTCTGATTAAACTAATATTTTTGCAGTATACAAAATGCGAAAAGAGGTTAAACGATTGATGTTTAACCTCTTTTCTATTTTGTAAATTATAGCCGAAGATATATTTGGAGCTTTATGATTTCATTTGGCATCATTATATAAGTTAGCTGTCAGAAATAGAAAGCACTGAGTGAAATAAGTAATTGGCAGAATAATATATCAACTCAAATCAAATATTATATAATATAGGTTAGGAAACTGTTTTTCATTGAGCACTTCAGAATTCATGAAGATTGCTATGATCGTCTTGATATACTAAACAATCTGTCATATTATAACTAAAATGAATATAAAATTAGATATAAAAACAAAATAATCTTGTAAATTTACTTCTGCAAGAAAATTAATTAATCAAAAAAAAATCATGAAAACAACAAGTCTAATTACAATTATAATTATTTGTCTATGGAGTTCTGATATGCTAGGGCAAGAGAAAGGTCCTTTGGCTCAATATTCAATTGAAGATTTAAAGAACGACTCTATTCAAGCAGTTCTAATTCAGAATTTAGTAATTCAGTCAACTATATTAAAAAAATCAAATTCTCACCTTGAGACCTTAAATAATCAATTAACTACTGATTTAGCTAGTATCAATAAATCTAATAAACAAGCAGAAAAACAATCCGAAATAATTAATAAACAATTAACTGTTCTTATGAGCAGTTCAAATAAGAATTCAGAACAACAATATACAATAATACGTGACAATATTAAGAGATCAGCACAAACATATGCTCTTTTAACTAATGTTATTGAGCAACTGGAAATTAATGTTGGTCAGAATATTAAAAATGCAAAAGATAATAGATTAAGTAACCCAGAAAGTGGTGAATTAGGATTTAAACTTAGCGAAAAGATTGAGGAATTTGCTAAAATAAGTTTATTTAAAAAAGAGAGCAATTTAAGTAAATTCATGACCACTGTCTCATCAATTACAGAAAGTGAATTAGTTAAGAATATAACTCCAGCGCCAGCATTAGGTATTGCAAATTCTGTAATTAATTTGCTCCATGGGATAAGTTTTTCAAATAAGAAATTAGATACTAATAAAATTAATGCTTTTGAAGAAAAATTCACTCCTTATATTTTATACTATCAAAAGTCAAGTATTGCCGATGATAAGATGATATCATCAAACGAACAATTAATTAGTCAATTAAATAGTGTTTCTGCCGAAATTATAAATCATTTTAATGATATCGTCTCAGATGAAAAATTCAGAACAGATATAAAAATGATATACAGAGAACAAACTAAAGATGAAAGTAATGTTGAATTCCTTCAGGAAAGGACTAAGGACTATACTGAAATATTATTAGATAATTATTTTGATAATTTAGAAAACGAATATTCGGATGAAAACAATAAATACAAAAAAATATTGGAAGAGAAATCGTATTTAAAAGATATAAGTAATAATTTGGATGAACTCATTCAATACTCCACGCTTTTAGAATTCTTGGAAAAAGAATACTTTAATGTATACACTAGTTATAATACCTCAAAAGTGGAGGCTTTGAAAATAGTCCCTAAAAATGATAATAATAAAACTACGATTGAAAGTTTAATTACCGATCTAAGTACTGATGTTCTAAAATTAATGCAAAAAGAAAAGAAAGCAATTAATTTGAAAGAATTACTAGATAACATTGATCAATCTAAATATTCTATCAAGCTAATATGAGCTTTTGATAATAAAATCGACTTTCCTGTCTAGACAAGATTGTCTAAATGTATCTCCTTACACAGATAGTTCATTTCTTATTTGTAAATATAAGTCATGAATAAAAAAAAATTGAAGAATTAGGTATAAAAAATCCAAAATCTAACAATGTGTTGATGGTCACTATCCTTAAACGGGAGAGCGCCATCGATACTGACCATTATCACTCATTAAAAATTAAGAAATGAACATAATCAAAGAATTAAGAGAAAAATCTGGTTTCACACAAATTAATCTTGCTAATAAAACAGGATTATCTTTAAGGACGATTCAAAGATTAGAAAAAGGAGTGAATAAGCCAAAAGGGCATTCTTTAAAAATGCTTTCCAAAGCATTCGATATTGAAATTTCGGAACTACAAGAAAAATTTCAATTTGAAAAACAAATTAAGGAATCAGATAAACTTTCGATCAAACTAATAAATTTATCGGCTTTAGCTTTTTTTGTAATTCCTTTTGGTAATCTTATTTTTCCATTTGTCGTTTGGAGCAAAAAAAGGAAATCTAAAATAGTAGACAAAATAGGTCGACAAATTATCAATTTTCAGTTAATTTGGACCATTACATTGTGTTTCTTACTTTGCATTTCACCCTTTATCAATATCAATCTCCCCTTTACTTTTCCCTTGATTTTGATTGTTTTATTCATTGCAATCGGAATAAATATAGCGATTATTTACACTACAGCTTTTATGATTCAAAGAGGTAAAAATAATTTCTTGAAACTCCCCATCAGGCTATTTTAACCCAAGACTATAAAAATGTCGTAAAATTGGCGGCATCAAATCCTACATTTCAAGCTTTTTTAGTATTAATTGCATCTAATTATGAATTTCAGAAGAGATTCTAAATTATTGCTTGACTGATACAATTTTAAAACATGCTAAAAAAAATATGCTATTTTCTTATCACGATAATATTACTTCTTGCTATAGCAGGATTTCTAGGAGTTAAATGGTTTAACAATTTGATCTTTAAAGAAAGGCCCAACCATTTAATATATACATTAAATTCAGATTTTTTAAAGTTTCAATGGGCTGAAGAAACCTTTGGAGGTTATTTTGAACCTCATTCAGCCATATTAATCCCAGTCAAAGTCAAAGGTTTATCTAATAGATTTTACTTCCAATTTGATACAGGTGCACCATCAACTATCATATACGGAAACACATTAAAATCACTTGAAGAATCGGGAGTCAATTTCATAGAAAAAACAATTGACCAAATGTCTTATGTTGATAGTCTTGAGTTCTCTTTTGGAGAAAATACTTTGAATATGAAAAATATTCAAATTTTAAAAGATTATGGAAAACCATTTAACGAAAATGATACGGTTAGTGAAATAAATATAGGCACTATTGGTTCTGATTTTATGGACAATAGAATTACTATGATTAACTTCCAAAACAAATCAATACGATTCTACACAGAGCGGCCAGACTGGATGGCTTCGATTCAAAATTTTAAACCTTTCGATTTTAAAGGAAGGAGGTTCATGTTACCTGGTATTATCGAAGGGAAAGAGCTAGAATTATTTTATGATTCTGGAAGTAGCTGCTTCGGACTGATCACCTCAAAAAATAGATACGATAAGTATACAGATAAAAATCAAGAAGAAATTAAATTTAATGCAAATAGATTTGGAGACCCAATTCCTATTCATCATAAATATACGGATAAGGCCATACAAATTGGAAGTGCTACTTTGGATTTAGAAAGAATTAGTTTTGTAAACAAATATGCGAATTATCAAAAATACATGACTCCATTTACTAGAATTGGAGGCTGGCTTGGTAATAAACCATTTATTGAAAGCATTCTAATTTTAGATGCAAAGAATCAAGAATTTATTGTCATAAAGGATGCTTCCATCATTGAATAAGCAACGAGTGCTAACAATACATACATCGCCCTAGTCCTTAACTCAAAGCCGCTGCCATCATATGTTTTTTCTTTTTCATGAAATATCGTACTTTCATATTTGTAATCTGAAACATGAACTAGTAAGGTAGATTACCCGCGCAAGCACTACGTCATGTATGCGGGACATCATTTCTCATTTTGAAAAAACCAATAACCCGACAATAATTTATTATTGCACAACTTCAAAAAAAAATCTAATATAAAGTGTGATTTTTTTGTCTACTCTGCGAATAATGGAGAAACAAAACAATTGCACTAATGAAATTTCCAAAAATCAACTATCGAAAATCTCTTCTAATATTTATATCAATCTCAACAATTTATATCCTTGGCTCAATTGGCTTAATATTTATTTCGGAGCCCGTATTTGAAACTTCATTAGAAGTGAATACTGTTGACATTGAATCATCAGGACTTAACTTTGAACAAAATTACGAATATGCAGAAAGGTATTTCAAAACGAGGGATGGCATAAACCTGTATTCGAATAGTTTTGATGTCGAGTCAAACACTACAATAATATTACTTCACGGAATACTTGCTTCTAACTATCAGTTTAATACAACTGCTGGATTGATAAGTAAAACAACCAAAACGAATGTAATCACTTTGGACTTTCGCGGACACGGAAAATCAGATGGAGAATCGGGAGACATAGAATACATTGACCAATATGTAGATGATATTAGTGATATTGTTAGCATGATTAGGAAAGAAAAACCAAACCAAAAAATAATATTAGCAGGACACTCAATGGGTGGTGGAATAGCAATGCGAAATGCAATGAAAAACAATACTGCATCTGTAGACGGTTATATACTTTTTGCCCCAGCACTTGGTTGGGAATCCCCTACTACACGCAAAGAAACTAATGCTAATGATGAAAAATTTGCTCAAGCACACCTTTCAAGAATCATTGGGACAGCTATGCTCAACGCCATAGGTATAACCTCATTTAACGATAAGCCAGTACTATTCTTTAATCTTCAAGATGATTCGTCCATTGTTGAATACACCTATCGAAGTATGGCAAGTATGTCGCCAGAAAATGCAGCAGCAGCTTTCAGAAAGGTAAACAAACCTTTATTGGTGCTCGTTGGCAAAGAAGACCAAGTTTTTTATTCCGACCAATTTGAACCTTTGGTAACAGAAAACAGTAATGGAGAAGTTCATATAATCGCAAATGCTAACCATAATTCCATTCATTACAATTCCCAATCTATAGCTACGATAAAGGACTGGCTTTCTAAGAATGGTTACATATAGCAGAAGGCCTATGGATATTAAAAGAGATAAATTTGTAGAAATAATAGAGAAGCATAAAGGTATCATCTTTAAGGTCTGTAACACGTATTGCCGCAATACCGAAGACCAAAAAGATCTTGCACAAGACATCATAATAGAGCTTTGGAAAAGTTTCGATAAATACGATCCACAATATAAGTTAACAACTTGGATGTACAGAATAGCATTGAATGTTGCCATCTCAAATTATCGTAGGTCATTGACTAAAAAAAAGCATATTACAACTTTAGATTTAAATTTTGATTTTATCCATATCAGTCAAGAAGAAACAAAGCGCATTGGGGTGAACCTTAATTTTACAAATCGAGTGATTTACGTTAGGAGTGGCGGGTTGGGAAAGGCAAAATAGGGGGAGCGGGTGATTGGCAATGAGTTTA
>CAYTVR010000077.1:0-28589 GCA_964441245.1 uncultured Saprospiraceae bacterium | reverse complement strand
CTTCGGGTTATGAGCCCGACGAGCTACCAACTGCTCCACTCCGCGATATTACCATTTCGCCGACAAGCTTCTCCCGTTCATAAACGGGACTCCACTCCGCGATATTACCAATTGTGAAAATAAAATCCACAATGAGATGCGACTGATAAAGGAAAACAAAACTTCTTTTGTTCTGATTTTGCGCATCAGGAGTGCAAATGTATGTAAAGAAATCTAGTTTCGCAACTATTTGTGCTCTTTAGGTGAAAAAAAATTTGCCCTGTTAGTTCCTCTCTTTCAATTTGGTGAATAAATCGCTATTTTGCAGCTTCAAATATTGTTTTATTGAATTGACTCTAACCAATACCTAAATTATTAAAATTTAAAAAATGAAAGAAGTATATATTGTATCTGCCGTCCGCACACCTATGGGAAGTTTTGGTGGAATGTTGAAGGGATTCTCTGCTGTTGAGTTGGGAACGATCGCTATTAAAGGAGCTTTAAAAAAAGCGAAAGTAAAGACTAAAGATGTGGATGAAGTTTTGATGGGTAATGTTTGCTCAGCAAATTTGGGACAAGCTCCTGCTCGACAAGCGGCACTAGGTGCTGGGATTGGAACGAATGTTCCCTGTACAACGGTCAATAAAGTATGTTCTTCTGGAATGAAAACGGTGATGATGGGCGCGCAAAGCATCATGTTGGGCATGAACGATGTAGTGGTTTGTGGTGGAATGGAAAGCATGTCGAATATTCCTTATTATGTTCCTAATGCTAGATGGGGACACAAATTTGGTGGAGGTAAAATAGTAGATGGACTCGAAAAAGATGGCCTACGAGATGCTTATGCTCAGACGGCAATGGGTAACTGTGCGGATGCAACAGCTACCAAATATGGAATCACTAGAGAACAACAAGATGCCTATGCCATTCAGTCTTATGAACGTGCAGCTGCAGCTACGGAGAGCGGTGCTTACAAGGAAGAAATTATTCCGGTGACTATCCCTCAACGAAAGGGAGACGATATAGTAATGACCGAAGACGAAGAATACAAGCGGGTAAACTTTGCTAAAATTCCTGCATTGCGACCGGCTTTTAATAAAGACGGAACCGTTACTGCTGCCAATGCTTCTACAATCAATGATGGTGCTTCTGCATTAATTTTGGTCAGCAAAGCCATGTTGAAAAAATTAAAGCTGAAACCTGTCGCTCAAATTTTATCTTTTGCGGATGCTGCTCAAGAACCACAATGGTTTACAACTACTCCTCCCCTTGCTGCTAAAAAAGCCATCAAATTAGCTGGTATTCGGAAAACTCAAATTGATTACTTCGAAGTCAATGAAGCATTCGCTGTGGTTGCTATGGCATTCAACAAAGACATGCGTTTGAAAGATAACAAAGTAAATGTATTTGGTGGTGGTGTTGCTTTAGGTCATCCTCTCGGTGCTTCTGGTGCTCGAATCTTGACGACACTTAATAATGTTTTACATCAGAAAAAAGGATCTATCGGACTCGCTGCAATTTGTAATGGTGGTGGTGGCGCTTCTTCTATGATCATTAAAAGAATGTAGACTTGGTGAGTGATTGGATGCTAGAATAATTGAATTTTGAATGGCCTTCTTTCGTGTGAATCGCGAGAGAAGGCCATTCAATTATTCACCCATTTTAAGAAGTTCTGCTAAATAAAATAAAATGAAAAAAATACTCACTTTCCTTTTCTTACTTTTTATTTCAGTTTCAATTGACGCACAAAAGAATGATTTTGCTTTACTTTCTGAAAAAGAAAGGGCTCGCATAGTAGATGAAATACTGGAAGATCGCTTAGATAATTTACTGCCCAAATTAATGGATCGTGAAAACGTCGATATGTGGATTCTTATTTCTAGAGAATACAATGAAGATCCGGTGATGAAAACCATTTTGCCAAGTACTTGGCTATCTGCAAGACGAAGAACCATCATGGTTTTTAATAAAAATAAGACTTCAGGGGACTTAGAAAAAATTGCCATTGCTCGCTATTCTGTTGGAAAATTATTGAAAGGAGAATGGAATGTAGATGTCTATCCCGATCAATGGGAAGCCTTAATGAGTATCATTAAAAAGAAAAATCCGACCTCTATTGGATTAAATTTCTCCAAAAACTTTGCATTAGCCGATGGTTTAGTAAGGACAGAATATGAAGCATTTATGGAAAAGTTACCCAAAGCCTTTCATTCTAAAGTAAAGTCGGCGGAGCAATTGGCGATTGCATGGTTGGAAACTCGTTCCAAAAGAGAATTGGAAATTTATCCACTGATTTGTAATATGGGACATTCCATTTTACAAGAAGGCTTGTCCGAAAAATTCATCCATCCTGGTATCACAACAACAGGTGACGTTGAATGGTCTTTGAGACAATTGGTTAGAGATTATGGACTCGATACTTGGTTTCATCCTTCTGTTTCTGTGCAACGATCAGATGAAGGGAACAAAGATTTTTTACGTTCTTTTTCGACTCGTCCTAAAGATCAAATTATTCTTGCTGGAGATTTATTACATGTGGATTTTGGAATCACCTATCTTCGTTTAAACACAGATCAACAACAACACTTTTACGTACTAAAACCTGGCGAAAAAGAAGTTCCAGATTATCTTAGGAATGCTTTTAAAAATGGCAATCGGGTACAGGATATTTTGGTTGAAAATTTTAAAAAAGGAAAAACAGGAAATGAAATTTTATTAGCAGCATTGGCTCAAGCGAAAAAGGAAGGGCTCGTGGCTTCCATCTATACCCATCCTATTGGCTTACATGGTCATGCTGCTGGCCCAACTATTGGAATGTGGGATTCACAAAACGGCGTGAAAGGAAAAGGAGATTATCCATTATTTGAAAATACCGCCTACTCCATCGAACTATTTGCAGCTACTGAAGTCAAAGAGTGGGGAAAAATAGTAAGAATAATGCTAGAAGAAGATGGTGTTTTTGGTGAAAATGGATTTTATTTTTTGGATGGTAGAATGGAAGAAATTTTAACGATACCAAGAATCTAAATCCAATTATGATTTGCTATAAAAAGTGCTTGGATAAAATTAATTCCAAATAACATAAGTCATCCCGATTTTTGAATAAGTATCAAAATATTTTAGGCTGAAAGTTTAACTGCTTAAAAATAGAACACAAATCTTACGGATCACGCAGATTTCACGGATTTCCCTACGATCGAAGGGCGCATTAGTCGAGAAAATCAGTGTAACCTGAGTAATCTGTTAAATGAATTGTGTTAATCCGACTTTTAAAGCTTTGGATATAAGCATTAGTTGAGAAGACTACAAGATTTGGTTCTTTATGATTTCATTTGGTCAAAATATATAATGGAGTTGAAGTTTTTACGCTTTCAAAGCTTTGCTTTGACAACCAAATAAATTTGGTCGACCTAAATACCAAACGAAATCATTTAGCTCCCAAAATTTAGAACTCATATTAATTACTCAACATAACTTTTATCATTAGTTTCACGTTCTATCTCAATAAAATCATTTAGCACCTATTCAATATGCATTGGATCATTTCTATTTTTCTATTTTCTTTATTGGCCTGTCAATCAACTTCACAAACAAATTCATCTATAGAAGTAGATCGTATTACTTTTCAAGATAAATCTTATGACATCGTCAAAGTTGATTTAAATCAAACGAAGCTTCGAATGCATTGGTTAGATAAAAATCGACAACGGCATAAAAGTCTTGGCAACTTAAAAAGAGCACTCATTGCAGATGAACAAAGTTTGTCTTTTGCCATGAATGGTGGCATGTATCTGAAAAATGGAACACCACAAGGTTTGTATATTGAAAATGGAAAACAAATCACTCCTTTAGATACCATTGAAAATGCATATGGAAATTTTTATTTACAACCGAATGGAGTATTTTTCCTTACGGGAAAAGAAGGAGGTGTAGCGACTTCAAAGGTTTTTCAAAAAATGAATGCATCAAATATTAAATACGCTACCCAATCGGGACCGATGTTAGTTATTGACCGTACGATTCATTCTGCTTTTCGAGAAGGTTCTTCTAATTTACATATCCGCAATGGAGTTGGACAGATTTCAGCAACAGAGTTGGTCTTTATCATTTCTAATGAAAGGGTTAATCTTTATGAATTTGCTCAGTTATTTAAAGATCATTTTGGATGTGCGCAAGCCTTGTACTTAGATGGATTTGTATCCAGGGCTTATATTCCCAATTTGCAGCGCGAAGATTTGGATGGAAATTTTGGAGTAATTATTTCGGATTAAAGGTTGGTTATTGGTTATTGGTTATTGGTTATTGGTTATTGGTTATTGGTTATTGGAATCTAGCAACTAATAACAAATAACAAGAAAACACTAATTCAAATACTTCCTCACCTTTTCTAACATGGCTTCTGGTGGTACATCTTCATGTAAATAGTTTTTCAGTACTGCGATCAAGTCTGCTATCAAATTGTGATTGAATCCTAATCGGAGACCTAATTTATAGCAACGATTTTCTTCATTCTCTGTGATTTGACCATCTGCTCGCATTAAGAAAAGTAAATAATAAAGAATGGTCATTCGTTCTTGTTCCTCTGGTGGACTTTGAAATTTATAGGCTTTGGGATCTCGAAGAATACTAGAAATGTCTAACATCGTCAATCCCATTTGATTGGCAACACCTGCGATATACTTGGTCTCGGTGGGATCAATGCGCTGATCCGACTCTGCCATGTCTATCAACAATGCGATAATGGCTTGCTTGCTTTCCTTACTTAATAAAAAGTGATTTTCCATTATTATTTATTAAAATCGCCTCGACTAAAGATAAGAAATTGAAATATGAAATTCAACATTTTGATTAAAGTGTTTATATTTTTAGGTTGAACAAAGAAACACGTCAGATCAAAGGAACATTGTTTCTCCAAAGATATAAACCAAACTACTTCCCTTTCCCTTGAAACAAAACCAAAATCGTATAAGCCATGATTTTAAGGTCTAGTGCCAAACTCATATTTTCAATATATAAGATATCAAATCGAAGGCGTTGTAACATTTCGGCAACATTGGAAGCGTAACCATATTTGACTTGTCCCCAAGAAGTAATCCCTGGTCGGACTTTCAATAATTGCTTATAGTGTGGAGCTTCTTTTACGATTAAATCGATAAAATGTTTTCGTTCAGGCCGTGGACCTACCAATGACATGTCCCCTTTGATCACATTCCAAAATTGAGGTAACTCATCCAAACGCCACTTTCTCATTATTTTTCCCCAAGAAGTAATCCGTGGATCATCATCTTTAGACAATTGAGGCCCTTGATCTTCAGCATTCGTATACATTGATCTAAATTTATAAATCAAAAACGGTTTTCCATTCAAACCAATCCGTTCTTGCTTATAAAAAATAGGACCTTCTGAAGAATTTCGAACGCGTATTGTGATAAAAAGATACAATGGAAACAATAAAATTAAAACCAAGGCACTTGCTGTCACATCCATCATTCGCTTGACCAACTGCTCCCACTTCGGCATCAGGTCCTGTTTGATTTCGATCAAAACTGCTCCAAAAACATGGTTCATTTTGACCGAGCCTAACATGATATCATACATATCTGGAATCATTTTGACCATCACTTTATCATCAAAATCGAATAGCACATTCATCATTTCTCGAATCCGATTGTGTTCAGAGGTTTCGATGGCAATGATGACTTCTTCTATTTCTTTTTCTTCAATTACTTTAGCAATATCTTCAACTTGACCCAATCTTGGAATGATCCCTTGAAGCTTACCATTTGTTTTTTGAGTACCTCCATTGAGATCGATATAACCTACAAATTTATATCCCAAACCTTTCTCCATTCCAGCAACTTCACTATATAGATTCATTGCATTTTCATTGCTACCAATCATCAATGTATTGTAAGTGACCATACCATTCTTAAGTCGATTTTTGGCCCGAGTTAGAAGTATTAATCTTCCAGTGATGGTAAAAATAAAATGCAGAAAAAAGAGGGTAAAAAAGGAACTATAATAGGTTTTGTAATCTTGTACAAAATCATCGAGAATCAAAGCAAAAAACAAAAATATAACACCGAAGAAAGTGAGAAAAAGGGTTCGAGCTAAAGTAGACATTCGAGACAGACGATAAATGTCTTGATATTTGTCAAACAAAAAATAAAACATCAGCCAGCAAGTCGGAATTAAAATGATACCATACCAAAAATTAGAATCTTCTAAAATGGTTCGATCTTGTGGTAAGTCTTGTTCAAATTCAATGGACTTTCGATATAAGAAAAAACAAGCCCAAGCCAACATCGCTGTAATAAAATCAGCGACTTGATAAATTAAGGTATCTACTTGTTTACGTCGGGCCATCTCTTTATTCGTATGTTCTAATATTTGTTAAGGATCATGAAAACAATAATTGATAATCGTTGAAGCATCCTTTTTTCCCTTAAGAAAGAAACAAAATTTCTGTTTACAAACATTGTTCGTTTACTACAAGTCAATCATCTTCATAACAATACATCGCACATTCTAAAAATGCAACCATTTTATATTGTCAAGTAAAATATCTGCTTCCGTCTGATCCGAACGCAAGCGTGCATGAAAACACAATTGATACGCCACTACTCCAGAAGTAGAGGCACTCATGAATTGTATATCATCAGAAAAGTTAAAATAGATTTTGGTCCAATCAGAATTTTGATTCACTCCTCGTTCAAAACTGTTATAGATTCGTTCGCCACCAGCATTATAACCAATAATACCTACAATCATTTCTACACCAGCTTTGTAATCCATTTCAAGAAAAGCCGTGAATACACTTTCTGGATAATCGCTAATTAAAAAAGAGGCTACTTCAATTGAGTTATTCGTTTCATCCAAATGGATGCGACCAGAAGCCACTCCTTCAAAAACATCTGTGGTGGAACTGATAATTTTGGTTTGATCATTTCCATCCAAATCGTTTTGAAAAATATTATTATTGCTTTCAAAACTTTCTTCCGGAGAAAAACGAAATTTCAAATTAGATTGATAAAAAGTTTTGGGGCGAATCGTATCTACTCTACCTGGTTCCAAATTTACTACTTCTTGATATTGTGTATAAAAAGGATAAACGCCAGGAAGTGCTTTGATTCCATTTTCTTTTATGCCAGGAATGACAATAATATCTTGTTCTCCTGTGGCCAAAACAGGAACGGTAGCCGGTAATTCAAATGCACCTAACAATTCTGCTCCTACATAAAAATAAACATCTGTAATATTCTCAGAAGCAGATCCTTGTTCAAATGGATTGGTCGAAAAATTAAAGGAATCCACATACACAAAGGCCGGAACATCCTCCTCCGGGTTGATGATATTACAGGCACTTAACAAAAGTACACTAAAAAAAACGGGCAGTTGCTTTAGCATTTTTTTTGTCATAGTTAAAATTAGTATTAAAGTGTTAAGGTATTGGGGTATTCACGTGTTCAAAAATCAAAGAACTTGAACACGTGAATACTCGAGCCCCAAACACTAATTAAATGTTTCTGTTCTTTCTTCTATTTGTTGAATGATTTGATAAGCTACTTTTAATGCACGGTAACCATCTTCAATGCCAACAGGTGTATCGGTATCTTCCTGAATGCTTTGAGCCAATGCTTCTAACTCCATCTTAATCGCGTTCACAGGTTCGCTTTCTGGCATTTCAACATGAATCATTTTTGTTCCACTATTGGTTTCTAATTCCATCATTGGAACATCCGCAGGGATATCGTTTGCACCTTTATTGTATAAACGCACAATTTGTGCTTGCTTGTCTAAAAAATCTAAACTTATGTAAGCATCTTTCTGAAAAAGACGCAATTTTCTCATTTGCTTCATCGAAATCCGACTAGCCGTTAAATTCGCGACACATCCATTTTCGAATTCAATCCGAGCATTGGCAATATCTGGTGTATGGCTCACGACTGATACGCCACTGGCACTAATAAAGTTAACTTCGGATGGAACCAAACTCAATACAATATCTAAGTCATGTATCATCAAATCCAAGATCACGGAGACATCGGTCCCTCTAGGATTGAAAGCCGCTAAACGATGGGCTTCGATAAACATTGGATGAAGTGGTGTGTCCTTTAAAGTCAACATCGCAGGATTAAAACGTTCTACATGACCAACTTGTATTTTGACTTGCGTCTTTTTGGCTAAGTCGAGCAACTCTTTGGCTTCTTGTAAAGTATGCGTCAATGGTTTTTCGATAAACAAGTGTTTGCCCATTTCCATGGCCTGTTTGGCGAGCTGATGATGGTAAATGGTTGGAGTGACAATATCTATCACCTCTACGGCTTCCATCAATTCCATTTCGCTACTAAAGCGCTTCAGCTTATATTCTTCTACAATCGTTTTACTTTTTTCCTCATCAGGATCATAAAACCCTACTAATTCATAGGCTGCAATCTCTTGAATACAACGCAAATGAATGGTCCCCAAATGTCCAACGCCTAATAGGCCGATTTTAAGCATTCGCTTTTCTAATTGATGGTTTTACATTTTGTTTAATACTAAACAGCAAAAATACGATTTTGAATGGGATAATTAGGTATGAAAACATTGATTATTAAGGCTTTCGCTTAAAATTTCTTTTTATATAAATTCATAGAAAGACCATATATCGCGTTCATCGATTACTGAATAATTGAATGGCCCTTTATCGCGAATCTCACGATAAAGGGCCATTCAATTATTAAAAATTCCAGCATCCAACCATGCATCTACATTTTCTGTCCACCCATCATTTCATCATAAACTTGATCAAAATAATTGAACATTTGCTCAAGGGAGTTGACTTCTTTACTAACAAAATTAAGGTTCATTGTTTGTCCTAATTTTTTATCTAGTCCTTCTTTTGCCATTGTCCAAGTGACACTTTCCAAGCTTTCTCTCCCTTTGTTGATCATCCCACCTGCAGGGCCGCCAGTCATTGGAAGTCCTCCCATGTCTGAAGCCACATCTAACATTTTGGGTACATCCATAAACATTAGGAAAGCATTTTTCTTCATCATTTTACAATGCTTTTTGCTGATCCTTTGTTTTTTAGAATATCCGCTTGATAATCGGTTTTGCACCAAATCTTTATTATTACTCATGAAAAGAATACCATCTTTCATGGCTAAAAAGACATCCATGGGAAGGTCATCAGATTTAATGCTATAATAATTTCCTTGTGATTCTAAGGTTTTGGATTTTAATCCTAATCGGAAAAATTTCATGATATCATTTTGATTTCCGTAAGACATCATCATCGTAAATTCTGGCATTTGTTCTTTCGACAACTTCTCTACTTCTTTTTGATTAAAATCATCATCGTATTCGTAAGTCGTGATCATTTTTTCATATTCTTTGACCCCAGTCACTGCAAAAACCATATCTCCTTTTAGCAAGTTATACAAAGCTTTTTCATCCACTGCGATATCAATAATATCTAGGATATCTACAGCCATATCTCCGTATCCAGGAAATGCTGACGCCATATCCAAGGCCATTGATTTATAGGCCTTCGCCATATTTTCAACATTGAATGCGAAAGACATATATCCCAATAAATCTTTTTGTGGAATATACTTCATAAACTTTTTATTCAGTTTCGTATCTTTCACCGTTTGACTCATCAGATTCATCATTTTAGGATTGGAGTACATGTCAATATCCATGCTCATTGCTCCAGGATTAAAGCCTAATCCCATCGCCATGTAAGTATCTTTATACATGTCTTTCATCATTCCCATAAAAGGGTCCATCATCCCCATACTTCCCATCTCACTTAAACCTCCTTGAGCCATTTCACTGAGTTGCATCACATAATTGTAATCAAAAAACAACATGGCATCTCTCTTTTCTGCATTGGCTTGCATGAAGCGAACATTGTTTCGAATGGAAGGTGTTTTCCCCATGATTACCGACTGAATCTGGCCAGGTAAATCTACAACAGGAGCTGCTTCTGCTTTATTTTTTGGTGTGTATTCTGGTTCGCCCTCTTCATTCAATTCCCAAGTTCCAGTATCAGGACTTTTGGGTTGCGTGGCATCGCCTCTCATGATCAAAGCCATATTATTGTTCCAAGCCAAGGCCATATCTGGACCAAAAGACATTTGCTTAAAGCTTCCATTATCTTCTATAGGTATCATCCCTGCCATCACGCCTTCAAAAAAACCAGCGAACTTTGCAGCATCACTTAATTTGAAAAGATAGCCGAAATAAGAAGCCTCCGTACCAATTTTCCCATAGGTGTAAGAAGAGGACATAAAGTCCATTCCATACATACTTGGTTCGTTGAATACCTCTTTGATAGTCGCCGCCATCGGGCCAGCTGAGGCAGCCATCATGTCGACCATTCCTTGATAGAATTTATATTTTTTTAGTTTATCTAAACTGACTTTGGAATTTAGATTTTTAGGATTGACCGCAGATACAAAGGTGGCGTCCGCAGGAATGTGCTGTAATAAGTCTTGACTAAATAATGAAATGGAAGTCCATAGTATCGATATAACTAGGACGAATGAAATTTTTCTAAGTTGATTTAACATCTGGTGAATGAGTTTGTGAATTTATGAATTGGTGTTAGGGGTTTACAGGTATTATGGTATTAAAATGTTTGGGTATTCGGATTCGTTGACACCTGAACACTATAATACCCAAACACTAACACTAGAATGATACTTCGTTGGCTAGTCCTACTTCTCCTTTGACAAAACCGGATAGGTTGCTTTTAAGCATGACGGATTTTCCGCTAGGGGAGATTTTAGCTTTCTTGTTACTTATGTTTTTTACTTTTTTATTAAAACGATAAATACTATTTAGTTGAGCCGTTTCTAGGACAAATCGAGTTCCAAAATCTAAGCGATCATAAACCGTTTTGTCAATTGGATAATCAAATATACGGGCAAACTTATTTTTTGCGTAAGCAAAGTTATCTTTTTTAATGATTTCATAAGGTGAGCGATTCAAGCTTGACGCTACGGTATTGATGGCATTGTTCAATGCTTTGACGTCTGTAAAATCTCCACTTATCTTTAGGATAAAATCTTCATAATCTGTACTCGTCTGCACATTAGAGATTCCTTTAACGCTTTTTAAAACTTCTTTTACTTGGGCAATTTCTCTGTCTATATCCGCTTTTTTGGGAATCTTCTTTCCTTGAAACTCGTCTTGTTGCATATAGTTTTTTAGATTCTCCTTGCTTTGACTACCATTGATTGTCAAAACTACTTTTCCAGATCCATCATTATTCATCTCTACTTCTTCGAAAATTTCAAAGCATCCCGTTAATAAAAAGGATAGACTTAGTAAGCAAAATAATTTAGTTAATACCTTCATTTTCAATACTTTTATATTTTTTTTTATAAAAAACGATCAACAATTGTGGCACAATTTACGAGTTTGATGCTCAATAATTAACATTATGTTGAATGATATTCCATTCATTTTTCATTCCATTAACGCTTTTACCCCTCATTTTGTGCGATAATAAGATGGATTTTGATGTTATCTTCATGTTAAAGACAGAGATTTATGTATTTTGTTGACTTAAATCCCATTTCCCAAATAATGTTTAATTCAAGCCAACAAATAAATACCCACATCAGCCAATTGCTCTTTTTTGGCTGGCTCTTCCTTGGCTTATCTTTTTCTCTTTCTGCTCAATACAAAAAAACAAAGGTAGAACAGATTTCTACTTCTGATGGCTTGTCTAATCGGACATGCCATGATATGATTCAAGATGCCAATGGATTTTTGTGGATTGCTACCGAAAATGGTCTTAACAAATATGATGGTTACACCTTTACCGTTTATAATAATTCACCCAGTAATAAAAATTTTATTCATGGTAATTATATCATGAACATAGAGAATATCAAAGGGGATTATTTGGCTATTCAATATCGGTACAATAGTACTTATCTAGATATTTTAAATCCACGTACCAGCGAAGTCAAACAATTAGATCTCAATCATTCTACGGGTATTAGAGGTTCTTTTAAAGAAGTCTTTCTTGAAGAAAATGGTTCCATTTATATTTTGTCATCGGAAAATGATCGTATGTTTTTGCAGGTTTCTAAAGATGGAGAAGCTTTTACTTCCTTATTTAATTTTTCTATTACTGGCGATCAAAATTCCATTCCTCTTTCCTTTATAAAAAGTACAGCTAATCAATTTTGGATCAATACTTCACCCAAGCAATTGAGTGTTTTCGACCATTCGGGAAAAAAAATTAAAGCTTTTGATAAAAGCCATTTCCAAAATAAGACAACAGAATCTGTTTCCATTCTCCATCAAGATAAAAGCGGAAAAATTTGGGTCGCTTGGGAAAGTCATCCTGGTTTATATTTCTTCGATGAAGATAAAAATCAATTTATTCTATATCCTGATGTGCCCAGTGATCAATATTATCATAATATATGGGAAGATGAATCGGGCAATAAAATTGTTGGAGAAATCAATCAATATGAAGCACAACATTTATATTGTATTCGCTCGAATGATGAAGTGTTGAATTATACTTTTCTAACAAATTACGAGAATAAAATAATTCATTTTTTTGGTGATAATTTTTTAGGGACCTTTTTTATGGCCACTTATACCGGCATAAAAAAAATCATTCAACCAGAAGCCAACATTGATTACTACCTCACTCAAAACATTGATCCAGAAAAAGAAGAATGGGGTTATGCTATGCGTGGAATTGTTGCACACAACAATAAAATATACGCAGCTCGAGAAGTAGAACATTGGTATGAGATCGATCCTTATTCAAAAGAAATTCAAGAAATCAAATTAAAAAATCCTACTACGGGAGCTACCCTTTCTATTGGATGTAGTTTTGATTTAATTATTGATCAGCAAAATCAATTGTGGGGATCAAGTTGTGATTCAAATAGAATGGTTTCTTACCTTCATCAATATGACCTAAAAAATAAATCTTCGATTTCTTATTATTCCCCTTTTCGAGTTCGTCATATCAGTAATAAAAAAGGAGAACAAAAAATTTGGGTTCTTGGTGGTTTTGAAGAGGATAAAAAAGTAGATGGCCAATTAGCTACTTTTGATCAAGCAACTAAAAAATTTACAACTTATCTCAACGCTGACGGATCAAATCCTTTAAAAGATTACATGGGCCAATATATTTACACATCTTCTAACAATACATTGTGGGTTGGAACTATTCAAGGTCTGATCAGCATTGATTTAAGTAATAAAACCTCAAAAGTCATTACGGCCAATGATCATACCTTAAAAAATGTGACGGTTTATGTGATTCAAGAAAGCAAAGATGGACTGCTCTATCTTGGCACCAATAAAGGTTTGATCATTTTAGACCCAAAGACAAATAAAACTAAAGTATACAATCACTATCAAGGTTTACAAAACAATTCTATTGCGGGGATCATTCCGGATAAAAAAGGGAATCTCTGGTTGAGTACTTTTTATGGTCTCTCCTATTTTGATGCTCAAACAGAGAGCTTTAGGAATTTCAATAACCGAGATGGTTTAAGTCATAATGAATTCAATCGATTTTCTTTTTTTAAAGGTTCAGATGATATTTTTTACTTTGGAGGAATGAATGGTATTAATGCTTTCCATCCCAATGAATTGTTGCAGAAAAAGAAAAATCGTTCCGTCCAATTGACCAAACTCGTTTATTATGAATCAAATAAAGACACCCTAATCGAAAAGACAAATGGATTGCATTTATTAAAATCCTTAGCGCTTTCCGCCTATGTTTCTTACTTCCAATTCAACTTCACTTTACCCAATTATGAGTATCCTCAAAACAATCAGTATAAAGTATGGTTAGAAGGATTTGACAAGGATTGGACTTTTTTGGGAAACAACCATTCCATTCGATATAACAAGTTACCCGCAGGAAATTATACGCTACATATCAATGGTGCAGATTCCCGAGGTAATTGGGGAGAGAAGGCAGTTCTTTTAAAAATTACCGTCGCTCAACATTTTTATGATTCGAAGTGGTTTCCGTTTTTAATCTTTCTTGGCCTATTTTTAATTGGCTTTCTTCTTTACAGAAAAGAGTTGTCTCAAATCCGAGAAATGGAAGATCTTCGAACCAGAATTGCGAGTGATTTACACGATGAAGTGGGAAGTATCATGACTCGAATTTCCATGGGGTCCGAAATGGTGAATGAAGGAATTTACGAACCCAAAGAACAGAAAAAAGAACTGAATTACATTGCCAATCAAAGTCGTCAAGTCACTTCCATTATGAGAGATGTCGTTTGGTCCATCGATGCTCGAAAAGATAAAGTAAGTGATCTCATCGATCGGATGAGAGAGCACCTAGAAGAATTGTTACCTCTGGCCAACATTCAACACAAAATCATTATTGAACAAATCAATACTGACAATAAAATCAATGTAAACCTTCGTCAAAATATTTACTTTATTTTCAAAGAGGCCATCAATAATATTGTCAAACATTCCAATGCAACGGAAGTCGTTGTTAGTTTGATTAATCATGCGCATTCATTTACTTTGGTGGTCGCAAATAATGGAACGGTAGATGATTCAAAAGAAGAACAAACCTCAGGACAAGGTTTGAAAAACATGCAAATGCGTGCTAAACGAATCAATGCGGATTTGGAAATTCAAAAAGAAAAGGGATATACCATTAAAGTAAAAACAAAAGGATTATAAGCATAAAGTCTTCTAAAAATGATCGATCAAATGCTAGTCTAACTCTCCTTTGAAGGATTTACTAATTAACTCTGCTTTGGAATTGATGTGCAATTTTCGATAAATGTTTTTAATGTGTTGCTTCACTGTTTGAAAACTAATATCATGTCGAGCGGCAATCATTTTATAACTCAATCCATCTACAATTCCTTGAACAATTTGTTTTTCTCTTTTGGTCAATTGTTCTTTCTTATTACGCTCTTTTTTTTGACGAGGTTGGAAATAATCGATGACCTTACGGGCAATGGAAGGAGACATGGCCGCATCTCCATTATTAATATTTTCAATGGCTTCTTTAACTTTTGGCAAAGGAGTACTTTTCAATAAATAACCATTTGCACCAGCACATAAAGCGTTGAATATTCGTTCGCTTTCTGCATACACGGTAATCATCAATATGTTACAATTTGGAAAAACCTTTTTTACTAAAGGAATTCCTTCTATCCCAGAAACTCCAGGTAAACCAATATCAGAGAGCAGAACATTTACTTCCTTGACTGATCCAGCTTTTTCGATAAACGATTCTACAGATTCCGCAATTAACACGCATTCTATTCCCGACTGAAATGAAAAATATTTTTCAAATCGCTGCCGAATACCCGCATCATCTTCTATAATACCCAACTTTATCATAATCCTAAATTTACGCACTTTTATTTTAAAAAAAATCCCCCATATGGGGTATAATTTGAATGTCATGCGGTTTAAAATGCATTTGTCTCTTATTAATGACTCCAGATTTATTCCTAATCCCCCATTTTCGGTATTTTTTAGTTTTAAAATCTATACTACTTTTACTATCGTAAAATGTAACATATTAACCCCCGAACCTTTTGATTATTCTCTTTAAAACACTCTCCATAAGCCAAGGAATGCTCTCTCCTCTAACCTTGGCTTATTTTTATTTAATTCTTCAATCCATCTAGTTTCCATTTTTCAAAATGCTTATCTTTATCCTACCTTTTAAGTTCTATCAATAAAATTTGTTATGCTCATCAAGAGATTTTCCACTTTTATGTTCTGTTATATTTTGATTTTCACCCTCTCTAATTGTGCCAATATTGCTTCTGATTCAAGTGAATATCAAAAAGAAAACAAATCACTAGACTATTCAAAAAAGGAAGCTCCATTTTCCTTAAGCTATAGTAGTTATCAAGATCGCATTAATATTAGAGATCAAACCTTTAGTCATACTCGTTTACAACATCATTTTCCCGAAAACTCGCCTGTCGCCGTTCCTGATTCGACTTCTAATCTAGAAGTCCTTAAAAGAAGTCCTTTAAATCAATTTCAACTCAATGAATTACAAAAAATAGTGAATAGCGGATTCTTAAAACTAAACGATGCCTACGGCGCACCTCAAGATAAGCGACACTATCCTTATACCATTCAAGTAGAAATTAATGGTCAACAAAAAAAAGTAATTTACAGAAGTAACCCCTCTTTTGACGAAGCGCCCTATGCTTTCAAAACATTGAAATCAGCTTTACTTAATCTTTCTAAAGAACTCCACAAAAACAATTAGAGTTTATGACTAGCGATTTTGTATAGGAAGCAAATAGAGATTTTGAAGCCAGCCGAGGAACACCCGGAACCTGCCCGTACGGGCATGGTGAGGATGTGACGATAGTTGGGTTTAAAAGATCATTTGGGCTCTATACAAATTCTTTAGTCATAAACTCTATTAGTAAGCCTTTTTTTATTAATCCTTCTAGCTGACCTTTAAATAAATAGGCTCTATACCTGTAACAGTTCTTCTACAGATAAGTTAATCATCTAAAACATTCCCTTTCCTATTCATTTTTTCACATTATGGATTGGCAGCATATTTGATACATTACGTTGTAATTGATTTCATATCCTATTCCAGACCAGCAAAATACATTTAAGAAAATTTTTAATACACTAGGCTTGTTTCCAAATAACAAATTGATATATATAAATATCTAGATACACGCCTACTACTTTTCGAGCTAGTATTCTCATTTTACTATGATCGAAGAGTAGAGTCTATTGCTATAATACGGTATTCATAAAGCATCCATTATGACATGCTAGGGATATGACAAAACCGTAGTTTTTGCGATAAGCAAACATCAAAATTTTATTATTAAAATCTTGACCTATGAGTAAAACTACCCTCTCAAGACTGGTTCAGTCTGCATTACTAATCCTATGCCTATTAGTCATCTCTGGGATCAATCCAGTACTCGCCGATGATCTAAATAATTTGAATGATAAAAACATCAGCGACCTTTCAATCATTAAATTCTCCAAAGATTTTCATCCAGAAAGTATCAATCTCCATTGTCCACCGGATATTTGTAATATTTCTTGTACAACGAATACAGAAGAAATCCTAGAAGGATTTGCTTGGTATGCGGTCAATGCGACGGTTACTTCTACCTGTAATGGGCCAAGTCCAGTCATTAACAATGACTTTGATCCTAATAATTTCATTGAAGTGGATTGTAATAATAATGAATTCACGATTCCTAATTTGAAAGCCTACCAAAATGTCACCTTTACCGCAACAGATCAATGTGGTGATGCTTCAGCTTGTACAATTTTGGTGGTTCTTACAGATCATGATGCTCCGACTATTATTGGCGATCCTTACTTAACTATTCGAGAGTGTGATGACTTAGTTCAACAACAATATGATGATTGGATTCAGGATAATATTACCAACGCCATGACGGCAATGGATAATTGCGGTGAAGCTGTTTGGACATGGACTCCTGCTTCGCCCAATGAAGGTCCATGGATTGATGGATATGCGATTACAGAAGTATTTTTTACAGCAACCGATGATTGTGGAAATGCTACGACTAAAGAAGTTCATTTTAAATTAAAAAATAATTTTCCACCCACTTGGACTAGTGAGTTACCAGATATCATAGTAGAATGTGTAGTCGGAACGGAAGTATTTGATACGCCAGAATATATACATTCTTGTGGTATAACGACCTTAGACTTTGAAGACGAGACCATTCCCGGTGCAAATCCTAATGAGTTTACGATCATTCGTACCTGGACCGTTACCGATAATTGTGAAGGCGTCAATACCATTTCTCAAACCTTAATCGTAAATGATATCACGGCACCTATTCCTCCTGCAATAATTCCATCAGACATGACCATCCAATGTGTAGAGGATATTCCTTCTTTACCAAGCTTAATCTCCATGGATAATTGTAGAGGAGCTATTTCTTCAACACCTAATATCATTATGGTTCCGGGGACTTCGCCTGGTAATTTCACGGAAGTGAGAACTTGGACCTTTGATGATGGAGCAGGGAATATTACAACCATTACCCAAAACATTACCATTGATGATAGTGCTCCTCCAACACCACCAATTCCACCAGTTGATTTAACCGTTTCTTGTGAAATAGACATTCCGGTATTGCCTACTTTAATCGCTATTGATAACTGTAATGGAGAAATTATTGGTGTTCCAACTACGACCATTACATCCGGAACTTGTGATGATGATTATATTTTAGAAGTCACTTGGACCTTTACAGACATAAGAGGCAATAGTAGCACAACTAGTCAAATCATTTCTGTTAAAGATGACGAAGCTCCTACTCCTCCTCCAGCGCCAAATGATGTAACCGTACAATGTGCAGGTGATATTCCTGCTATGGTAAATCTAACTGCAAGCAATAATTGCGAAGCAGATATTACTGTTTCGCCAATAGATCAAATCATACCTGGAAACTGTTCCAATAATTTCACTATCGTGAGAACTTGGACCTTTACTGATGAATGTGGAAATAGTAGTGCGGTGAGTCAAAATATCATCATCAATGATGATATTGCACCAGTTCCGCCAAACGCACCAATAGAAGTCAATGTTCAATGTGCAGATGACCTTCCAGTCTTTATGGATTTGGTGGCGACAGATAATTGCAATGGTAATATTTCTGCGAGTCCAACAGATGAAATAATTCCTGGAAGTTGTCCGAATAGTTTCACTGTAGTGAGAACATGGACCTTTACAGACCTTTGCGGAAATAGTGATGCTACTAGCCAAACCATTAATGTTAGTGACGCTACACCTCCAGTAACTCCTAATGCTCCAGCGAATGTGACCGTTCAATGTCCTGATGATATTCCAGTACCTAGTGATTTAACTGCAGTGGACAATTGCGATGGAAATATTACCATTGCACCAACAGATCAAATCTTACAAGGAAATTGTTCAAATCGATTGACCGTAATTAGAACTTGGACTTTTACCGATGCTTGTGGAAATAGTGATGCGGTGAGTCAGACGATAAATGTCAATGATAACACTGCTCCTATCGCACCTCCGGCTCCATTGGATATCAATATTCAATGTGCTGCTGATCTCCCAATAGCTACTAGCTTGACCGCAAATGACAATTGTGATGGGGATATTATTGGAACATCTTCAGATGAAATTATTTCGGGGACTTGCGCCAATCGTTTCACTGTCGTGAGAACATGGACGTTTGAAGATATTTGTGGCAACAGATCAACTGTTAGTCAAAATATTATCGTCAATGATGATACAAATCCTGTTCCTCCTTCAGCTCCAGCTAAGATTGATGTTCAGTGTATGGCTGATGTTCCAGCTAACATCAATTTAGAAGCTACAGACAATTGTACTGGTCTAATATCCGCAAGCCCAACAGATGAAATAACGGCAGGCTCTTGTACCAATAATTTCACTATTGTGAGGACTTGGACCTTTACCGATGATTGCGGAAATAGTAGCGCAGTCAGCCAAACAATCAATGTGAATGATGATATCGCTCCAGTAGCTACTCCTCCACTTGACGTTGCAGTTCAATGCGGTACCGATGTACCTGCTTCAAGTGATTTAGTCGCAACTGATAATTGTGATGGTGATATTACCGCTTCGCCAACGGAAGAAATGATTCCAGGAAATTGTATTAATAATTTCACTATAGTGAGAAGATGGAATTTTGCAGATGTTTGCGGAAACACGACTACAGTCAGTCAAACTATTTCAGTAGTTGATGATGGTACTCCTGTGGGAATTGCACCTCCAGATGTAAGTGTACAATGTCCTGGTGATATTCCAAATCCAATAGATTTAGTGGCCACTGTAAATTGCAATGGTACCGTGACTGCTTCACCAACAGATGAAATGACTCCAGGAAGTTGTCCAAATAATTTCACCATACTCAGAACCTGGGTATTTACAGATGTTTGTGGCAATAGCGCTGAAGTCAATCAAACCATTACCGTCAATGACAACACGGCTCCAATTCCACCAAGCGCACCAATGGATATGACCGTGCAATGTATCAATGATATTCCAAATCCAATAGACTTGGTTGCTTCTGATAATTGTAGCGGTGATATCATAGCTACACCAACAATCGTAACTACAACAGGTGATTGTTCTAATCGTTTCACTGTAGTGAGAACATGGACTTTTACCGATGATTGTAATAACAGTTCATCCGTCAATCAAACCATTACAGTCAATGATGATATCGCACCAGTACCTCCAACTGTTCCAATGGACATGACGGTTCAGTGTGCAACTGATATTCCTGATCCAGTAGACTTGATTGCCAATGATAATTGTAGTGGCGACATTAGTGCTTCACCAACGATGGTATCCACTCCAGGTAATTGCCCAAATAGTTTTACGATAGTGAGAACGTGGACTTTTACCGATGATTGTGATAATAGTTCAACGGTCAATCAAACCATTACGGTTAAAGATGATACGGCTCCAAGCGCACCAACTGCACCAATGGACATCACGGTTCAATGTGCAACTGATATTCCTGATCCAATCAATTTAGTAGCGGTTGATAATTGCGATGGTGATGTGACAGGTGTTGTCACTAATTTAACGACACCGGGTAACTGTCCAAATAATTTTGTATTAGTCAGAACATGGACCTTTGAAGATGCTTGTGGAAACACGTCTTCTAGTAGTCAGACCTTTACAGTAAATGATGATACCGCTCCAATTGCACCAACGGTACCAGAAGACCTCAATGTTCAATGTGCAGGAGAAGTGCCTAATCCAATGGATTTAGTGGCGATTGATAATTGCGATGGTGACATTACGGCAAGTCCAATAGATGTTGTTACTCCTGGAAGTTGTGCTAATCGTTTTACGATTCTTAGGACTTGGACCTTTACGGATGCTTGCGGAAATAGTGTAGCGATTGATCAAACCATTCATGTCAACGATGACACCCCTCCTATCCCACCAGGCGTCCCAGCTATCATCAATGTAAAATGTGATAATGGCGTGCCAATACCTATTGATTTAGTCGCAACTGATAATTGTGATGGAAATATTGTGGCCAGTCCGGTAGATGAAATTACAGCTGGTGATTGCATCAATAATTTTACGATAGTCAGAACATGGACATTTACAGATATTTGTGGAAACAGTGCTGCCATCAGTCAAACGATTGATGTGACCGATCAAAGTCGTCCTGCGTGGGATCAACAACCTGGAGATTTAGATCTTAATTTTGATTGTGCAGCAGATGTAGTTCTTGGTGCTACTCCAACCGCTACAGATGGCTGCGGAGAGGTGACGATAGAATTGGTTTCGGATGACACAACGAATATGACCTGCGCTAACGAATACGTTCGTACACTGTTATACAAAGCTTCTGATGCTTGTGGAAATGAAGAGGAAACTTTATTCCCCTTACAAATAATTATAGCAGATGATATCGCACCAACGATTACATTTTGCCCACGAGACACCAACGATGTTGATCTGGGAACTCCATGTACGGAGCCTTATACTTTTATTGCTACAGGTACCGATAATTGTGGGCCAGTCAACTTTACGTATACGAGAAGTGATAGTGTTGGCATCGTTTATCAAGGGGCAGATGCAAGCGGGCTTTATCCAACAGGAACCGTCATTGTCACTTATACTGCTACCGATGACTGTGGCAATACTGCATCATGTTCTAACAAGATTTTTATTAGAGATATCAAGCGACCTTCTCTTAGTTTGATCAATGGTTTAGAATTTGAAGTGGGTGTGAATAGCCCTGTAGTTTTGACACCTGATATTTTTGTCAATAGCAAAGATGACTGTTCTCCTACTACGGTATACTTTAGAGGAGATAATCCAAACGAAATTATTTTAGATTGCGATGATTTAGAAGGAGAAGCCTTCGCTCAAATTGAAATTCCAATTTCCATTATTGATACTTTTGAAAATGCAGATAATTCTCTTTTCGCGCAAATTGTTTTAGTGAACTTCGACTGTCCTGAGGCACCTTTATCCAATGTATCTGGACAGTTGATAACAGCTGACGATGTTGGCTTAGAAGAAGCGATGGTATACGTACAAGGAACGGGTGAAAATCATCTATTCCAAAGTACCTCGTCTGGTCATTATTTTATGGAAGACATTCCTATGTATACCGATTATACGATTACGCCAGAATATGATGATGATTTACTAAACGGGGTCAACACGATGGATTTAGTCATGCTCGCTCGACATATTCTTTTAATCGACACTTTAGATTCTCCTTATCAATTGGTGGCCGCTGATGTAAATAATTCTGGGATGGTTACTGCTTTTGACATGGTCACGCTTAGTCGAGCTATTCTCTTGATTGAAGATGAGTTTACGAACAATACTTCTTGGCGTTTTATCGATCAAGAATTTGAGTTTCCGTATTCTTTGAATCTAATGAGTGTTCCGCCATATCCTGAAAGTATCTCTATCGAAAATCTTTCTGACATTCAGCGTAATTTGGATTTTATTGCAGTCAAAGTCGGTGATCTCAACAACTCTGCTGATATAAATAGTTTTGCTGGAAATTCAGATACTAGATCCGAAGAAGTATTAACACTTACCTTGGAAGAAGAGTTACTTGAAGCAGGTCAAGAGTATGTTTTTGAATTTAAATCCAAAGACTTTAAGCAAATTTCTGGTTATCAATTTACTTTAAATTTTGATCCAGCTACAGCTGAATTTATACACGTTGAAAACCTTTCAGAAACCCTTCAGTTAACACCTGAACGCTTTGGATGGACACATCTTGAAAAGGGAATGATTACCACCAATTGGTATGACCGATCTCCAAAAACGATAGAAGATGATCAAATGGTTTTCTCCTTAAAATTTAAAGCACTCGCTAATGTCCCAGTCAGTCAGATTTTCTCCATCAGTTCTGATAAAACCAAAGCAGAAGCCTATGATGAAACCTTGAAGACGATGGATATCGCATTAAAAATTGGCTCGGATAATCATTTAGAAGCTAGTAGCAAACGATTCAAATTACATCAAAATGATCCGAATCCATTTTCAACGGAAACGGTCATCAGCTTTGAAATTCCAGAAGAAGCTCCAACAGTCTTGAGTATCGTAGATATCAATGGTAAAATATTAAAAGAATTCCATGGTCCTTTCCAAAAAGGCTACAACGAAGTCAAAGTCAAACGATCTGACTTACCAGGGAATAGCGTTTTCTTTTACCAATTACAAAGCGGTTTATATCGGGCTAGTCAAAAGATGATTATGTCTCGACTTTAATGGAAAATGAATAAATCATTTATACGACGAAGGCCATTTCTCAAACAAAGGATCTTCGTTTAAAGAAAATCAAACAGGCTTAGGATTACAAAATTCTAACAAAACTTTCTTTATAAAAGGAATTGCTTTCGGGCGATTCCTTTTTTGTTTACTGAAACTTTTTAATTTTCTATTACGATCCACTAGAACTGAAATTCCTCATCGATTAATGTTAACCCAATTATGCCCAAGCACTTAGCTTTTTGTATTTTGAGCAAAAATTAATTTATACGATGAAAAATATTTTTACTGTACTTGTATTGCTTTCTATTTCTTTTTCCTTGTTTTCACAAAAAATGGACCTTGATTACTATTTGTCTTCCGGCAAATATAATCCTGATATTCCAACTCCTGAATCTGTTTTGGGTTATCAAGTCGGAGAATGGCACGTAAGTCACGATCAATTGATCATGTATTTGCGGGAACTCGATCGTGCTTCTGATCGAATTACCATGAAAGAATTTGGGCGTACTTATGAACATCGACCATTGATTTTATTAACGATTACGACTCCAGAAAATCATAAAAACATCGATCAAATTCGCGCCAATCATGTTCAATTAACGAATCCAGATCAATCTAAAAAAGTTGATCTGGATCAAGCACCAGTTGTCCTTTATCAAGGTTATAGTATTCATGGAAACGAATCAAGCGGTTCGAATGCGGCGATGTTATATGCCTATCATTTAGCAGCCGTGCAAGGAAAAGAAATCGAGAAAATTTTAAGTCAATCCATCATCCTATTGGATCCTTGTTACAATCCAGATGGCTTCAATCGTTTTGCCAATTGGGTCAATGCACACAAGAGTAAAAATCTTTCTGGAGATCCCGCTAATCGAGAATACAATGAACCTTTTCCTCGTGGGCGAACCAACCATTATTGGTTTGATTTGAATCGAGATTGGTTACCTAGTCAACATCCAGAAAGTCAAGGAAGAATTAAAAATTTCCATGAGTGGTATCCCAATATACTAACCGATCATCATGAAATGGGAACCAATTCCACTTACTTTTTTCAACCGGGTATTCCAAGTCGAACGAATCCCAACACTCCTAAAGAAAACCAAGAACTCACCAAAAAAATCGCCAATTTTCATGCGAAAGCATTAGACAAAATCGGTTCACTTTATTATGCCGAAGAATCCTTTGATGATTTTTATTATGGAAAAGGATCAACTTATCCAGATGCCAATGGATGTATTGGGATTTTGTTTGAACAAGCCAGTTCACGTGGACATTTACAGGAAAGCGACAATGGTTTAGTTAGTTTTCCTTTTACTATTCGCAATCAATTGACCACTTCCCTATCAACTTTGGAAGCGGCTCAAAACCTTCGAAAAGATCTACTGGATTATCAACGACGTTTTTACCAATCAGGAATCGAAGCAGCTAAAAAATCAAAAACTAAAGGTTATGTATTTGGTGGCAACAAAGATGTTGCAAGACTGCAAGAGTTCATCAATATGTTGGAACGTCATCAAATCGATATTCAATCTTTATCAAAAGAGGTAAGCCTTTCGAGACAACGTTTTGATCAAGAGCATACTTATTACGTTTCGCTAGAGCAAAAACAATATCGATTGATCAAAGCCATGTTTGAAAAAATGACTTCTTTTAATGACAGTCTTTTTTATGATGTATCTGCTTGGACGCTTCCACTTGCTTTTAATATTCCTTACGCCGAAATTAGTGCTAGTGATTTAAGTAAAATTGCTACCAAAAAAAATAAATCACTTCCAAAAAAAGCTAGAGCAGTTGCCCAAAGTGACTATGCTTATGTTTTTGAATGGGATCATTATTATACACCAAAAGCATTGAATTTTTTATTACAAAACGACCTCAATGTAAAAGTCTCTAATCATTCTTTCCTTATTGATTTAGTCAACGAAGGCACGAAAAAAATGGTGGCTGGTACTATTTTAATTCCTGTCAAAAACAATCAAAAAAAGAGTCCTGAAGAAATTTATAATTTAATCCAACAGATCAGTCAGTCCAGTGATGTTCCTATTTTTGGTGTGCAATCAGGTTGGACCCCCAAAGGAAATGATTTAGGCAGTCCAAGTTTTTCAGCTTTAAAAAAACAAGAGGTTTTGATTCTAGTTGGTCAAGGTATTACTAGTTATGATGCAGGAGAAGTCTGGCATTTACTCGATCAACGATACGATATGACTCCTACAATTATGGACATTCAAAATCTCAATAAATATGACTTGGATCGTTACAGCACCATTGTCATGGTAAATGGTTCTTATAGCGGTATCCAACACCCAGAAAAAATCAAAACATGGTTGTCCAATGGCGGAAATTTAATACTGATCAAAGGCGCTATCCATTGGGGAAAAGGCCAAGGTATTTCTAACATTTCGCTAAAAAGCTATCCAAAGAAAAAAAATAAACGATCACCTTATCGTCCATATAACAAACGCCGTTCAGATCGTGGATCACAAGTCATCGGGGGTGCGATCTTCGAAGCTCAGTTAGATCAAAGTCATCCTTTATGCTATGGTTTGAACCAAGCTACAATGCCTGTTTTCCGAAATAGTACAACCTTTTTGACTAAAGGAAAAAATCCATATGGCAGCCCTATTTCTTATACCAATGATCCTTTATTAAGTGGATATATTTCTATCAAAAATTTGAGCATGCTAAAAAATTCAGCGAGTATCTTAGTCAACAAATATGGAAAAGGGCAAGTCATCAATATGGTCGATAATCCAAACTTTCGGGCTTTTTGGTATGGCACCAATCGCTTATTTGCCAACGCTATTTTCTTCGGCGCTATCATCAACAAAGGAACGATGGAAGGACAACCCGGACAGAAAAAAAACAAGAAAGAAGAAGCAATAGATGATGGGCATGGGCACGGGCATGGGCATGGGCACGGGAATGGTTGAATGATTGAATGTAGGGACGTGAAAATGGTTGAATGAATGCAAGAATGATGGAATGGTCTTTTAACGAGGAATAGAACAATAATCAATAGTCATTCCCTCATTCAAAACTTACCCACGCAAGAAGGAACATTCAATTATTCAAAATTCATCCATTCAAAACTTACCCACGTCAGAAGGCTCATTCAATTATTCAAAATTCATCCATTCAAAACTTACCCACGCCAGAAGGCTCATTCAATTATTCAAAATTCAATCATTCAAAACTCACCCCACGCCAGAAGGCCATTCAATTATTCAAAATTCAATCATTCAACTACTATTCACCAATCAATTCTCGCGCTTTCTCGATGGCTTTATCTAATCCCGATAAGTTAGAACCACCAGCTGTTGCAAAAAACGCTTGTCCGCCACCGCCACCAGCAATTTCTTTTGCCAATTCTCGGATCATATTTCCAGCATGTAAATCTTTTTCTTTGGTTATATTTTCACTGATGGCAATGGTTAATTGGGGTTTGCCATTGACCTCAGCGCCAAAGACAATCATAGCGTCTCCTAATTCTTTTTCCAATTGATAAGCCAAAGTTTTGATCGCTTTGGAATCGTTCAAAGGTAAGCGAGCAGAGATGAAATTTACGCCATTGATATTTTCACTTTTGTCCTTCAATTCGCCTTGCAAAGCACCTGCTTGTTCAGACATCAATTTTTCTATTTGCTTTTTTAAGTCCTTATTTTCGTCTTGCAAATTGGCTACATTTTTAGCCGCATGCAATGGATTTTTGAACAAGGTTCTAATAGCATTTAACTCATTGAGCTCTGAATTGATGTGTGCTTCTGCTCGGTCTGCGCTGATCGCTTCTATTCTTCTTACTCCTGCGGAGATTCCACTTTCGCTTGTTAGCTTGAAGTAACCAATTTTTCCGGTAGCCGAAACGTGACAACCTCCACACAATTCCTGAGAATAGTTTTTATCAAAAGTGATCATCCGAACATGTTCTCCGTATTTTTCACCAAAGAGCATCATTGCTCCACTCTTTTTCGCTTCTTCAATTGGTAGAGAACGTGCTTCTTCTAAAGGAATATTTTCCCTAATTTTTTGATTGACCATTTTCTCTACTGCTGCAATCTCTTCTTCGGTCATCCTTTGAAAATGAGAAAAATCAAAACGCAAATATTTTTCATTGACCAATGATCCTTTTTGTTGAACATGTGTTCCCAAAACTTTGCGCAAAGCAGCATGCAATAAATGAGTTGCGGTGTGGTTGTTCTCTGTCAATTTCCTACGCGCTGCATTCACCTCCGCTTTAATTGGAGCCGACATATTTGCAGGTAATTTTTTCACGTAATGAATCACCAAATCATTTTCCTTAATGGTGTTGATCACAGGAATTTTTTCTTCTCCAAACCATAATAATCCAGTATCACCAACTTGTCCACCACCTTCCGCATAGAAAGGCGTTTTGTTTAACACTACTTGATATTGTTCTCCTTTTTTATCCTTAACTGTTCTAAATTTTACCACCTCGATATGGCTTGCCATTAAATAATCATAGCCAATAAATTCAACACTCGGATCATCCGATAATTGTGTCCAATCTCCTACTTTTTTAGCACTATCGGCTTTTGCTCTATTTTTTTGTTTTTGCAAAGCAGCTTCAAATCCTTCGATATCGATAGTCCATCCTTTTTCTTCAGCGATCAACTGCGTTAAGTCGATTGGGAATCCATAGGTATCTTTTAATTCAAAAGCCGTTTCACCATCTAATACATTGTCCTCGATAGACAAAGCATTGATTCTTTTTAAACCTTCTTCTAAAGTTCTTAGGAAAGATTTTTCCTCCTCTAAAATGACCTTAGCCACAAACTCTTCTTGCGCTTTCAATTCTGGAAAAACAGCTGCAAACTCATTTGCCAATAAAGGCAACATCTGATGAATGAGTGGTTCTTTGATATCCAAGAATGAATAGTAATAACGTACTGCTCGACGTAAAATTCGACGAATAACATAACCCGCTCCAGTGTTACTTGGCATCTGTCCATCTGCAATAGTAAAGCTCACTGCTCGAATATGATCCACCACTACTCGCATCGCAATATCTGACTTCGCACTTAAGTCATAACTTCCGTTATATTTTTTTCCGGATGCTTTTTCTAAAAAAGAAATAAAAGGCGTAAACACGTCCGTTGCATAATTAGATTTTTTAGCTTGCAAAGCCATGCACAAACGTTCAAAACCCATTCCGGTATCTACGTGTTTGGCTGGTAAATTTTCCAAACTTCCATCCGCTTTTCGATTGAATTGAATGAATACCAAATTCCAAATTTCAACAACTTGCGGATGATCTGCGTTGACCAATATTTTTCCATCGACTTTTGCTCGTTCCTCATCTGTTCGAAGATCTACATGGATTTCA
>CAYTVR010000076.1:15174-28835 GCA_964441245.1 uncultured Saprospiraceae bacterium | reverse complement strand
CATCTTCTACTGTATATCTAAACTGGTAGATCGCTCCTGGACAATTATCTGATCCCATCACAGGTAGCGCTTCTACTGATGTCGTTGAACCAAGATTACAATCTGTTTCTGCTGAAAAACTAGCCAATTGAGCCATCGCTTCATAAGCACAAGTAATCGTTTGATCTAAGGGAATTTCAGTAATAACTGGGCCATTGGTACTTGGATTGTAACTAAAAGTTTGAGTACAAGTACTTGGGTTACCACATTCATCCATGATCGTATATGTCCGAGTAATTACTCTCTCCGAAGCTGAAGCACCTGGGCAATAATTTAATAACGATGGACTTACGGGATCATCTACATAACTTACGGAAAGGTTATTAGAACAATTATCCATAGCCGTTCCTCCAAGTGCTATAAACGTAGCTACATCCAAAACAACTGGTAATTCGGTTTGACAAACTAAATCAGTTACATTAGCTGGACAAGTAATCATTGGAGCTGTCGTATCTTCTATTGTAATGGTCTGTACACAAGTCGCTGTTCCACATTCATCTGTTGCAGTCCAAGTACGTGTAATCACTTCTTCTTGAGGGCAGTCGCCAGGTGCAACAACATCCTCGAAAGTAACCTCTATGTCAAGGCCACATCCTCCACTTTCTACAGCCATTCCAGTTCCATCTGGAGTACTATCCATATCACATTCTATTGTGATATCATCAGGACATGCAAGACTAAGTGGTACTGCAGTAATTGTTATCACTTGTATATCTGTTGCGGTATTTCCACACGCATCTGTTACGGTCCAAGTCCTATCTATTGTTCCAGTAGCAGAACATCCTGCATCCGCCATCACATCATCTGATGACATAACCGTTGGGGCACTGAAAATAATAGATGGGGTAATTTGTCCTTCATTTAATAAGCCTCGAGATTCTGGAGAAGGAGGAGACCATGCAAAATCAGCTCCGGTGTTACCCGTTCCTACTAATTGTAGAGATTCAACAGCAGATGCACCATTTCCTTCTACAAAGAAAATATTAGTAGATGTCAAACCTATAGCAGGACCATCTGCTGCGGTAATCATACCTTCATAACTAACAAAAGAAACAACTACGCCTGATGGATCAACTAATGCTATAGCATCATCTGGTCCATTTTGAAGGCCATCAGTTGGAAATGGTTGAGCAATAGCTCCATAACCATTTCCTTCATCTGGAATAATTCCTGCTAAAGGAATCAAATCCATTCCATTACCATATAATTCACTATCACTTCCATTGTATAATGCTAGGATATAACCTGTCAAATCTAAGCCTGCTGTTCCTGCTATTTCTACAGATTCATTTTCATCTGTACTTGCATCACTGTAGTGAATTTCATTGATCCAAAGGGTGGCCAATGGATTAGTACCACAGTTATCCATTACATCAGTTGCATCACCAGTGAGCATTAAATCCATCGGATCCTGAGCACAAGTAATAGAAAGATCTGCCGGAGTGGTAAAAGTCGGAGGAGTCATGTCAATGATATTGATGACTTGTACACAAGTAGCCGCATTTCCTGCTACATCCGTAGCAGACCAAGTTCTGGTTAATGTTCCTGTTTTCCCATCACAACCATCTAAACTAAGTGCATCAGCATAACTAATCGTTGGTGTCATGGTACAAACATCCATAGCTGTTGCAATCCCAGTATTGATTGGTAAGGAATTCTCACCACAATTAAGATCAACAGGAGTTGCTGGACAAGTAATCATTGGAGCAGCAGAGTCAACTGCATCTACAATTACAAAAGATTCTTCAACTGTACACATATTAGCATCAGTAACGATTACGTCGTAAGTGCCTGCAGTCAATCCAGCTTGATCTTGACCAGTTGGCATTAAACCAGAGCCATCAGCCGTAGACCAAGCATAAGTATAAGCTCCCACTGGAGTAATGACAATCATGCCAGTCGCATCACCAGGACAGCCCATTACCTCTGTAGTCATCCCAGAAATTCGAGGAAGATCATTGACCGTAACCATAACTTCAGTCGCCATACTTTCACAAGTGCCTTCACATACAGTTACCCAATAAGTTTGAGGGGTATTCATTGGATCTAATCCTGTAGGGGTATAATTTAAAGGAGTTGGTCCAAAAACTGGTGCTGCGCCTGTTTCTACATCAGGATTCATGACATAATATTTGAACATTGGTCCAGCAGCTTCGGTACCTGTTACCAATATATTATCAAACGCGATTTCTTCATTTCCTGAGCCCATTGCTACTTCAACATTAACAGTCAACGTAGATGCGCCAGCTCCCAAAGTCTCAGCATCTGGGATCGTAAAACAAAAAGTCCCTGCGGTGACAGTCATCAATACACCGTCTGATACATCTCCGTCACAATTAGGGTCAGAATAAAGAGGTTCATTAGATACATCATTCGTATTTCCTGAAGGCAAATAATTAAAACAAAAACCATTCATTATTCCAGCAACATCCGTCTCATATTGAACATAGACATGATCATTTTCATCATAACCATTATTCCCTGGAGGTCTATTATTCCCAGCGGCCATATCTATACATACTTCAATAGCTGCGTAACCAGTTATATTTATAGGATTGAGCATCACGTTTTGTGGATTCATTCCATCTCCACCACCATCATCCACATCTTCTGCGGCCCAAAAGACATTGCTTCCATTTTGAAAGCTATAAGGTCCTGAAATATTCGCTATATTCAAACCAGTTGTAGGTGCAAAGTGGTCATTGACTCCATCATTAAAACTAATACTAGGAGTAAAACCAGTTTGATCCATTCCTCCATCAAAATTTTCCATTCCTAATACTTCAGGTCCACCTCCCATTCCTGTCGAAGGCATAATAGTCGGATCATCACCAGCACAAACACTTACTGGATCTACCATTGGAGGTGTTATAGGTTCAGGTTCAGTTATAAGTGCCTCATTCGTTACCATACAGCCATTGGCATCTGTAGCCGTTACGGTATAACCATTTGCTGCAAGGCCTGTAATAGTCGGTCCAGCTGCACTATTACTCCAAGCATAGGTATAAGTTGGTGTACCTCCAGAAGCTACAGCTGTGATCATGCCATCCATCGCTCCATTACAAGTTATGTTGGTAGGTGTCGTAGCAACCGTTAATGCAGGTGGCTCATTGATCGTTACATTCCCCGTTCCCATACAACCATTGGCATCTGTAGCAATGACCGTATAATCATCTGCTGCAAGGCCTGTAATAGTCGGTCCAGCTACACCATTACTCCAAACATAAGTATAATCAGCCATTCCGCCAGAAGCAGTAGCTGTAGCTTCTCCACTTTGATCACCATTACATGATAAGCTTGTAGGGACTGTAGCTACTGTAATAGTAGGACAAGGAACCATGACCATGATAGTTGTCATATCCTCATCCTCAAGTTCATCTCCAGCTGCTGTCTCAGCTGCAACTTCTATAGTATTGACAAAGCTAGAGGATATATTGGTAGCAGTACAAGTGTAGCTGACGATCTGTCCTATAGCTAAGTTACCAATAGTCATATCGCAATCACTTGTTGCTAGAAAATCTGATACCTCTACACTTTCTAAGTCTACCGTTCCTGTATTCGTTACCACGACATTAAAGGTTGCGGTTCCTCCAGGTGCTATTGTTTGAGTATCCGTATTATCTGCGGCACTAATGGTTATAGATATATCTGGTGTTGCAGCCGCAGCTGTTCCTGAAACAATAATATTATCTACACCGAATGATTCATAATTTGCATTTGCATCACATACAATTTTAATGTCCAAAGTCGAACCTGTACCTATTCCATCTGAAACTATGGATTGCAGGGCATAGTCTATCACAGTTCCATTAGCTGTATTAGAACCGCCTACGGCATTATTTTGCAACGCTGGTGGGTCATTGGTTGCAGGACTTACGAATGAATACAATTCAACGAACGCTCCTCCATCCAAGCTATATTCTACAGATATAAGATCTGAGGGGTCCCAATCATTATCAACGGCTCCAAAATCAGCAGAAAATTGAATATTTGTAAAACCAGCAATGTTAATTTGGTCTAAAATGATTTCTCCAGGATTTCCTCCATTAATGGAATTTGGGTTGGATCCAACAAAGAAAAAACTTCCTGTGATATTAGTATAAGGTCCTACACTCCCTTCATAGATAGCTCCATCAGAAGGCATTGTCCTGGCGAAGTACCGATCTCCAGGATCAGCAGAAGGCAATTGATTAGGTACATTGGAGTAGTCCGTCATATCAGCTTCAAATCCTTGTTGATACAAGATAGTTTGTGCATTCACCAGTCCAACACTTCCTAATAGGAATATTGATGCCAATATTAGTTGTCTTGAAAGATTACGATATCCTATATTGGGGATCGTTCGTAAGGTAAGAAAGGTTGCAACGAAGGTAGCTCTCAACAAAAGCCACATTTTTGCATGTGTAATTCTTTTTTTCATAAGATTGGTAATTTCTAAAATTGATGAAATACTGGATTAAAGTAATATAAACAACAAATGCTTGAACACAGGCCATAAGCCTTATATTCAAATATCATTGGTGATAATCGATTGTGTTATATATCAGTTTAAGGGATGGAATTTAATCTACATCTATAGAAAGACTAGATTATTTTATCCAAGGTAGGTTTGTGGGATGAAAAGTGTTTTAAACTCTTTTCTACAATGCTTTGATGTAAAAATAAGGATAAAAAAGGGATTTTATAAAAATCTCTTGGTTAATTAATTGTAAATTTCGATAAATGCTTTGAATGATCAATTTAAACAAAAAAAAATACTTATTCAATTATTTTGCTACGAATTTTAATTGGGCTCTTTAATGGTTTCGTTTGATCTAAATAATTTAGCAGGTGTTTTCATAGGCGATACAGAATTGGGACTTCACTTTAGCAATCAAATGAAATTGGTTAACCCTAAAGGTCATTTGATCGAGTGCATGTATTAATATGTTAGCTACAATTTGAGACATGTCCCGAAATTGTGATCTTCAAAATCAGAACAAAATCACTCTAAGTTAAGTAATAATTCAGTGCATTATATCGGATAAAATAATTAGTTTATCTAAAATAGATAGTTATTGGTTACTCAATACTTAGTTTCAATTCTATAGCTATGTTTTGTAACGTCAAATTGAATTATTATTGAATAGAATAAAAGTATCCATTAACTAAAATGAAATAAATGAGGCTTAGGAAATTATTTAGAATAATCTTTTTACTAGTTTTTATCCTACTGATCGGATTCATATCTTTTCTTCTTTACCAAACTAAAGATGATATAAATGCGGACCTAAGTAATATTGATAAAAAAATAAATAGATTTTATAATTCGGATAGGATGGCTGGTTTTGCTGTTTCTGTTTTTAATGCAGATAGTACTATCTACTCAAAAGGTTTTGGGTACTCCCACAAGGAAAATGGAGAACTATATACTACCCAAACTCAACAGATTATTGCTTCGATATCGAAAACAACTATTGGTATCGCTTTAATGAAAGCAGAAAAATTAAAATTACTAAATATTGATAACCCTATCAATGACTATCTTCCCTTTAAGGTTAACAATCCTGATTTTCCTAATGATGAGATAACAATAAAACAATTAGCCACACATACATCATCTTTAGACTATAATGACACAGTTGTAGAATCTCTTTATACAAATGAACCCAATTTGAATAAATCTTTGGAGTCTTTTATGCTCGATTATTTTCAATATGGAAAATATGGGAAGATTAGCTTCACTAAAAACAAGCCAGGATCAAATTGGAATTACTCGAATATAGGTTCTGCTTTAGCAGCTCATATTATTGAGCGAACATCAGGAGTACCTTTTTCCGAATTTACAAAAGTTCATATTTTTAACCCAATTGAACTTAATAATACATACTGGTCTTTAACAGAAAGTGACTCAATTTTACATACAAGTTATTATGAAACTAAAGAAGATTCAATAATTAACGTTGAGACGAGCGGTGTAATCCTATATCCATGTCGAGATATTATAACTAACATTGAAGACTTGACTAAATATTGCCAAGCTATATTAGTAAAAAAACCAGATCTCTTAGAGCAGGCTTCTTTTGAAAAGTTACTTTCTCCACAATTAGGCAGTTCTGTAACCAATCTTGAAGACGACAACAATGGTTTATTCTTTATGATAGATAGAAATAACTATGGAATCACCTATCAGTTAACAGGAATGAGTGGCGGAGATAATTGTATAACAACAATGATGTGGTTTGATCCTAAAGCAGAACTTGGGTATATATTTTTAGGAAATACAGGAAGCAGTAAACTAAACAGGTCAAATCACATTTGGATCTATAATGCTTTGGTAAGTTTAGGATATAATTATTCTATGAAGAATGCCACTATCAAGGAAAAAATAAATCTCAAAATCCATAATCTTTACAATAGAATAAGGGCTATATATTAAGAGATTAAAAAAACTGTGGCTAACAAAGTATATATCTCCATAGTGCCAAGTAGCAAACGCAAATACCTTATTTTTTGCTAGGACAATACCATGAATTTTAAAGCTTCAAAAGTCGTATTAGAACGCTCATTTAACAGATTACTCAGATCGCGCAGATTGCTCAACTGATGCGCCCTTCGATCTTGGAAATCAGCGTGATCTGAGTAATCAGTAAGATTTGTTTGCCATTTTTGATATCGAAATCGTCAATCCTAAATTCTTTAATATTAAATAAAAATTAGGGATGAACTCATATTTCGGTTCAAAGTCATTACCGATAATTTACAATATTTTTTAATCTAAAAATCAGCCTATTTGATAAAAATCATCTTTCTGCTTGCCGTATAATCTGGCGTTTCCAAACGATAGTATAAAACAGGCATATCCTCTACATCTGCTTGATGAATGGTCAATTCTTGATATCCTTGCTCATATTCCTGATCGATTATTTTGATCAAACGACCAGATAGATCGTATATGCTCAATTTTGCAGGAGTCGCTTTGGGTAAATAAAAACCGATGACCGTCTCTTCTTTAAATGGGTTTGGTCGATTTTGAAATAAGGCAAAATCATTTTTATCTTGCTTGAAATCTAAACGAACCTCCATCTGTTCGAAATGCTCATCGTAAGCCTCTGCTGGTGTATAACTAGAATTGAGCTGAAGAACATCACTTAGTCTTGTTGATTCTTTTGCTTTGATTGACATCGTAAATAGCGTTTCATTGGCTCCAACTTTTTGTGCTTCGTTTTTATTCCAACTTGAAGTAATCACGCCATTATCAATATAGGTATAACCAAAATTTTCTTTCGTCAAAGTAATAGAGTTCCCTGATTCCATTTCAATGGAAGAGAAAACCGCCGGATCCATTTGTAGTGTAAACTGATACCCTAACAATACTCTTTCTTCTTTCATTTTGACGTCAATTTGATAGGTTTGTTCAGCGACTAAATCTTGATCTTCGATCTCAAAAATCAACTCTTCTTCTGCGTTTCGATAATCTGCATCGATCAAAGCATTAGGAACAACACTATTATTCAAATCACCAATTTTAACTCCAATAAAATCTGATGACTCATTTTGAGTAATTCCATTAAAACTTGTCACCTCTGGGAAGGTACTTTCAAATGGATTTTCAGGATTAGAAAAAACATAATTGGCATCTACAAATCGCCATGAGTTATTCTCTTCAAATTCATCATTAATAAATAAAATCAGCTTTCGCAATTCTACTAAATCAAAGGCCGTAATGGTTCCTGATTTATTGATATCAGCGGCGATCATTTTATAAGGAGAGTCCAATTGCTCAATTCCCAAAATATGGCGACTCATCAAAATTAAATCATAGGTTGATATTCCATTTAATGGATAATCTTCTCGCTCAGGGGTGATTAAATAATTTGCGCCCAGTGGTACTGAAAATTCAAAATAAGCCTCTTCATTTGTCACTACTGACAAAGGCATTTCACTGGCGTTTCCATCGATATGTACGGTAACTTGTTCTATCATTTCATTCGTCTCTGTGTAAACTTCCCCACTCACGATTCCTAGTCCAGGTGCTTCCATACATGCTTGAGGATTAGAATCATCTACGTTTACTTGAAGGGTAATATAATCCCAATTACCAGCTTGATCTCTTCCCCACAAATCAACATTTACGAAAGGGCGATCATCACAATCAAAGGTAGCAAAAGCGGAAGCTGTCGTCGGTGGACTACCTAAATTATTTACCAATGCCGGTTTTTGAATGACAAATTCAAGTGGCATGCTACAAGCATCAAAACTACTCGTCACCAAGTCTACTCCAGATAAAGTTCCAATGCCATTTCCACTTACTTGAGGTACTAAACCAACCGTAGCAAATGAAATAGGAATAAAGCTAGGTACTGTACCATCAACAACAGAAAACACTTGATCACAACTCGTTTTATTTCCACAATTATCTTCTACTGTCCAGGTAATTTTATGCTCTCCTATTGGATAATTATTCGTCGCATTATTCGTCGTTCCTGTGGCAAATGGACCTTGTCCATTATTATCAAAATCAATTTGATAAGACCAATTCAACAAGTCATCATCAGTACAAATATCAGTTGCACTTCCTTCCAACATAACAATACCCGTACAAGAGGTGTTGTTTGCAAACACTGGCGCCAAATCAGTACAAGAAGTCAAAACTGGATCATTGGTATCATTCACTTCAATACGTTGAGTATAAGTCCAATAACCAGCAACAGGCGTACCATTGACTATTTGGAATTGACATAAATCTGTCACGATCCATTCTCTTAAAATTAATTGACATTCAGAACCAATAACCGTTGAGTTCGCATCTTCATAATCGAGTGTGATTTGATCACAAATACTTTCATTTAAAATGGGTCTACCTGTGTTCATCGTATCCAAATTATCCAAAGGATCAGTACAACTGATCACTACATCACAAGGCCATTCCACATCATCAAACTGGCTATGAGGACCTTGCGGATTTTGTGCATTATCACCAGTAGTAAACGCAGTGCAACTAGATTCCAAATCGACAATTACAAAAGGATCTCCATTCGTTACAGTAATCGTTTGCACACATGCACTCCCGATATTTCCAGCTACATCTTCTGCTTGCCAAGTTCTTTCCAAAACTCCTACCCCACAATTCGATAAACTGCCACTTTCTTGAATATAAATATTGGCTCCACAATTATCAGCAATTGCATAATACCCCAACAATTCAATTACATCATCGCTATAAGTAGTCATTCCGTTTACGATCGTTGTTACTTTATATACGGGAACCAAACCAGTTTCAGAGTTGGTTGACAAATCCTCAGCTATCACAGGTAGTGCATCTAGACATACGATATCTTTATTAGCAGGACAAGTTACATTTGGTGCAACTGCATCCATAACCGTTACCTCAGACATACAAGTATTAGCGTTTCCACTTTCATCAGTTACCTGAAATTCAACCATCACTACAGAGCCATTATCACAACAAGTAAACGGAACTGAATCTGCAAAATCAGTTTCATCATCTTCAGGACAATTTATATTATCCATTCGCCTTGCGGCAAATGTTACTGGTCCACAATTATCTGTACTTCCATCATCTAAACTGTTGGCGAAAAGCACAGAAGCTTGTCCATTTGGAGTGTTGATTAAAGAGATCGTTCGCCTTGTTTCACAAACAACTGTTGGAGAAACCTGATCCCTTACCGTAACAATCCAATTACATTGACTCGTATTACCACATTCATCCGCTGCGGTATAGGTGATGATATGATCCCCTACTTCTGCCTCGGTAATGATGTATCCGCCACTCACCAATTCTACTAAGTTTCCAGAAGAATTACTAGGGGTGTAAATCAAATCAGCTGTTGCACTACAATCATCACTCAAGCTAGGAGCTAAAACATCAAAATTAGTGGTACAAACATCAAAATCTGTGGTCACTATTTGTGCTGTCGGACATACTATCAATGGAGCTTTAGTATCCATTACGGCATAGACCTGGGAGAAATTTTGAATCACCGAATTATCACACCAATCTAATACTTGCCAGACTCTTAATATTTTATAACTACTGCCGCACAGAGGAATATAAGTATCATTGTAACCAAAAATCATGTTGGCACATTGAGGTCCAATCGGTCTTGTATTGATTCTAAAATCTAAAAGGAGACTTAATTCAGCAATACTTGCTTCTCCTCCATTATTGGTTACGTTTAACACCCAAATCCCAGAAGGATTTTCTCCTTCAAATGCCGTCATAAAGTTAGGATTAGAAATATTCATCGTTGTTCCTGATGGACTTGTCAAAGTATACACAAGCGCATTCCCATTGTCCACTTTAGTGATTATTGTTGCCACCATTTCAGCGGTAGTTGGAATATTTTCTGTTGTAAAATTAATTGACGTGGAAGCCCCAGCGGCTATATCCAAGGGTAAAGTATGGGTTTCCGCAAAACAGGTTCGAGAAGCTGTCAAATATCCATCTTCATCTGGAATCAAATCAGGATTATCTGGAAAATCAGAACAATTGAAAGCAGGTTCCTGTAGGTTATCAAAATTTACGGGTCCTGAAAAATCACTAATTGTTGCGCGATTCAATTGGATCGTTTGCACGCAAGTGCTACTCATTCCCGCTTCATTGGTCACTGTCCATGTTCGCCTTATTTGTGTTGCAAAAACATCGGAACAAGTTCCTTCTGTCATCACATCTTCATGTATTAAAGTGTACTCACCACAAGGTTCATTGACGACTGGTTCATAAGCTGCTAGAACGCCTGCAATGGCTGGACCAGCTATCGGATCTGTGTTGGCATCACAATCCAAAACAACATCTTCACATGTTATTTCAGGTGCTATTTTATCTTCGATCAGAATCATACTGGTACAACTAGAGCCAGTAGTCGGATCGGTAATCGTCACGGTCAAATTTTGACCAACGTAATCACCATTAACGAGAGGACTTGTTGGAATTGTCGTTAGATTCGGAGCGATCCCTTCTGATACTACGACCTCAAACAAATCCAAACAACCATAATTATTACCACTCAAAAAAGTGTTGGCAGTCATTGTCGCTTCACAATCAAGATCAAGCGATACATTAACTGTAGATAAACAAATCAGATTTACGTTAGGATTAGAAAAAGTATTTAATACAATATCAAATTCACAATTCGAAACATTTCCACAAGCATCCTCCGCAGTATACATTAAGGTCGTTGTCCCTGCATAAAATACATCTCCAGAAACCAAACCATTGGGATCGATTTGTTGAATGACTGGAATCGCGCCACAATTATCCGTCGCAGTTACAGGATCAAAAGTAACTACTTGTTCACATTGATCAAGTCCAAGACCAATTTCAATGGATGGGGGACAAACTATTAAAGGAGCCGTACCATCAATAATATTGATCAATTGATTATGACTGGCAACATTACCACAAGCATCTGTCGCTATCCACATTCGACTAATCGTCATTTCTTGAGGACAATTGGAAGATGGTATCGTCGTTTCATTAAATATTACTGGAATAGAATTACCATCACAATCATCAGAAACGGTCAAGGTTTCAGCTGTTGGAATCGATGCGGTACAATCTAAATTGACTGTACTTGGTAAAATAGCTTGGTCAAATATTGGGGCATTGGTATCCTGAACTGTTATGACTTGAACATGATTATGACTATTGCCACAAGCATCTTCAATCGTCCACGTTCGTGTAATGATTTCTTTTTGTGGACAAGTTACCATCGTATTATTGACTTCCGCAAAATCAACATTTATTGTCGCATCACAATTATCAGAAGCAGTCAAAACTGCGGCTATTGGTATCGCACCACACTCAACCGTTACATCTAGTGGTAAGCTCGTTTCATTAAAAAATGGATTTACATTATCCTCTACTGTGATCAGCTGAACATGATTATGACTGTTACCGCAAGCATCTTCAATCGTCCACGTTCGTGTAATGATTTCTTTTTGTGGACAGGTCACCGTCGTATTACTCGCTTCCGCAAAAACGACTTCTACAGATGAATCACAATTATCAGAAGCAGTCAAAACTGCGGCTATTGGTATCGCACCACACTCAACCGTTACATCTAGTGGTAAATCCGTTTCATTGAAAAATGGATTTGTATTATCTTCTACGGTAAGTATTTGAGTATGCATATTCCTATTGCCACAAGCATCTTCAACAGTCCACGTTCGTGTAATGATTTCTTTTTGAGGACAGGTTACCGTCGTATTATTGGTTTCCACAAAAATAACAGCCATATTCCCGTCACAAATATCTGTTGCTGTTAAGGTCATCGCTGTCGGTATTGCATCACAAGAAACCGTAACATCCATCGGTAAATTTTCATTAAAGACAGGCATCGAATTATCCTGTACTCTAATGACTTGTTGATGCTGTATCCTATTGCCACACGCATCTTCAATAGTCCATGTTCTTGTAATGATTTCTCTTTGAGCACAAATTAAAGAGCTTACAATTGCTTCCGCAAAAACGACCTCTACGGATGAATCACAATTATCAGAAGCAGTCAAAACTGCGGCCATTGGTATCGCATCACATTCAACTGTAGCATCCATTGGTAAAACGGTTTGATCAAAACTGGGGTTGGTATCATCATTTATTGTAATCATTTGTGTATGCACATTGGCATTTCCACAAGCATCTGTAGCCGTCCACGTTCGAGTTAAAATAACTTCTTGTGGACAGTTCCCATTAGTCATACTTTCTTCTAAGAATACAACCAGGATATTCGGATCACAATTATCAGTCGCTGTTAAAGTAACTGCTGCTGGAATAACATCACAAGAGACCATTTCATCTAAAGGTAAAGGTTCACTAAATACAGGCATCACATTGTCTATAATTGTTAAAATCTGTTGATGTTGTATCCTATTTCCACAGGCATCTTCAATGGTCCATGTTCGTGTAATCATTTCTTCTTGTGGACAAGTTCCAGCAATACTTGTTTCTACAAATACTACGGGTATGTCCATATCACAATTGTCACTTGCAGTCAAAGTGGCGGCGATGGGAATCGAGGCATTACAGTTTACGTTTTGATCAACAGGCAAAATAGTTTCATTGAAAAATGGATTCGTATTATCCGCTACTGTGATCGTTTGCGTATGTATATTTTCATTACCACATTCATCCGTCGCTGTCCACCTTCGTGTCAAAACATAAGTATCCGCACAAATACCAGCTGTCGTAGTTTCCGTAAAGGATACCATAATATTTGTTGTACAATTATCAGCCGCAGTTAAAGTCACAGCTGCTGGTATTGATGTACAACTCACTGTTGCATCTATCGGTAAACTTTCGTTGAAAATTGGTGCGCTATTATCCTCTACTGTGATCGTTTGTGTATGCATATTTTCATTACCACATTCATCCGTCGCTGTCCACGTTCGTGTCAAAACATAAGTATGCGCACAAACGCCAGCTATTGTAGTTTCCATAAAGGATACCATGATATTTGTTGTACAATTATCAGCCGCAGTTAAAGTAACTGCTGATGGTATTGATGCACAACTAACCGTTACATCTATCGGTAAACTTTCGTTAAAAACTGGTGCGCTAGTGTCCGCTACTGTGATCGTTTGTGTATGTATATTTTCATTACCACATTCATCCGTCGCTG
>CAYTVR010000076.1:0-15074 GCA_964441245.1 uncultured Saprospiraceae bacterium | reverse complement strand
GTAGTTTCCGTAAAGGATACCATGATATTTGTTGTGCAATTATCGGCCGCAGTTAAAGTCGCCGCTGCTGGTATTGATGCACAACTAACCGTTGCATCTATCGGTAAACTTTCGTTGAAAATTGGTGCGCTAGTGTCTGCTACTGTGATCGTTTGTGTATGTATATTTTCATTACCACATTCATCCGTCGCTGTCCACGTTCGTGTCAAAACATAAGTATGCGCACAAACGCCAGCTGTCGTAGTTTCCGTAAAGGATACCATGATATTTGTTGTGCAATTATCGGCCGCAGTTAGAGTCGCAGCTGCTGGTATTGATGCACAACTAACTGTTGCATCTATCGGTAAACTTTCGTTGAAAATTGGTGTATTGGAATCTACTGTAAACGTGAAAGTTTGTTGACATTCGACAAAGTCATCATTTTCATCCGTTGCTCGATACGTTCTAGTAACTGTTCTTGTACAACCAACATCGACCGTTTCATCTGTTGCCGTTAAGACAACCGTACCACAACCATTTTCTACTGTCGGCAATGCTGGATTACTCGTGTCAGAAGGATCTGTATTGAACATTGTTTGTGCAGCAGGAACACTTGGATTACAAGCAGCAGCTAGTCCAAGATCGTTGGCAGGACAAGTGATCGTTGGTGCTTGACAACATAAGCTAGCGTTCGCTTCGACCAACACGATTCCTATGACAGCACAACCACTAACAGGATCAAGATAACTAAAAAAGAAATTAGCATTTGAAGTTGGAGCGACACTTGTAGGATCTAATAATTCATGAATACTTGCGTTAAAAGTTGGATCATCTGGTGAGATTAAATACCAAGTTACACTTCCTCCAGTTGGTGTTGCATCAATACTAACATCTGTTGTTAAATTGACTGCATTGCTTCCATCATTACAGATTGCAGCTGGTCCCGTTACCGCGTTGATTACTGGAGCATCAGCAATGGTTTCGACCATTTGCGGATTAGAAGTAATGACTCCCGGGCAACCTAAAGCATCTCCAACACTTAATATATCGTAGGTTCCTGCAGTTGGCGTATTTAAAACATAAACATGATTGACTGTTGTGATTAAAATTGGTGTCCCTCCATCGATACTATATTCAAAATCGAATGGCCCTGTTCCAGTAAAATTAAAAGTCACCATACCATTGTTAGTGGCATTGCAACCAGTGATATCTGTATGAGTTGAAATCGTTCCGGTTGGTGCAGGACGAATATTGATGGTTGCTTCATCCGTATCTACTTTTCCAGAACAACTTGCACCATCGCTGTCAATAACTGAGACGAGTCGAACTTGAGTTTCTCCATTAGTTGGCCCCGCTACTTCAATACTATAAGGATTATCAGTAGTGGTAATAGTGGTCGTAATACTTCCATCTTGATCAGCAATCAAGTAAGTCAATTCATATGGAGCTGTACCGCTTAAAAAATTCACTTCTACATTTGCGATAGATCCATCCGAACTATTACATTCCTCTACTGAAATTGGAACTAAGTCGGCATCCATGCAAGCGAGTGTAATCGTTGTTTTGGGTGATAAAAATGCATCCGCAGGACAATCCATTTTAGGATCCGGATTAAATGCTGGTGCAAAATAAATCGGATCTGAGCTACAATAAGATTCCTCTAAGGTCACCGTTAAACAAGGCACTTCGGTATCTAAAATGGTATTGAATTCACCAGCGGTGTTTCCAATCGGAGTACCATCGGCAGTAAGTATATCTTGGGAACTTATAAAATTTATATCGTATCTAAATGAGGCCGTCAGATTAAAGAAAAAATCTGAATTAGAACTCAAAGATTCTCCATCTCCTACCTCTACTTCTGTATAACCCCATGGTGCAAGAATAGAAATATTATCAGGGTTAATGACAGGTAAAGTCAAATCTCCATTCGTACAACTTGATGGTGTTAAAGGCGTCAATGTTTGTCCGTTTGGATAATTGCTTGGATCAATATTTTCACCATAGATAATTCCATGAAGTAAAATTCCAGCGGGATGATACCAAGCTACAAATTCGCCTGTATTGTCAAGTGTTATTTCACCAGTAGAACAATTACAAGTATTGATATCAATATTAACTTTGTGGGCTGGTCCATCCATGCACAAGGTATTTCCAATTAATAAAAAACCATCTGGAGGAATAAGTGTTCCGAAAGGTAGCGTCACGACCCAATCTCCATCAGTAATCATATAACAACTTACATCCGTTCCTGGCACCCCTCCTATTTCAATGTATTCTCCAGCACAACTATCATTATCATCATTTGGTCCAGCAGGGTTATAATGAATTTCTGTAATCAATGGATTTCGAATATTGTCTTCCATAGCATCAGGAGGTGCAGGATAAGCATCGGAGATTTCTACACAGCCAACCAATTCTCCTTCTCCTGCATAAGGATCAAAGTTAGCATCGGCATCTTGATACCAACATATTTGACCATTTTGCGGAAGCGCATCTCCATCAAAACATAATTCTATTGTAGCTCCTGGACAATAGGTGCCATCTGGTGAACTTCCATAATTTGTGAGATCTTGTGGGCAAGGTAATGTTGCTTCACAGTTTTCTAATATTTCTAAAACCGCTTCGTCATAAGTACATTCTGAACCATCAATCACTCTGATTGTATAAGGACCAGACATATTTGATTCTGGTATTTCGAATATTCCTGTTTTGTTGGTATCAGGTTCAGTCGTATTGCTATCATCTGTCAAGATATAAGTTAATTCAGCACCGCCATCTACATAATTGGTCACATTAATAATACCCGCTGGTGGTTCATTTCCAGAACAACTAATGATACAATCGGTTGACAAAGCTCCTCCACAGTCTATAGAAATTGGCCCTACTACCGTTACGTTTAACACTTCTCTTTCATAACATTCATTCGGACTATCAGGAGCAGTACTACCACAACAATTAGTAAAATCACTCCACTGTAAAATAAAGGGATGTTCTCCTGTATTTAAAACTCCTGAAACATAAGTCAGGGTAGTAATTCCTGTTGCATCATCTCTGCTGTAATTATCCCAAGCTTGTAATCCATCTGCGTTTAAAGAACGTTTGGAATCGGAGGTAGGTGGTATAATATAGGAACCAATGAATGCATTATCTTCTCCAGCATTGGTATCTTCATTATCAGAAACATGTTGCCAATTGTAAATTTCTAAGATAATCGTGTAGGTACTTGATCCACAAATCGAATCATAACCAGATACGATTTCATTATCTACTTTGATCGCCCAAGCAATTGCATCATTGGCTTGACCTGGATTTGGATGATCGGTATACGCCCATTGATTGGTTGCTCCTCCAGCATCACAAGCACTTGGAATTAAATCATTCCATTCAATAGCTTGACCATCCGGCGTTTGGTGAGACGGATTATTGTTGCTAGCTCCAGTACTCGACATCAAACGAATATAAGAGGAGTTACAACCATTGGCCGTAGGGCTCAAATCAATATAAACGGGATCGTCTATTTGGGGCATGACAAAAGTTTCTAACATACAATTCCCAAGTGGTAGTATTGGAACGCCAGTGACATCGCCTCCCGCACAAGAAGCTCCACTAGCAGGATTTGCATTATCATTGATCACCCCATTTCCATCATTATCTCCTAGCGTGTAAGTCCCATTTTGCAATATACAATTATCAATTGGGCCATTGGCTCCTCCACCCCACTTGACGGCATCATGTATATTTCCATCAGGTTGAAAAAGAACAATCGCGTCTCCATCTGTATCGCTGGTATTGTCAATGGCAAAACCAGATGGACCAGGATCATAATAAGCTGCATTGGATGCCGAACAAACATCAAAGTCTATCGGAAGATTTGGAAAATCACATTCGGAACAAGCTAAGCCATTGGATGTTCCATTCAAGCCAGCGCCACAATTGGAGGTAACATCCTCACTACACGCAATTAAAAAAATACCGTCTGCTGGTATCGTAGTACCTGAAGGCAAAACCACTGCCCATGCGGCATTACTTAAAACCATACAACCGATATCTGTTCCTGGAGGACCTGCTAATTCAATAAAACCATCATTGCATCCATCAGATTGACCAGCATCGCCAGAAATCTCTTGAATGACCACATGATCGTAATTGCCAGGACATGCCTGTGAAAAAAGTTGGGTTGAAAAAATCAGGTGAGTACTAATCACTAAGGTTACTAAAGTTTTTCTCATGAGATTACAATCTGTTTTATCGTTTGCTGAGTCATTATTCAGTACATTGAATCCCACAGATTGTAATGGTGAATCTATTCCATTAGAATAAACTCCCATAAAAAATGAGGGGTACGATAGATCAATAATAGATCATCGCTTAATCAATGTTTTAAAAGTGCTGTTTCAAACTGGGACATCATTTAAGTTGCCTTAAATTAATTGCCCTTGGATAGATTGAATATGTTTGTCTAATTATAGAGCTGCTATATTGAAATAAAAAACGCCACTCTAATCATGATTTTTTAATGTGAGAACAAATACGTTCGCAAACACATATAATAAATCATAAATTATTACGCACAAAAGCCCCGCAGGTTACACCTGCGGGGCTTTTAAATTATTTATTTTTTAATTGTACTAGGGAATGACTAATCGAAGCGTTTGTTGCTGGCCTTCTCTGTTAGAGATTTGGACAAAATAGAATCCAGCACTATTTGGCGTTTGCAAAGTCAACTGTTGTGCTCCGCTAGGTAGATTGAAAGCTTCTTTTTGGATTTGTTCGCCAATAGCGTTCATCATTCTAACTTCGATTTGTTGATTAGTAGCTAATTCTAATGAAAGATTAATTGCTTGGTTTTTTGGAGCTGGGTTTGGCCAGATACTAGCCGCAAAAGTATTTTTTGTTAGATCATCTGTGGAGGTGGTTACGTTTACAAAGAAGGTCAATTCTTGCATACAGTTTAAAGCATCTATCACCACAACACTATAAACACCTGGTACTAAATTATCGATAGAGGTTTGATTCGCACCATTGCTCCATTCAATTTCATAAGGTCCCATCCCTCCTTCTATATTCAACTCTACAGCGCCCAATCCATTACCTGTATCTTCGATGATATTGCCTTCAACAATTAAGGCAGGCATTACTTCCAAATTTAAGGTTGCATTTAATGCACAACCACCACTTGTTGTAACTGTTTCGACATAAGTCCCTGCTTCTGTGAAAGATAAATCTCCTAAAATGTAAGTATCTCCTTCACAAATTACTTCATTTAGTATAGCGGTTGTTGGAATCACGATCAAGGATAAATTCACGATACTATCACAACCATGAGCATTTTGCAGGGTGTGACTGAAAGTACCGTTTTCATGATAGTTAGTCGTACCAATCACATAAAATTCACCTTCACAAATCGTTTCTTGTAGATTGGTTTGCATCGGATCTTTAACGGTAAGATTTAATTGAACTGTGGAGTCACAACCAAAACTAGAAATCAATATTTCTTCATATTCTCCCGTTTCCGCGAAAGCTGAACCATTTAAATAATAAGTGTCTCCTTGGCAAATCGTTTTATTCAAAATCGTTGGAGAAAATTCATCGACTACTTCTAGGTTTAGAACGACCGTGCTATCACAACCTAAGGAAGAGGTAAATATTGCGGTATATTCACCATTGACTGTTAAGGTTAAATCATCAAATTCATAAGCATCACCAGCGCATATTTGAGCATTTACAACTACCTCTGTTGTTTGTACTGATAGGTTTAAATTAATTATTTTAATACAGCTTTCTTCTTCAATGACATCATTATAAACACCTGGCTCCGAGTAAATCTCTCCACCTACTTCAACACTTTCGCCTTGACATATTTGTTCCGTTACATCATACACATAAGTACAACTGAATAAAGCAATGGCATTATCTTCTGCTCCACTTGCATAGATGTATCGGCCATCTTGACTGACAGATACACTACTTGCTCCACCAATTCCATTGGCGTCACCCTCTCCATCTCGTTGGGTTTGTTCAAAGGTTAAAATACCTGTCTCCAAATCTCTTTGAAAAGCAGTGATAGAATTTTCCGCAGCAGCGGTCACATATACATATTCTCCATTTTCACTTATTTGTACATCCGTAGCTCCTTCCAAACCTTGTACTTGACCTCCTTCAGAACCATTTTGATAAAATCCTGTGAAAGTCAACATGCCACTTGTTTGATCTCTTGTAAAATGAACTAATGCATTATCGACTTCGCTTACTGCATATAAATGATTGCCTTCCGGGCTTACTCGTAATTTCTTAATTCCTTTCAATCCTTCTACTTCATCTAGTCCATCTTGAACTAAGCCAACATAGGTCAAACTTCCATCGGTGGTATTTCGACTAAAAATTGAAATAGCATTATCTCCATTTCCAGCAGCATAAATATGGTTTCCATCTGGAGTGACGGTAATTCCTGTGACGCTTGCTAGTCCATCAATTCCATTCGAACCATCGGTATAAGAAGTTATAAAATCTAATTCGCCAGTAACACTATTTCTTTCAAAAAGGGCAATTCCGCTATCCCAAAATCCAGTTGCATACAAGTGGTTTTGGTCCCGACTTAGTATGATGTCATTTGTTCCACCCAAACCATCTACACCAAAAAGTCCGTCTTTATATCGATCAATATAAGTAAGTGTTCCGTCATCTTCATTTCTGCTGAAAGCAGCAACTGAGTTATCCCAAAATCCAGCAGCATAAACAAATTTACCATCCGAACTTAAGTTTATAGCTTTCACACCATTCAGTCCATCAACTCCATTTCCATCTTCGATTCTTTCGACAAAAGACAGTTCACCTGTTGTAAAATTTCTTTCAAAAACGGCTAAGGCATCATCCTGTTCGCCAGCTACATATATGTATTGACCATCAGGGCTTTGATTAATACTGGTCGCTCCTTTAATTCCTTGTACTCCTTGATTATTGCCTTGCTCGCTATATTTAAAGTCCAAGGTTCCGTTTGTAAGATCTCTTTTAAAAGAAGTCAAAGAGTTACTCGCAAAGCCAGTGACGTAAATGTCTTTAATATCTTTACTGACAGCTATTGCTGTTGGAAAATCCATTGCACTTACCCCATTAACTCCATTTTCCATTTTTTCAACAAAGGTCAATTGACCAGTACCTTGATTTCTAGAAAAAACTACGATGGCATCTTCAGTCGATCCAGCAACGTAAACATAGGTTCCATCAGGGCTAGTGGTTACAGCTGTTGCTCCAGATAATCCACTGACTTCTCCTGTTCCGTTTTTATATTTTCCAGAATAGATAATCGTACTTGATCCAGGATATCGAGTAAACATGGCTAAGCTACTTTCATCAGAACCAGTAACGTAAATATTTTGTCCATCAGGACTAATGTCTAATCCATGTGCTCCTCCTAAACCACTGACTCCGTTGGTTCCATTTTCATAAGATTCCACATAATTCAATCTACCTGTGTTTTTACTTCTATTAAAAACAACTAAAGAATTATCGCCAAAGCTAGTTACAAATACTTGGGCACCATCAGGGCTTACTTTCACAGCCATTGGTGTGTTCATATTTTCAAGACCAGCTTGTCCATCTTTTTTTATCTCATTCGGAGTAAGTGTTCCAGTGATGACGTTTCGTGTAAAAACCGTTAAAGCATTTTCATAAGAACCGGTCACATATAGGTAATTTCCGTCAGGACTCATGTCCATTAAGAAAGCTCCTTGAAGTCCATCGATTCCATTTTCATTATCTTTATAAGCACCTCGGTAGGTTAATTTTCCTGAATTTTGATCTCGGTCAAAAAATACAACTGAATGATCAAGTTGACCTGTAGCATATACATGTTTTCCATCAGGAGAAACTAAAACCTGATAAGAACCGTTGAGTCCTTCAACTCCATCAATATTATTTTTTTGAGTTTCGATGAGTGTAACCTCCCCTGTTAATTCATCTCGCTGAAAAACGGTAATTGCTTGATCATCATAACTACTTACGTAAATATGATCACCATTAGGACTAAAAGTAACGGAAGATGCATTATCTAGAAATGGTTTTCCAAGACCTTGGAAAACGAGCCCTTCAAAGCGAAGTTGAGCCGCTAGGGGATTTAGCAGCAGAGTTGTTGATAACAATACAATTGTTAATAGCGATTGTAAGCCTTTAATTAACATAATAGTCGGTCTCTTTTTAGCAATAAAAGGAAATTCACATCGATAAAACATCGAATGAAAATGACCCGAATTTCATTAAAACATGTTACGGGAAAAGAGAAAAGATCTGTTTAGGGATAAGGGATTAAAACCGGTTGGTTATTGGATTGCACAAGCTACGTAAAAAAAACCGTTTTTTTAACTCTTTAAACTGGATTTTCTTAGAAACTTATTAAATAAAATACCCATATGGCCACTTAACAATATCTTCACTAAACACTTAACCTCTGTTCCATGGCAGAATTTGGTTGAGCAAGCTCAAAATATGTACATGGGAATGGGTGGTGTGAGAGGGAATAGGGATTACTTCTCTAGTTGTTAATATTTTAACAAAACTCATACCATAATTGGGTTTGCGAGTCCCTTTTTTCAAAGATTAACATTTACGACTATGTATAAGAAGGTCACTTTTGTATCAAAACACTCAACAATTAAATGTAATACACTGACTATCAAACAAATAAAACCACAAAAACGTAACTAAATTACTATTATGGCTCCTCATGTTCATTATGCATTTATTTTTATTTTCCAAGGAAATGAATTGATTCACTAGCATTATTAACGCAAAAAGAAATATTGATTCTGAAAAAATTATTTGATCTGAAATCAATTTTCTTCTGTCTGGCGTTCAGGAATAAAAAATGATCTATTATTTGTACATTAAGAAAAGGAGAATTTTTTCTTTCAGGCTGGTTTAAAAACTTAAAAAAATACATTGGTTTTTTGCTTAAAAAAAATCTCAAAGGTTAATTTTTTAAATTAATAATTTAGCTCATGGATTTAAGTAGTGTTCAGAATTAAGTTTGCTATTGATTTGAGCGATTTTTTCTTCCATACTTCCTTAAATTTTTTAGCTGTAGCTACGGCTACACCGAATAAATTGTAAGTCGCCTGAAACAAAAACTCATCCCAAATTAATGTAAACCCAATTTCCGTACACTACTTATATGACATTATAAAAGCTGATAATGTATTTTTTTGAGTGATCATTCATAAGATAAATAAAGTGTCAATTCAACATCACATCCAATCTCAGAAGTTACAAAAGCAGTATAGATTCCTGATGCTGTAAATTCTTTATTTCCTACAAAAAAACTTTCGCCTTTGCACAATTCAATAAATTGGTCTGCAGTACTTGGGATTATGTTCAAATGAGTTTGTATTATGTGGGTACTATTCGCCATGTGAAGTGTATCGAAATAAATACCTGATTTCAAATCAGTTGATTCTATTCCATTTATTAAATCTTTTTGACAAATTTGCTCCTGTTCATTGATAAAATAAGTTCGATCAAATAGATCTATTTCATTATTTTTTAATCCACTTACATAAATATTTTTTCCATTGGGACTCATACTCATGTCCAAATGACTATTCGTATCCTCTATTTTTTGCTGGTACATTTTGTCAAATTCCAATTGTCCAGTAAGTAAATCCCGCTGATAGACGCTTAAAGAATTGTCTTTAATCGATGTTACATATAATTCCGAACCATCAGGATTGATCAATAACTGCTCTGCTCCTAACAATCCTTTTGCTTCTTCATTCCTTTCTTTTTGAATGGCTTCTAAAAATGTTAATCGCCCATTCTCTTCAGATCTTTCAAAAATCAAAATCGATGCATCTGAATATCCTGTAACGTAAACATTTTGACCATCAGGACTAATGTCGATATCTTTTGCTCCTTTTAGTCCCTCTATTCCATTTTGTCCATTTACTATTGATTCAACAAATTCCATTTTTTTTGTTTTTTCATTTCGATGAAAAACGTTGATGGCAGCATCTTCAAATGCTATGGTATAAAGATATTGACCATCTGGACTAGTTTTTATAGACGAAATTCCAGATAGCAAAACTCGTTTATTTTGAGTATTATTTACTTTTTCTAAAAACCTAAGCTTCCCATTTTTCGAATTTCGATGATAAACTACAATAGCTCCATCATGATATCCTGTTGCGTATAAATAATTTCCATCAGGACTAAAAGTCAAGCAATTGATTCCACTTAATTCAGTTTTACTTTTTAGTGTATAAACATTATTTCGGTCAATACTTCCTGTTAAAACATTCCGTTTCAAAACAATAATTTCAGCATCAAAAGGTCCACATAGATACATATGATGTCCATCTGGACTAATAACTACATCATTGATCTTATCTAAATCAAATAAAAAATTGGAATGACTAATGAGTTCTTCGACACAAGTCAATTGACCGCTTTCAATATCTCGTTGATAAATAGAAATACTTGCATCCAAATTTCCAATGCCATAAACAAATCGTCCATCAGGGCTGTTCGCCAAAATTATTGATTGATCAAATTTGTTTGAAAAAGAATTACAATTCACAGTTCCAATATGATGTATTTGTCCAAACAACGAGATCGTAAAAAACAGTAAGAAGTTACTTAAGAAGATTTTCATTTAATTGATTTGTTTTAAAATCATCATTCATCAAAAAAACAAGCCCCATCTCACATTAAGTGAAATGGAGCTGCAGATATTCCTGATTTACCTATGATTAAAAGTCTGGGCACCGTACCTTCGTCGGTTGACGACGACCTTTCGAATCTAAGATGTGGACGACTGAAAACTCGGGTCCTCCTCTTCCAAGACTCACTTTAGTGAGTGATGAAATATTGACATCAAAGGTGAAAGTCAAGTAGGTATTGTTGTAATCAACTCTGGCGGCTACAATGACAGCATCTGTTCCGAAAAAATCTTTTTCGACAGCCCACCGCATCCAGGCACCAAAGTAAACAGAAGAAGGCGCTTTACTACGATAACTTTTTAGTGTTTTATATTTTAAAAAACTTCCTGCAGTTATTTCGCGGTGTGGCCCTTGATCTTGAAATATGAAACTTGGTTTTAAATATGATTTTTTACCTAATTTAAAATCTGCCCCACCATGAATTACCCATCGGCGATATAGTTTATATCCTTCTGAGCTATTTCCATCTTGATAAAAAGAAACATCAGGTTGATTGATATGAAATAAGGTTCCTCCTACATAAAAAGAGTTGAATCGATCTATAGAATAGAACCAAGCTAAGCCTGCAGTCAGGTCCCAATATCGTACTTTGTTAGTCGCTCCATTAGCAATAGAAGGTTCTTCTGAAAAAGCAATTATTTGAGAATAATCAACTCGATTGGAAATAAAAGAATTTTGTAAACCGAAGGATACATAGTTATCTCCTTTTCCTGTTAAGGATTTTAAAACGGAGAAACTTAAACCGATAGAAGTAGTCGTAAAGTCTAAATCTCCAGCATGATCAGAAGCAATTTGTAATCCGCCTCCTACCATATCAGCATTACGAAATTCCCACAGTTTAGTATCAACGGACCCAACAACTGTTTTATATCCATTGGTGATGCTATTCCATTGGCTTTTAGCATTACCAATCAATCTGGTTTTACCAGTAAACAGTCCGGTCATTGCGGGATTTAAAACTATTGGAGAAGCGTGTATATGCGACAAATGTATGTCTTGTGCACACAATTGCGATGCTAAGATCGCAAACAGGCAGGCAAAGCCGTAGCGTATAAATGTACTCATGGTTCGTTGTTAATCAGGAATATTATCTGTCTTTCTAAAATACTTACGGGGGGATAATCAATAGGTTGGGGAGAATAAAAATGGAGGGTTTATTTCTAATTATTAAATATTCAATTTCCGTGCCAACGCAAAACAAATATCGTTCTGAACGAATAAATTTGTCTTTGACATTCACATTGTTTTCTAAAATAAAAAACCAAGCTAGGTAGTTTAAGACCTGACCTAAATCATTGTCTTAAATCTACTTATGCTTGGTTCGAAATTATTATGTAATAAATTGGGAATTAAATCTTTTGTGTCGTTCCTCTTTAAAATGGCTTTCATTTAAAAAAGAGAAAAACACTTTTATTTTTTTATTTTAAAATGGTAATATTACCAGTTAATGTAAATTTATTTTCGTCTAAACAATGTCCTTCAATATAGTAAACATAGACACCAGGATTCAATTCTTGACCTCGGAAAGTACCATCCCATCGATCATCAATATTATCCGTTTCAAATACTAACTCACCCCATCTGTTATAAATTCGTAGGAGGGAAATATCTGAAACTCCGTTGTATCTAATTTCAAAATCGTCATTCGCACCATCTCCATTTGGAGAAATAATGTTAGGGATTTCGAATTCTCCATACTTGCAATCATCATTAATTTTCAAGGTAACTTGTTCCTCACTACTACATCCAAAATCATCTACAACTGTTGCTGTATAAATAGTTCCGACTAATGGTGAGACAGCCACCTCTTCACAATCCGTACAAAGCACATCATCACCTTCACTCCAAGTAACAGTCGCAAATGGATCACTTGTTTCGGCAGCTAATATTGTTTCCTCTCCTTTCAACACTTCTAGATCATCTGTTATCTTGATAGAAGGTGGATCGTAAACATTAACTGTTACTAATATCTCACTTGTCGTTCCGACACAACTGGTTGCCGTTACGGTATAAGTAGTCGTTACATCCGGTGATGCTACTGGATCAGGACAAGTCGAACAAGTTAATCCAATACTCGGTTCCCAACGAACGGTCTCTGCCCCTTGAACAAATAGTTCAATCGATTCGCCTCTACAAATTTCTTCATCAGAAGCAATTAAAATGGTTGGAGGAATAATCGTTAGCGTCGTCGTCACTATACTATCACATCCTGTTATAGACTGTAAACTATCCACATAAATTCCGTCTGTGGTTTGATAAGCACCAGCTAGGAAAATACTATCTCCTCCACAAATACTAATATCAAATTCATCTTCAAAATTATCGTAGATATTTAATCTTGTCGTTACTATACTATCACATCCAAATGATGATTGGAGTGAATCCACAAAGACACCAGGATCATATTGGTAAGCTCCTCCGAGGAAGATGCTATCCCCTTCACAAATTCCAGTCTCCAAGTCTATGTCGTAGAATGGTTGTACTACTAATCCGGTAACAATCACACTATCACATCCAAATATTGTCTGGAAGGTATCTCTGTAAACACCTGTCGCTGCTTGGTCATCTCCACCTACAAAGTAAGTCTCACCAAAACAAATTGAAACGATTTCGGTAGCTTCAAATTTTGGCATAACAATTAAGTCCGTTATAACAATACTATCACAATTCTGCACGGTCGCAAGAGAATCAATATAAATACCCGTTACGGTCTGCGTATCACCAGCTGCGAAGAATCCTTCACCTTCACAGATAATAACTCTTTGAGTATCTTGATGCGTTGGATAAACGGTCAAGTTTGTAATTAGATATTGTGGACATCCACCAATACCCGTAATCGTATCATAATAAATTCCTGAAGTATCAATTAAGTTACCTCCAACAGTATAGAATTCCCCTTGGCAAATATTTACATTAATCGTTGTAGAGAAGGTTTGTATTACAATCAAGTCAGTGACCACTGTACTATCACATCCATATTGAGACGTAAAGTAATCTGTGTAAACTCCAGACTCCGTCTGATACACTCCTGCTAATAACATAGAATCACCCTCACAAATTATTTCCTGGAACTCATGATCATAAGTTGGATGAACAGTCAGAGTAAAGTCATTAGAAACCACACTACAAAGTTCCTCGTCAATATCTCCAGGTGTATTAGAAGATCGAACTCTATATAATCCATTATTTAACAAACTCACTTCAAAAATGAATAGTGAATCATTTGCTCCTGGTATATCGGTCCAGTTTGTACCGTTATCATTACTAAACTGCCATTGATAAAATGGTGTATCATAAATACCAGGTTCTAGTTTTAATAACATAGTTGCAGTATCTCCACCACAAAGTTCATTTGAAGGAATTACTCCTGCCGTGATGTCAGGTCCACAATAAATGAAGGTAATCAACTGACTTGCAGTCGAACTATTTCCACATGCATCTGTTGCGGTCCAAACTCTTGTCAAAGTGTGAATGTCAACACACTCTCCTATTCCAGCCGTTTCTGTCAATACCACCGTAACATTATTGTCACATGAATCAAAGATATCTGGCGTAATCAATGGTGGTACAGAATCACAATCAATCGTAATTGCTGCTGGGACATTAGTGAATATTGGTGATGCTGTATCTGGTAACACTTCGAATGTTTGAGTAATAATATTCGCATTACCACAATCATCAATAGCAGCCCAACGATAAGTAATATTATATCCTCCACAGACATCTTCTGTATAAGCATCTACTGAAGGAGTAAGTGTAATTGAACTACAATCATCTGTAGCTGTCAATATTTCCGTTGCAGGAAGATCATCATGACAACTTATTGGATCAATATAATCAGGTAAACTATCAAACTCAGGAGCTCTAGTATCCGGTAAAACACTAAATACGGTACTTACTTCACTCGTATTTCCACATGCATCCGAAGAAGTCCAACGATAAGTAATATCGTAACCTCCACAAACATCTTCTATGTAAGGATCAATATTCGGAGTAACCGTTACATTACTACAATCATCCGTCACAGTCAATGTCTCAATAGTTGGTAATGGATCACTACAGTTGATATCTGAAATCATATCCGGTAAACTATCAAACACTGGGGATTCCGTATCCGGCAATACATTAAACACCGTACTTACCATGCTAGTATTTCCACATACATCACTTGCTGTCCAACGATAGGTAATTGCATAACCTCCACAAATATCTTCTGTGTATGGGTCAATATTCGGGGTAACCGTTACATCACTACAATCATCCGTTACTGTCAATGTCTCAATAATTGGTAATACGTCATTGCAGTTAATATCAGCAATCAGATCAGGTAAACTATCAAACACTGGAGATTCCGTATCTGGTAAAACACTAAACACTGTACTTACT
>CAYTVR010000075.1:0-29104 GCA_964441245.1 uncultured Saprospiraceae bacterium | reverse complement strand
GTCGGGGAGAGTGCCGGATAGCCCGCCCCCGACTTTAGGAGGGAATACGCCCTAATACTTTGCTTTTGGATTCACGTAAAACAAAATTAATTATTAATAATATTAAAATTACCAATTTGAGGGTATAGGACTAAACAAATTTTCCTTTATCTTTGTACTATAGGAAATGCGAAAGAACCAAAACTTACACTTTTTTTCTCTCGCCATTCTTTCTTCCTTTTATTCTAAAGGAAATCCCCCACACATATTGCCGAGTTATAATAGTAAGACTGTAAAGTTTTGAATATTGCCTTTAGGCGGGCGATGGTATGCTATTGTGAATCGTAATAAAATCAAGATCTTTTTTAGGAATTAGATATCTTATTGTTGTCTTTGCAATGATAATGACTGTCTTTGGTTGGAAGTAAAATAATCAATTTGGACTATTCCTGAGATTGTTTAAAAAGCGAATTATAATCCGGATTAATTTTGATTCTATTTAAAGTTGAGCTGGAATTTATATAAAGATTTTATGATCATGGTGAATTATTTTAGAGAGGGAACAAGTTATTAAATCCTACAGAACGTATTTTGGTGGCCGCTTGGCCACCACCTCTCTTTTTTTATTTAAATAATAAACCTATGTTGACGACTTTGATGTTTTTGATTTACCTATGTACTTTGATTAAGCAAGATTAAGTATTTGACGACAAGTCAAATATTTAGATCACGTGCTTTTTACTTTTTATCGCTTTCGCGGAAATTGTTTTATCCTCCATTAAGGAAAATAAACATAATTCCAAAGTTCATAAAACCTTCTTCTATTTTTTCTGTATTGACCGTTTCATTTAATTCCATATCCAATTTAGCTAAATCCATTTTTGTCCAAGGAATTTGGATATAAGGTCGTACACTCAATCTTATTTGGTTGGATCGAGGACTTATAAAATTTAAATAGAAAGTACTTCCAAAATGGTGATCGGTAGAAATTTTCTTTTTGCTATTATTATCTATTTCTTGTTTAAATCCAACTCGATTGTAATCAAGGGTCGCACCGTATCCTATAAATCCAAATTGATTTTCAAATCCAACAGACAATACATTTTGACGAATGAAGAGTTCTCTTTTTACATTTGTTAAAGTTGTCGGCTCCGTACCAGAGGCTGTAGAATTTTTAAAACGATATTTCCATCCGAGCGTGAATGCAAGAATATTTTCTACTTCATATCGTAAGCCTAGTTGTAGGCCATGCATGATTTTTAATTCTTCAAGATTACTATCTAAAAAGTCATTTTGGGTATTAAATTTTTGAATGATATCATTGAAATTATCACTGAATTGATAACTCAGTTCATAACCTGTGGTCACATTGAATTGCGCAGATACCCAACTAGGAAAAAGAAAAACTGTAATAATTAGAAATAAAGTGAGTGTGGATTTCATAAGTAGTACTGTTTGATCAATGAGACTGTAAAGTTGAATACTTATCCATGAAAATCATAATTGTAAGCCAAATATCTTTGAAATATTATAAACGAACACTTTGTTAGTGGAATGAATTATTTTTCTATTGGACTGAAAATCAGGATTTAATACATTTTGTTTATAAAAATTGTTTTAAGTTGTTGCAAATATGAAACATTTTGTTTTATATTTGTATCGTAACAATTACTTTTATGCTTCAAAAAATTATAAAGGTATTTTATTGTTCAACAAATATTTTCAATTCATGCTGGAAATGTTTGTCAAAAGGATATAAGACGAAAGGTTATTTGAAACACTTTAGACACATGATAGGATTCATGTGAAATAATTTACGAGTAAGGCAGAAAAGGTATGATGGATACTCATTTTTCTGTTTATAAAATCTTTAATTATGGAAACAGTTTTTTCAACGAATAATGTAAAGGCATATTTAAAACTCAACTGGATCAAGATCGCCTTGTTTGGATTGATATGCTTTGTGTGTTTAAAAAAGGATCTTAGTTTTCAATTTAATTTAAATTCTCCTCTAAAAGTAGAGGATCCTGTAAATCAAGAAAATGATTATTTGGAGCCAGCTGAGGTGAAGAAAAAAACGCCAGTGATTACCAAGAAGGAAGCACCAATCGAGGAAAAGAAGAAGATCGCTAAAGGTAGTGTTGGGCTTTTGGACAAATTTGAAATACCATTTTTTGGAAGTTCAAAAAAGAAGGAAGTGGTTAATGCAGAACATGGTGAGATAGATGAACAAACGATGCGATCTTATATTCAGCGATTTGCACATGTGGCGATGAGTGAGCGAAAAAAGTATGGTATTCCTGCTTCGATCATTTTGTCAAATGCTTTGTTTCATAGTTTTGCTGGTCAGCGCGATTTGGTATTGAATGGTAATAACCATTTTGCCATTCCATGTAATAAAAATTGGGAAGGTGATCGGTCCATTTATCAAGGAGCTTGCTATCGTCAATATGATAATGCTTGGTCTAGTTTTAGAGATCATAGTCTTTATCTTTCTTCTGGTCAATACAAAAAACTGAAAGACCAGTTTTCTGGAAAGGATTACAAGCGATGGGCTTATGGTTTAGAAAAGGCTGGTTACTCAGATCGTAGCAACCTGGCTAGAAATTTAATTTCCTTGATAGAAGAGTATGATTTACAGCAGTATGATTATTGAAATATTGGCTAGTAGAAAATCGAATGTTGATGATTAGAAGTTGTGCATTGTGTATCAAAATATAAATAATTTGTGTGTGATCCCAACGAGTATGCATAACGAGAGGGGGATGTTCCAAGAAGTAAAAATGAAAGATGTAGAATGATAAAGGTCCTTCAAGGAAACTATTTTCCCCCTCGAATTTATGGTGCTCTATTTTAAAATAATTTCGAAAGAGCAAGAAAGAAAAAATAGCTATTGTTGATTCAACAATAGCTATTTTTTCTTTGATTTTTTTTGGATCAATTTATTGTCTTTTTCTTTTATAATAATGGACTCCTGCTCCATAGACCCAACCGATATGGCCTTTTTTACTTTTCACTTTCACCCAAGGCTCATTTGCCATTTCATCTCCAAGGGAAATTAATTGAGTGGAATCGGTTACCTCATTCATAAAAGTTAATTCTTCAAATAAGGGCATTTTTAGCATGATCGCACTATCCAAGCTAGGACCTCTTCGCATATTCATTCCGTCGATAGAAACATATAACTTGGTTGCATAAACAGAGGAGCGAGAAGTCGTCAAAGCTGGTGTTGCTGGACTTGGCGATGGTGAACTGCCAATTGGAGTAGTGGTTGGACTCGTTTGCGCTGTTGCATTTGGATCAGCGGGATTGGTTGCATTTGGAACGAGACTGGTGTTTGCGGTATTTTCAGTAGCAGAATCAATACTAGAACCTTCTTCTTCCATAGCCTGTTCTTGATACAGGTCTTTAGTCGCATTACATTTAGAGGCTGCCCAGACAATAAAGCTTAGGAAAAAAATCAATACGATGATTATTTCAATGCTGGGAAGTATGTTCTTTTTTTTAGGAGCCATAAGTAAACTTAGTTTTTATAAGCCAATAAAGTGGATTAGATAATTGAATTTCTTTTAAATTTTAACAGATTTTCTTTTTAAACAAGTTCTGTAGATACGTATGTAAGGATATTCATAACTTTGAATGAAAAAGCGACCAAAGGAAGCGTTGAAATTCATTTTTGAATGTCTATGACAAACAGGATTTGTCGAAGAACCCAAAAAATAACGACCATTTTGTCAAATAAAAGGAGACTCAAATTAGGTATCTATCCAGGTATCTTATCTTTATATGATCTTATAAATCATTTAATTTGATCGAAATTAAATTTAAATTGCAAAATATTATTGTCTTTTTATAAAAAAATATCGGATAAGTGAAAATTACAATGACAGATGAAACCCTATTTAAAATCGCTATAACCAAGGTTCCTTTGGTTGGACCAGTGATTGCGAAACATCTCATTAGTTATTGTGGTGGGGTAGAGGCCGTATTTAGGGAGAAACGAAAAGCGCTAATTAAAATTCCAGGTATAGGGCACAAAACAATTGATATCCTTTTAAAACAAGATCCAGAAAGATTAGCGGAGAAAGAACTTAAATTTATTGAACAACATAATATTCGACCCTTGTTTTATTTGGATAAAACTTATCCTACACGTTTGAGGAATTATCCAGATTGTCCTTTGATGCTTTACTATAAAGGTGCTGCTGACCTTAATCATCATCGGATTGTTTCAATTGTTGGTACGAGGAAACCCACTGCGCAGGGAAAGGCCATCTGTGAAGAATTGATTAGTGATTTGAAAGATTATGGAGTTTTGGTATTAAGTGGTTTGGCTTATGGCATAGACGTGACGGCGCATAAAAAATGTTTGAATTTAGATATACCAACGGTTGGCGTTTTAGGTCATGGTTTAAGTCAAATATATCCTAGTGCGCATCGAAATATTGCTCAGAAAATGATGGCATCTGGAGGTTTGTTGACGGAGTTTACGAGTGATTTAGGTCCTGAACGGGAGCATTTTCCTATGAGAAATCGAATAGTTGCAGGTATGTGTGATGCCTTGGTGGTGGTAGAGACAAAAGCGAAAGGGGGATCCATGATTACCGCAGATATTGCTAACAATTATAATAAGGATGTATTTGCCATTCCTGGTCGGATTGGAGATCCATTGAGCAAAGGATGCATCCATTTGATCAAATCCCACAAGGCTGCATTGATCGAATCAGCGAAGGATATTGCTTATATAATGAGATGGGAAAAGGCAAAAGCTCAAAAAATAGTTCAAAAAAAGTTATTTTTGGAGTTGAGTGAGTCGGAACAGAAAGTAATCCAATTAATTCGAGAACACGATAACTTAAGTATCGATCAACTCAATTTAGAAATGGAGATGACACCTTCTAAAATGGCGTCGCTTTTATTGCATTTGGAATTTAAAGGTATTGTAAAATCTTTACCTGGAAAGCGATATGTTTTAGGACATTCTTAAGCCTTGTTATGAAATTTTCGTGGATGCTTAGAATTTTACAAAATGACTTTATTGAGTCTTTTTTATATAATTACTCTGTCATGCCTGTCAGATGAAAAACTAAAGGATTTAGCCAATTTTTTCATTCCATGGAATTCACAAACAATATAAGTATTTTAAAAACAGCATGAAGAGATTATTTTTGATATTCTTAATTCCGGTTCTTTTTTTGACCTGTCAACAAGGAGGAGTACCTTCTGTAAAAATTGCGACCGAACAACCTACGATTACCCCCTTGTTGACTCCCTTGAAAGGGCAACCCAAAAATATCATCTTGATGATTGGTGATGGAATGGGCTTGACTCAGATAAGCGCAGCTATGTTTATGAATAACAATAAATTGAACATACAGCGACTACCAATTATAGGTTTACAAAAAACGTATTCTTCTGATAATTTGATTACCGATTCTGCGGCAGCTGCGACGGCTTTCTCCTGTGGAGTAAAAACGTATAACGGAGCTATTGGTTTGGATTGGAAAGGTGAACCGCGAAAAACAATATTGGAAGAGGCAGAAGAAAATGGATTGGCTACCGGAATGGTAGCTACTTCAACAATCGTTCACGCCACTCCAGCAGCGTTTATTGCTCATCAAAAATTAAGAGGGTTTTATGAGCCAATTGCTGCTGATTTTTTAAAAACAGACATAGATTATTTTGTTGGTGGAGGAAAAAAATATTTTGATCGCAGAGACAGCGATGATCGAAATTTGATAGAAGAATTAAGAAAAAAAGGATATCAGATAGAGCATTATTTCAACGAACCAGACTTGACAAAGATCAAAATAGATGTTGAAAAAAACTTTGGATACTTTACTTCTGATGATGATCCATTAACCGTTACTGCAGGTCGAGATTACTTATTTGCCGCTTCGAAGATTGGTATTAATTTTTTAAAACAAAAAAGTGATCTTGGGTTTTTTATGATGATAGAAGGTTCTCAAATTGATTGGGGAGGCCACGCGAACAATCAAGAATATGTCATTACGGAGTTATTAGATTTTGATAAAACCATTGGAGCTGTATTGGAATTTGCGGAAAAGGATGGAGAGACTTTAGTGATTGTCACCGCTGATCATGAAACTGGAGGAATGGTGATTGGACCAGGTTCTAAAATGAATCGAATCAAAACAACTTTTACAACAGGCAAACATAGTGCAACGATGATACCTGTATTTGCTTATGGACCCGGAGCAGAAATTTTTGGAGGTGTTTATGAAAACAAACAAATATTTCACAAAATGAAAAGAGCCTTCGGATTTAAATAGTCAGTATTCAGCAGTTTCGCCCGGACTTATTTTATAAGTGTCGCTCAGCGTGATACGAAGATCTAACCAATGGTCCACTTTCTACAAAATCAAAACCTTTTTGCATTCCTACTTCCTTATACTCTGCAAATTTATCAGGATGTACAAAACTAGCGACTTCTAGATGCATTTTAGTAGGCTGTAAATATTGACCAATAGTCAATACATCACAACCATGTTCGACTAAATCATCCATGATTTTGAAAACCTCTTCATCAGTTTCTCCTAAACCAACCATGATTCCTGATTTCGTTCGTTTTCCAAAATCCTTTGTTCTTTGAATTTGTTCCAAGCTTCTAGCATATTTTGCTTGAGGGCGTACTTTTCGATACAAACTTTCTACAGTTTCCATATTATGCGAAACCACTTCTTGTCCTGCGCTAATCATTCTTTCTAAAGCATCCCAAGTCGCTCTGACATCAGGAATTAAAGTTTCTATGGTTGTAGAAGGAGACAATTCTTTGACCAAGGCTACAGTTTGATACCAAATTTCAGCACCACGATCCTTTCTTTCATCTCTGTTTACAGAAGTAATAACGGCATGTTTGCATTGCATCAACTTGATGGCTTCTGCAACTCGGCGAGGTTCATCTTCATCGTATTCTGGTGGACGGCCCGTTTTTACTGCACAAAAAGAACAAGATCTAGTACAGGTATTTCCAAGAATCATAAAGGTTGCCGTTCCTGCTCCCCAACATTCTCCCATATTCGGGCAATTACCACTTTGGCAAATGGTATGTAATTTATATTCATCAACTAAAGCACGGACTTTTTTGAACTCCCGACCAATAGGCAGTTTTACCCGCAACCAGTCTGGTTTTCTTTTCCTTGGCTCTTTATTATTATCTACTATTGGTAATTCAATCATAATATCAGATTCAGCTAAGCTTCTCAAATTTCAGCATTCGTATTCGATGATGATCGGTGATCATTCAAACTGTTTAAATTTATTAGTCAATGTCCTAAACGAAACGATCATTTTATGGAGAACCATAAAATAACCAATATTGTTTAAAATGAGCTAAGGAATGGTAGATTTTAATACCAACGTTTGCCCAATTGCAAAGTTATATAAAGATTAATAAAAAACGGTCGGTTTTCAGCATTTTGAATTTCCTCATTTTCAACCATGAGAGGGACTTTTTTCAGATAGGTATCGATCATGATCCCAACTTCAATCGCTTTGACAAATTCATCGACTGCGCCCCAATCGATATGAACACCACCGCTGGCATGAAACCCAGGTAGAAAAGACAATTCTCCTAGTCCTTTAGCAAAACCAGAAGAACCATATATTTTTTCAACATTTAGGAACGCATCAGCATTTTCTTCAGAATATTTTTCAGTACTGGTAAAAGCATTGGTTGGATCAGTACTTCGATCAATTTCTATATAATAAGGCTTCAATAAGCCGAGTGAAGGACCAAATTCATAGCTTAAACCCACAGCGACTCCTTTTTCTTTTGCTTTATCAGAATAATATCGTTTCGTGCCCCAGCCACCTCTTAAGGTATAAAGACTATTTCTTTTGCCAAAAACAAAGGATCGAGACGATTTTCCATTAGGAAAAGTAGGGTAGTCGAAACTATGTCTTTTTTCTTTCGCGTGTTTTAATTCTCCTATTCCGAAGTGGTAATAAGTTGTTTTGTAAAAGGTTTTTATTTTACCAATATTTAAGGCGAAAGCTAGACCATGCGTGTGTAAACGAATATCGAAGGTCACCTCTTTATCATAAACAACTCCTAAATTACTTGGCTTGATTTGCTTTGGTTGAAACGTACTTTGTGCCATTGCTATGGAGAATAGCAAACAACAGATGATATTAGTAAGGAAGATTTTTTTCATTGGAAAGACGTTTATACATCGCCTAAGGAAAATTATATTTATCTTGATCAAGGAAATTTAGGCCAAAATAATCCAGTATCCTTGATTTGATCTTGTGCTTAGTGAAGTTATTAATTGCATATTCCTAAGCATTCTTAATATACTTATTTAAACGGAAAAATAACAGCTTAGCATATGTAAAAATGAAGATGAATGTTCTCAAATAATAAAAAAAAGTAAATTTTGTGATCACAACGACATTACTTTTTCCTGATTTGGCTAATGAACTTTCAACTACTCCAGTAAATTTTCTCCTAATTTATGAAAGAGATCATCAACATTTTCACCCGTTTTTGCACTTGTAATGATATCCCATGGAACGCTAATCTCTTCTTTCACTTCCGCAATTTCTTCTGCTGTAGCTAAATCCTTTTTATTTCCAACGATTTTGATGATGCCTCCTTGGATAATACCATTTAGATAATCCAAATCTTCTTTTATGTTTTTGTAAGTGGAAGGTCGAGTGAGGTCAAAAACGTAAATAATACCGCTTGCTCCTAAAAAATAGGAAACAGGAACTTTATCTTGAGAAACTTCCCCCGCAATATCCCAAAGAAGTAAAGACAACTCTCGTCCATTTACCTCAATCGTTTTTTTATTGACTTTTACACCAATAGTGGTGAGATATTTATCACTAAAGCGACTATATATGAATTGGTTGAACAATGAGGTTTTTCCAACACCAAAGCTTCCAGTTAAGATTACTTTTTTACTAATCATAAGGTTTCTATGTTTGAATTGAATTGGCAGTCAACTCTTCGAAATGTAATTCTAATTTTTTTGAAATTCCCTCAGTAAGGGTTTCATCAATATCTTCAATCAAAAAAGGCATTTCCTTTTCGGCAAAATTAATCAAATTGCTAGAAAGATTATCTTTTTCAGTGGCAGACATTGATCCATTGATGGCAACAGCAAAATAATAACTAGGCAAATTTTGTAGAAATATTTTATAATTCTCGTATTGAATCATTTCCAAATCCTCTTGTCCTTTATGAAAGGCATCTTCTACGAAAGACTTAATCGCAGTAAGCATTCCAGCTATCACATCCTGATCAATATTTTTCGTTCTTGAATAACTACCAAGTAACAAGCCTGAATCTCTTTGAACAACATATATTTCATGAATAACAGGATTATCTAAATTACTTAGTACAATATCACTTTGCTTCGGTCCCCAAAAACGATTGATGATCTCTTTGGGTGAAAAAGTTCGTTTTACCTTTCCTAGTTGAGCATCAATATTTTCTTTTAATTTTTGAAAGGCAGCGGTGATATATTTTTTTATCATCGTATCCAACTTAGGATAAATGACGTTGACTATATCATCTTGAGATTCAATGAGCTTTTCACGAACAATCTCATTGATCATTGCTCCATATTCTTTTTTAAAATTGTCTTTGATAAAAGCCAAATGTTGTTGAATTATAGGAGAAACTCGCTCAGCTAATTGTTCCTCTTCATCGAGAATAGCCTGTAATTTTTGCAAAGCTTCTCTGTCCTCCTGAAGGAGAATTTCCTTGAGTTGGAGCAATAATAGTTCCTCGTCCAGAGATGTTTTGGTTTGTTTCATTGACAAAACTTAGGCTTGTAAAAAGGCGAAATGATCAATTGCTTGTTTAGCCACCGATTAATTTCTGGCTTAAATCAGCCATCATTTTACCCAGTTTCTTTTTATCATCCTGTGTAACTTTTTCAAGCTTTTTATCTAAGTTATCAACACTTTTTTCAATGAGTTGTTCTATCTGGGCAAAACGATTGTTCATCATTTCTTCCAGTTCTTTTGATCGAGCAGCTTCTGCTTCGCTTCTTTTTTCCATCTCTTTATTGAAAGAGGCCTCTAATTGATCAAGTCTGTCATTTAAATGATTGAACTGCGTTTCATAATCAGACATTTGCTGTCCCATCAGAATATTGCGAATCATTGATATTTCACCGATGTTTTGAGGGTCGGCTACTCCATTTTGGTGATTGTCTTTTTTTGACATTTTATGAGTGCTTTTGGTTAGCTTTAAGTAAATAACGGAATTCAGCTTGTGTTTGCATAGAATAGATCCAATTATTAAGTATTAGTATACTTTTCTTAAGGGTAAAATTAGAGAGTATCCTGCCATGATTGTTTGGATGAAAGAATTGCAATTAAATAATATTTCTATATTTTTGGTAATATAATGCAATCTTATTTCTAAAGTTATTAAAAAAAAGTCACATTAGTTATTTGAACCTTAAAAAAATGCGATCAAATGATTTAATACTCTAAATATACCGAATAAGGGCATTTCAAATCAAAAAGTATTTATTTTCTCATTTTGAATAGCAAAGTATATGAAACTGCAAAAAGCTGAATTGGTTTAATCAATGAAAGAAATTCTTTTTTATACCAATCAATCAACCGAAAGGGTCAAATACACTGCCGAGTTTATTTTTCAACGTTTATTGGGCCTTAAGGTTACCTATGTTAGTGACAAAGATAAGATGCTAACATCACATCGCCCTTCAATTAACTATAGTACTCAAGCCATCTCTTCAAAGGAAATCTTCATTCCAGCTCATCCACTATTAAGTCAAGAAAATATAACAAAACAAGAGATTCACATAAAAAAAGGAATGAGCTTACCTTATTTTTTTGAATTGGATATCAATGGGAGTGATTTGCCATTTGATTTATTTTCGATGACCTTTTATCTACTCAGCAGATATGAAGAATATTTACCTTTTGAAAAAGATCAACATGGTCGATTTTCCGCCTTTCAAAGTATCGCTTTCCAAGGTGGATTTCTAAAGTTGCCTTTAATTGATTTGTGGGTACAGAAATTGAAAAAAATTCTTGAACATAAATTTCCCGAACTTGAATTTCAAAAGGACAATTATTATTTCCAACCAAGTTATGACATTGACCATGCTTGGGCATTTAAGTATAAAGGACTTTTTCGTACTCTAGGTGCACATGCAAAGGATTTATTGAATCTCCAGTTCACGGCTTCTTTTGAAAGATGGCTAGTTCAGTTAAATAGAAAAAAAGATCCTTACGATGTTTTTGATTATCTGAATTCTTTACATCAGGAATTTAGTATCCATCCTATTTATTTTTTCCTTTTGGGGGATTATGGCACTTTTGATAAAAATATTTCCTTCCGGAAATGGGCCCTTCGCCAACTGATCGGTGATTTACAAAAATCATATCGTTTAGGTATTCATCCTTCCTATCAATCTAATATTGAAAAACAAAGCATCGCGAAAGAACGACAACGTTTAGAAAAAATCACAGGAACGTCGATCATCAAGAGTCGACAACATTTTTTAAAACTAGCCTTTCCAAATACTTATCAAAACCTGATGAAGGCTGAAATCAGGGAAGATTATTCCATTGGTTATGCGGCTGAAATTGGTTTTAGAGCCAGTACTGCGCATGATTTTTTATGGTTTGACCTTTCGGAAAATGAAATAACGTCGCTTCGCCTTTTTCCCTTTCAAGTCATGGATGTAACTTTAAAACAATACAAGGCTTGGACTCCTGAAGAAGCTTTAGAAGAGGTGAAACCAATCGTAGATGTCTGTAGAGAAGTGGATGGATGTTTTTGTAGTTTGTGGCATAATAGTTCATTTTCAAAAATGGAAGGTTGGACAGGATGGGACAAAATGTATGAATCCTTGATTCAGTATGCGATACCACGATAAGCCTTAAATTCATCGAATCTTCAATCCAAATTGAAATTGAATAAGAAATAAAATAATTTTCTTACCTTCATTTTTCAATAGCGACAATCATTTAATTAGAACAAACGCATGATTTTTAATTTTGATAAACATGATACGATCGCGAATAGATACGTCTCCGAATTAAGGAATGTAGATATTCAAAAAGATCGAATGCGATTTCGAAAAAACCTAGCTCGGCTGGCTTTTCTAATGGCTTATGAAATTAGTAAAACTTTAAACTATACAGAAACAGAGGTAGAAACACCCATGGGAATTGCCAATTGTAGATTGGATACTTCTAGAGTAGTTTTAGCCTCTATTCTTCGGGCAGGCGTCCCTTTCCATCATGGGTTTTTAGATGTTTTTGATCGAGCAGACAATGCTTTTGTTTCTGCTTATCGCAAACACCACAAAGATGGTACCTTTGAAATCAATGTAGAATACGTTTCTTGTCCCAACTTAGATGATTGTACTTTAATTATTGCTGATCCAATGCTCGCTACAGGAGCTTCTATGGATTTATCCATCAAAGCTTTAGCTGAATTTGGAACACCTAAAGAAATACATTTGGCTACAGCCATCGCATCTGTAAATGGCTTAGAATATATTAAAAGACTCTATCCTAAAGTACATGTTTGGATGGGAGCTCTAGATGATGAATTGACCGCAAAGTCATACATTGTTCCCGGTTTGGGAGATGCAGGAGATCTAAGTTATGGTAAAAAAGTACAGGATTAGTTTTTTTCTTTAATTTTGCGAATTCATAGATTGATTTAAACGAACATGATTGAACAACTTAGTCCGGGCTTGATTTTAACCATCATTGTGCTCTATTTTTCCATATTGATGGCAGTCTCCTACTTCACTGGACGAAATTCAGATAATTCTAATTTTTTTATTGGCAATCGACAGTCTCCATGGTATTTAGTCGCCTTTGGGATGATTGGTGCTTCCCTTTCAGGAGTGAGCTTTATTTCTGTCCCCGGTTGGGTCGCTGCGGATGGCTTTTCTTATATGCAAATGGTCTATGGCTATTTACTAGGTTATCTAATCATTGCAACGATATTGATGCCGATGTATTATCGTTTGCAGCTAACTTCCATTTATACTTACTTAGAACAACGGTTTGGTCCTGCTTCCTACAAAACTGGTGCTGGTTTTTTTATATTATCCAGAGTGATAGGGGCCTCTTTTAGACTTTACTTAGTGGCCATTGTCTTGCAAGAATTTGTAATGCAACATTTTGGGATACCTTTTGCGATCACCGTTCTATTAGCCATCATTCTCATTTGGATTTATACATTTAGAGGAGGAATACGAACCATTGTCTGGACGGATACCTTACAAACCTTATGCATGTTGACCGCTGTTATTTTGACGGTGATGACCATTGGACAAAAATTAAATCTATCTATTTCAGGAATATTCGATACTGTTCAAAATAGCCAATACTCACAAATATTTTTCTTTGAAGACGGTTGGGGAGATAAAAAGAATTTTTTCAAACGATTTTTAGCGGGAGCATCTATAGCTGTGGTGATGACAGGTTTGGACCAAGATATGATGCAAAAAAACCTAAGTTGTAAAAACATAGGAGATGCTCAAAAAAATATGTTTTGGTTTAGTGTAGTTTTGGTGTTTGTCAATTTCTTATTCTTATCTCTTGGTGCGCTACTTTACATTTATGCAGGGGAAGTCGGTATCGAAATGCCGACCAAAATCGTGAATGGAGTCATGAAGCCAGATAGTGATTTACTATTCGCAACCATCGCTTTAGAAAGTCTTGGACCGGTAACTGGAATTGTTTTTATACTCGGATTAATAGCTGCTGCCTATTCAAGTGCAGATTCAGCCTTGACCGCTTTGACGACTTCTTTTTGTATTGACTTTTTGGGTTTTGAAAAAAATGAAAATGAATTAACAAGTCCAGAGGAAATAGCAAAAAATAAACAAACTCGATTTAAAGTTCACATTGGTTTTTCTGTTTTACTCTTTATTGTGATTATGCTATTTTGGTTGGTCAACGACCGCTCTGTTATTGAACAAATATTCCGTATTGCGGCTTATACTTACGGTCCTTTGCTTGGCCTTTACACTTTTGGTTTTTTATTTCAACGACCTATTATAGACAAATATGCACCTATCGTTTGTATTGCCGCACCGATCATTACTTATGTCCTCAATATGAATTCTGAACTACTTTTTTTTGGATATAAATTTGGATTCGAATTATTGATTCTCAACGGGCTTATCACTTTCCTTGGTTTATTGGCCATATCCTATCGAACGGAAGCAGGTCTAGATAGTGAAGTTGTTTCTGATTAAATGACCATTGAGAACAGATCTTTTAAACAATTATTGCCCTTCTAACATTTTGAGTTAGAAGGGCAATAATTTTCCATTTTAATTTGGGCAGCCCTCTACAAAAAAGCACAATCCTCATCGCTGAGAATTGTACTACAATTGAATCTCTAAACTAATAAAAATTCTTTGGGTAATATACCAGTGACCCAGACCAAACGAAGAAGTTATAACCACTCGTTTGGTCTGAATCTTGGTCAACTACCCATTTGTTTAATAGGGGCAGAAATTGTGTAGTATCAGTAATTTCGCAGTAAAATTAAGTATATATGTTTATTAGAAAAGTCAAATTGAGAATACGGTAGTAAAATGCGAGTTAACGGTATGAACGAGTTAGAATCTGAAAATAATTAGTGTTTTGAAGAATAGAGTTAGACCAGCTATCTACTTGGAAAGGGACTTTTTTGTATGAAAAAAGCCTCAAAGAACAGAACGCGATATTTTTCTGCTATTGAAAAACGTCGCGCTCTGAGCGATGAGGCTTAATGAATAGGAAATAATATTGTTGAAGCTAGGTGATCGATATGATCATCTGACTTTCTATTCTACAGTTATTTAAAGGCTAGATTCATTCCGAATCGAGCATGTGTAAATTGATGATCCAATGGTTTGAATGCCGCCATTATGTTATCGGTAAGTGCAAAGATCTGAAATGGACCAAATTTTAAACTTCCGTTTAAACCAATTGAAGTTTTAGTCAAACTATTATGACTGACAATGGTACCGACAGAAAGGATATTACCTAATTTAATTCCAGCCATCAAACCAAGCGTTGGATTGACTTTACCTGCGGAATGACGCGTACTGAACATGGCACCTACTTGAAATAACTCTGATATTTCGTAAGAACCATTCAAGAAAATTCTTGTTGGAGTCATTGTCGTATAAGCTTTGTCAGCACGTTCAAAATCAAAAATATCTGCCAAAGTATCCGTGATATTTTCAAAGGTTTCAGAATCATCTTCAATGACATCCAAGAGATCAATTCCTTTATAAGTATAAGAACCATTGCTAGTATAACTTTTCGAATTTTTCTTCCATTTGATAAAACCCATATCAACAATACTTGCACCAAGACTCAATTTTTCTGTGACTTCTAAAGTCGCTCCGAGGTCAATTCCAATTCCGGTATTTCCACCAAAAATAAAATCCTTTGCAGTAGCTTCTAATAATTCTAATTCTGTATTATCATTAATATCATCCAAACCATTGATATCAATTAAGCCAGCAGCATTGATTTCGTAATCCGAATTGACCGTTAATTCATAAATACTATTATCTTCTGTGTAGATACTTGCCTTACTCTTAGCAACAGAAACATCACCAATCCCACCTAAAAGTTTAATTCGACCACCAACGGTGAGTTTGGTTAATTTTATGGCTGCACCAACACTCCATTCACTATAAGCTTGCGCTTGAAAAGTAGGAGCGATATTGACTTCTTGACCAACAAATTGAGCGTTTCCTTGTAAGGCCAGTTGTGCCAATGTTTTTGGGAAACGGAGCATGGCATTTCCTCGAATAGAATGTCCGACAAAAATGCGCCACAATTTTCCACCAAAACTAAAGTTAAAAGTTTCTACATCTAGGCTCGTCCATACATCATTCTGATCTGATAAAAGACTGACAAGATGATCTCCATTGATTACATTTTTGCCTTCTGTGTTAATGGTAATTAAATCATTATAAGCAAAAGCAGAATTACCAATAGCGGTACTAAAGCCAGGAAAACTATAAACGAATTTTTGATCCGTCATCATTGCAGGATTTATTTTATTGGACTGAATGACATTATTCATCATTTGCAATCCTAAATCTTGGGCGTTCGCTTTCCAAAAAATATTTCCGATAAGGAAAAGGATAAAATATATTTTTCTAGACATGGGTTATTATTTATTTTGGTTCTTCGACAAGTCCTCTGTGTATAGACATTCAAAATTGAAATTCAACGCTTTCTCCGGTCGCTTTTTTATCTCACTTTATGCATGTCCATAGGATTTGTCGAAGAAGGTTTATTTTTATTGAAATACTTGTTTGTCTTTCGGTAAAATTTTAATTTTTTACTTTCAAGGTCATCCCAAGTTTGACATTCAACTCTTGAGTTGATAGGATTTTTACAGGCATAGTTCCATCACCTGAAGTAGCCGAAGATGTTTTGACAATCATTTGCTTTGCATCTATAATCTTAGCCATTCGATCAGCATTGATTATTTCTTCTACTTGAGACTGGCTAGAATTCATGACATCGCCATTGTTATCTACAGCAGCAGCTTCCAATAGATGAAGGTCATCAAGAAAAAGAGAATCTACTTTATTTTGATTAGCATCTATGAAATAGAACTGAACGTCAGAACTGATCGGCAATCCATTATCTGTAATGAGTTTAAATGATCCTTCAACGATGTCTTCCACATCATTAAAATCAATATCGATGAGTTCTTCTTGATCAAATTGGAAAGTTCCTTGTGCTGGAATTTCTGTTTTGATTCGGGCTTTGATTTGTCCTTGATCAGTGATGAAGCCATTCATTTCGGTATCATCATTAGGGTTGATCATCACGCCAAGATCATAAATAATCTCTTTAGGCTGACTATTCAATAAAGTTGCGATATTGGAATTGCTAGAATTAAAGGTCAAAGTCGTTGTTTTGGATACATTGACTTCATCTAAACTTGGATAGTCGAGATGAAGACCGTCGTCAAAAAGAGTACTTTGTAGTTCTATCATTTGTCCTTCTGAATTGATCATCTTCATAGAATTAACGATCGCCATCACTGGAAATCCAAAGCTATTTTCCAATTCGATAGTTAGGCTTGGATTGGAAATAGAAAAATCGCCATCAAAAGCAGTTTCAAACACCTCAATTTCAAGGGTGTCTTTTTCTAATTCAAAGACATCTTTGGCCCAGTAACCTTCTAGATAATTGTATTTCCACTCAATTCCTTCGCCAGCAACTAAGCCTAGTAAAACTCTTTCGTTGTCGCCATTGTATGCTTCATAACGCATTTCTAAGTTATTCCCAGGAAACTGGAAATCATAACCCGCAAGAGAAATTTCAGGAATGGAAATCTGAACTGGAGTTGTAATCGTTGCTGCAGGAATAGTTTGACTCACTTGAAAAGATTGACCATCTTTTTTAAGATGAGGAATCGTTAAGATGAAATCAATTTCCTCCAAATAAGGTGATACCACTTCAAAGCGAATTCCACCAGATGCTAAGTTCAGTTGATCTACTTGAATGTCTGGAAAGAAATTAGCGGGAACGCTGACGAAAGAATCAATTAATGCAAAAGGAAAAGTTGGAATGTCTTCGAAAAGTTCATCAGTCGTTTTTGCGGGACCTTCTTTTTCGTAAGAAAAAACAAAATTGCCATCTTCTTCGATTCGAAGATCGCTAAGGTCGACCTCATGTGCATCTAGCAATTCAATCAAGGAAGCAGAGGAGTTAATTAATGGGATGGCGTACTCAGCATTCAATTCGATATCATCAATTTCTTCGATATCAGATAATTGACTACAGGATGTTATAAGTACTGCGCAGCTAAGCAAAGCCGACATCAGTTTAATAACTGAAATTCTCATAGTAAGATGGATTTTTGGAATGAACAAATTAAACTTTTGATGAATCAATAAGCGGTATTGCTTTTTTTGATTCATCCGAAAAGCCTTAAATGAGTAAGCTACTATTCCAAATAATGGATAGTAAGCAATTTAATTTTTTAGAAGGGTGATGTTGTCTGCAAATTTGCAAGAATCAGGCCAGTAGATTTTTTATATAAAAGATAAAAGTGAATATCATTAAAAATGAAGGTCACATTTTTAAGAAGATAGGAATGGAATAAGAACAATTATATATTTTTGATCGATCTTATTCTGTTGGTTTACTTAGGATTTTAAATCAATCGTTAAATCTAATGGAGGTAAAAATTGATTTAATAAATGAGTAGCAATGGCTTCAAAATTATCTTTTTCATAGGGTTTGTGAATAAAACCAGTTAGGAAAGGAAAAGTTTTTTTCCACCTATTGATAGGTAACTGTTGTGTACTAGAAATATAAAAAAGGGTTTCCGATAAGTTATGACTGATGTGTTTTTGATAATGATGTAAAAATTCCAAACAGGGCGAGCCAGGAAGATCTGCGTTAAGAATGATGACTTGAGGTGCTTCTTTTTGAGCAATTCTATTTAAATCAAACAAAGCTTTAGATAAATTAGGCTGGAGTTGCGTCTGAATAGGTAATAAATCAATGTTGATCTGATGATTGATTTGATTGAAATCATTTACAGATTCGCCAATGTAACAAAAACGCAATAGATTGCTTTTGAAGAAATTTTCCATAGTAACAGTTTTATCACAAGTGTCTTGAAAAGATCCTATTGATTCTTCAATACACTTAAGTATGTTTAAATAATGGAGCAAGAAAAAACGACTGCTCTATCATTATAAACGCAAAAAGCAGTCGTTTTTTGTAAAAAGCAAATGTATTTTTCGATATAGTTAATGGTTTACCGAGCAACACATTATTATAATTAATTATTTAAAAAACAAGTTATGACATTTCCATCCGACTGAATTTCATCTTCAAGCTATCGTATATTTTTTCATCAAATAACTCTTTGGAAAATGGTTTTGGTAAAAAACCAGCGATGACAGGATTATCTGCCAATTCATTATTTTTGGCGATTTCTGGAGAAGTACTGACCATAAAAATAATGGTGTCCGGATGATTCAGATAAAATTCTAGTAAATAACATTCTGCCCACTCAAAACCATTCATAATAGGCATGTTTACATCTACCATAATGACATTAGGAAATTTTTCTGGGCTTACTTTTCTTAAATAGGCTAAAGCTTCTGCGGGATTAGTTTCGAAGTGCGCTTTTACGGGAAGTTCTTCCATTCTAAGTAAGCAATCTACGTAAGAATTATCTTCATTAGAATCATCAAGGAATAGGAAGTTGAATTTATCGATCATAGGATTTGTGTTTGAAATGATTGAATCAATCATTTAGGTTAAGGAAAAGAATTTTTATCGAGAGGGGTAAAGATCAACTGTTTATATTACGTCTTCAGATGTAAATACTTTTAAGCAAAGTGTATCTGATGAGTTTATTTATAATAATGGAGTGATTGGTTTCTTCATTTCAATTATAAATACTTTTCTTTCTTTTCACTCGTATTTGGATCCTATATAAAAGAGTTAGATGAGGAAATAATAGGATTATGCTACCATATAATTATTCAATTGCAATTTTTTAATCAAATTTTCGACAGAGTAATCTAAGTAATGATTATTGGTTAATAGGTTAAAAATTAAATTTGCGTTATCATTTTTTAAATGGCTCCGAAGAATCGTTAAAAGTCTCAGGTGCTTACTAAAAAATTCTATCTGTTCAATCAATTTATCCAATTTGCTAGAAAGCTTCTGATTAAATATTGCCGGCTCCGCTAATTGTTTGCTTGATTCATTTGGAGGATTATTTTTATAATCCTTTAATAAACTATTTTGTTCATATTCAATAAATTGGATTCGCGAGTCAATGATCGCAAATACAGTTTCTTTAAGATCCGGATGTTGTGTAGTGTCCATGATATAGACCATTCATTTACTTGAATAAAAAAATGTGATCCTTTTAAATGAACCAACGCATTAGACATTTAGAAGAATAGATTTGTGTATTTTACTCAAGGTAGTTTAAGGAGAAAAAGGCTCTGAAGAGCTTTAAAGGGAGTAGAAAATTATTCTACGCATGAAACAAATATATAATATGTTTTGAAACATTGCAAGTTTTACATATAATATTTTGAATGTATTTGATATATCTATATTCTATAATTGCTAGTGAAGAGAGTAATATTTTCAACTACTAAAAATAGATTGGAGCATTAACGGAATGAGTATTTTATGTTTTGATTTTTCTTTTTAGATAAAAAAAGCCCTGAAGTAAACTTCAAGGCAGAAGACTTTGGTATTGTTTTCAAGAGGTAACTCGGGAGTTCAAAATTATAACTATATACTTAAACTTCCTATCCCTTTAAATGGGTATTGTTACATTAAAATAAAAACAAATAAGAATTAATTTGTTGTTTTGGGCCATGGTTACTTATTGATAATCAGGAGTTAAGGGAATATTTTGTTATCATGGAAGAGCAGCAGAGGTTAGGTCCTAATATTTGCGTTTTTTTAAAATAAATAAAAAAACTAATTTTAGTTTATTTGGAAGAACTAACTTTTGAATGGACTTACGAATGAAAATATTAATTGCCGATGATCACCCTATTGTTTCTTTTGGACTTCGCGAATCCTTGCGTTATGAGGGGCATCTTGAAGTAACTGGGGTAGTTGCCAATGGCCAAGAGTTATTGGACTTTCTCGAAAAAAAAGAGGTAAATGTCCTTTTTTTAGATCTCAATATGCCTGATTTTAGTTACATCAATCTTTTAAAGCAATTATTAGTACTTTTTCCTAAAATGAAAATTTTAGTCTTTTCAGCCTATTTGCAACCTGAATTAGTACGTGAGGTAATGGGGATGGGAGTTCATGGTTATTTACACAAATCAAGTGATAAGGTAGAAATATTAGAAGCTTTAAAAAGTGTAGAAAATGGAGAGATTTTTTTAGGCAAGTCTATTCGCCTTGGCGGGCATTCTAAAGATCATAAAAAAGATCAAGAAGAAATGCGACACATTAATGGAGATGAGTTTGTAAAGGAAATTAGTCTTTCTATGCGGGAACGAGATGTTATAACATTGGTCGCACAAGGTTTGACTAACCGAGAAATTGCTGAACGACTTTTTTTAAGTAAACACACAATTGAAACTCACCGAAAAAAAATCATGCGTAAACTTTCTTTTAAATCTAGTGCAGACTTAATCCAGTTTGCAATTATACAAGGAATGGTTTAAGAGTAGACTTTCTCAGGAATCACGCCCTCTTTTAGAATTTCTTCTAAATTTTCTTCCGAAAAATTTAAATATTTTTTATTAGTCAATAACTGGAAAATGATTTGAACGGTATCATCCTTTAGCCAGCTTTTCAAAATTTGTAATAACTTTAGCCGACGATTTAATTCTTTAACAAGACTAAGCATCTGCTCAAAGTTGTTAATCAAAGAATCAGAATTTTCCCTTGATTTTTTAAATTTAAATTGATTTTGAGCTTGATACTCAATATACTGAATCCGAGAATCCAAGATGGTATATACTTCTTGTAGTAGTGGATTTCCCGCTAAGGAAATTACATTATTCGTGTGTTTCATAAGTTCTAATCTTTTTAATTATACATAAATAAAATCTTTTTATATTTTATTTATGTATAATATTAGACAAGTGATTAACGATAAAGTCACTCACTCCTTGGGTTACTGTTAAAATTAAAGTGTAAGTTTTGAAAATAAGTTTAGATTCTTTGTAGAGAGGGATCCAATTGATAAAAACAAATATAAATAAAAATATATAATATGTTGTTTGAAAATGTATTTCTTGTTTGTTTTTTTTAGTTTTAGGAGTGTTTTAACAAAGGTTCGGTAGGTTTGGTTTAGAATAAAATCTTTCTTTGAAATAGCTTAGGCTAGAAATTCAGATACCAGAAGTTCTCTTAATTATAAATGTTCAACGTAGAAAATCATAAATCTAGATCTAATATTGTTTCATGAAAATAAAGTCGTGTAGTAGTCATTCTCATAAAATAATGAAGTTAAAGTCAATAAACTTGGAAATAAAATAGAAATATTGTAGTTTTGATGTAACCAAACGTTGATATTTATTTAACATCGAAATAATATTAACTCCCTCTGTCTCTTAGAAATTAGCAACTATATCAGATAAAATTTCACAAATATATTATTATATGTGAAAATTTTACTGTAAATTTGCAAACGCGAAATTTCGCAAACTAGAATACTTACTTATCTTTATTATATATAAAACCATAAGTAGAAAGATTGTTTTCATTTGGTTTTTTGGGGTTAGGGAGGAGCTACCACAGCTCCTCTCCCTTTTTTTAGGAAACACTTAAAACAAACACATACTCAAAATGAGCAAAATCACTATTAAAAGTGGTAAAGGCGAAATTACTCTCCGTAAAAGTGGCCGTTATGTTGGATTAAAAAGTAAAAAACAAAAAGAGCTCGCCCAATCCAAAGATGTCAAAAAAGAATTTCTTAAAAATTTAGGTGGTTTCAATATCGTTCGCTTGGACAGACAAGGGAAGTCTCTAGATGAACGCCTAGACGAGGTTCGTAACAAAAAAGATATTGACGTTGGTACACATGTTTATTACGTTGAAGGACGAAGCCATAAACCATTGGTACCAACTGGGGAAATTTATATCATTTTTCATGAAGGGACTTCTTCTGAAGAGCAAGATCTAGTCTTAGATGAGTATAAACTCAAATTAGTCGAAAGACGAGACAAAAATCGCATCGTTGCCAAAGTAACCGCCAAGTCTCCTAATCCACTAAAGGTAGCTAAGGAATTACAAAACACTTTATTGGTCAAATTAGCAGAACCAGATTTGGATGCACTTGTGGAACACTATGAGTTCTATGAACCAAGTGATACCCTATACACCCATCAATGGCATCTAAAAAATAATGGAATCATTGCTGATGCGAATTGGCCCATTAAAAGAGGCGCAGATGCAAAAGTGGTAGATGCTTGGAAAAGAATGGGGAATCAAGGCTCTAATAAAATTGTTATCGCTGTGATAGACAATGGTTTTGATACTAAACACCCAGATTTAAAAAGTAAAGTTTATAAACCATATGATCTTTGGACCAACTCCTCCAAATTGGAACAAGGAGATCCAAGGTTTACCCACGGAACACCTTGTGCAAGCGTTGCATTAGCAGCAGCCAATGGAAGTGGAATTGTAGGAGCTGCTCCGAATGCAAAATTTATGCCCGTAAGTGGTACTTCATTTAGCCTTCGAGCGACAGAAAAAATGTTTGATTATTGTATCGATAATGGAGCAGATATCATCAGTTGTAGTTGGGGATCAACGGATCCAGCCTTTGATTTAAGTCCCATGAAAGCAGATGCTATTGCCAAAGCGGCGAGAAAAGGTCGGAATGGTAAAGGATGTGTCGTTCTATACGCAGTAGGAAATGATGATCTAGATTTTGTAAGCTTTTATTCTGCTCATCCAGATGTGATTGCAGTAGCGGCAAGTACGAGTAAAGATGAACATCCCAATTATTCCAATCGAGGAAGAGAAGTGGATATTTGTGCACCATCCAATGGAGATTGGCCCATCACTGCCGCACGTGCATCTTGGGATGAAGGGGTCGCTTGGGAAACAGGAGATTGGCGATATTGGAGAGACGGACAAACTCGAGGTAATCAACACAAACATTTTGGTGGAACATCTAGTGCCTGTCCTCTAGTGGCTGGTATTTGTGCTTTAATTCTTTCGGTGAACCCTGAATTAACTGCCAAACAAGTCAAAGAAATTATTACCCAAACGGCAGATAAAATTGGTTCACCTGCTGAATATGTCAATGGACATTCTCCTAAATACGGCTATGGTCGAATCAATGCAGATCGAGCTGTTGCAGAGGCCATGCGCCTAAAGGATTCTGGGAATATTGAGCCAGAAGAAGTCGAAAATTCTGTTGCCAAAGGAAGAGGATTATTTTTATTTAGTGTCAAGCGCCAAGAAGCTGAAGGCTATGGAGTTCAAATTGGAGCTTTCGCAGAATATGGAAATGTCTTGATTCAAGTAGAAAAATTAGAAAGCCTTTTTGGCGAACCAGTAGTGGTGAGCATCAATGAATTGAATGGGAAAACCGTTTATAAAGTTGTCGTAGGCGTTTATAAAGAAAGAGCAAAAGCGAAGACATTACTCAAACGAATGAAAGCCGAAGGCGTCAATGGTTTTCTCCGAAAATTAAAAGATCTAAAATAATATTGAATGGCCTTCTAACACGAATCTCACGCTAGAAGGCCATTCAAAATTCACTTATTCAATATTCATTTACTCCACCTCCCAACTTCCAGAAGAAGTCCATCCTGATTCTAAATCTTTCAATCGTTTAGCTTCCGCTTCCGCAGCCAATCTTCTTTCTTCCCGTGTCATATCGAATATATCTCTTTCGAGGAAAAAAGGCCGATCTTCGTCTGCAATGTCTTCTTCAATGATCTCTTCTTCTAATTCATCTTCCTCAATTTCTTCTTTAAAGAAAAAGGCAACAAATAAACCAACCAAGGCACCAAACAAATGACTTTCCCAAGAAATACCTTCTTGATTTGGCAGAACGCCAACCAGCATCCCGCTATAAAAAATAAAAACAGACAAAGCTAAAACGATAGATTTTATATTTCTACGAAACAAACCATTCCCCAATACAAAAGTCATCAGACCATAAACAACTCCACTCGCACCAATATGAAAAACGGATCGAGCACCTAACCAAACAGCAATCCCCGTCAATAAATAAATCATGATAAAACTTCGCATGGCGACGCTGCGATAAAAAAACAAGATCATGGTACTCAATACCAAAAAGGGAAGACTATTGTGGATGAGGTGAGAAAAATCTCCATGAATCATTGGAGCAATAAAGATTCCTTTTAAACCTGACCAGGATAAAGGATAAATACCTAGATAGCCCAACTCCCATCCAAATGCATATTGCAATAATTGAATCAGCCACCATAGTCCAACGAAGACCAATGGTAGTTTTATACTATCCATCAAGGTAGGTTTTGCCATCATAGTATTGATGTAACGTTTAAAAACAATCCCGGTTTTAAAATTTAACTAAAACCGGGATTATTTTAACGATGCTATTAAATCAATGGTTCGATATTAGTTATATCTCCTACGAACTAATTTGATAAAAATCTGCGCCTTTTTCTTTTTACCTCTTTTGGCCCAGCCATATTTAGTCGCTAATTCTGCCAGAAAACCAGTAGCATGTTCGAAGCTACTAAAAGTATTCAGTTTACTCAAGGCACTATTGAACGCATCATTGTCTTTCCCAAATAGCTCATCTCTGGTAAGAAATTTTTCATTGAGTCCCATCGCCTTAGTTAGGTCTCGAATCGGTTGAGCAGCTAACTTTTCAGATAATTCTTTTGGATTATTTTCCAATGTAAATAAGGATTCTACTTCTTCTGGAATCGAAGTAGTGATAGCAACAGGAGCGGGAGTTGGTTTAGGAGCTGGTGGGGTAACCACTACTGGCGGTTTTACAACAATTGGCTCTTCGACTTTTGGCGTAGAAACAACCTTAGGCGTAGGAGGAACCACCACTGGAGGAGGACTAACAGGAATTTCTTCTCTGATCACTTTTGGCTCTACTACTTTTGGTGTGGTTACTTTTGCTACTGGAGCGACGATCTTCGTTTCTATTTTTTTAGAAGGCGTTTTTACGATTGGAGTATCCTCATCCGAAAAAGAAGTATGTAGTTGTTGGATATAACTAAGCATAAGTTTCTGCTCATTGATATCAATCTTACTATCGAGGATCATACTTTCGTATAAACGGTTAATTTTTTTTAGGACAATATTAGCCTGTTGCAAATTCATAATTCTTGGCTTTTTCAATTTGAAATATCTATCTTCGCATTTAAACGATAGAAGATTATATTTAGTTTAGCTATAAATATAGGAACTGCTCTAAAATAAAACATCATTTTTATACTTTTAGCTTCTAACTGTAAAATTACGGGGAAAATTGTTATTTGTTTAAATAACGTAGACTTAAAAAAACTAATGCCTTACAAAAAGTAGCTTTTTGGCATTTTTATCATGAGAAACCTCCACTTTCGAATTAATCAAAAATATCAAACTCATAATCCATGTTTTTAGAACCTCACTTTAAAGGACAGCGCAGCGGATGGATCGAAGTGATCTGCGGCTCGATGTTCTCAGGCAAAACAGAAGAATTAATTCGTCGCTTAAAACGAGCTAAAATTGCTAACCAAAAAGTAGAGATTTTCAAACCTTTGATTGACACTCGATATTCAACGGATCAAGTTGTATCGCATGATGCTAATTCTATTCTTTCTACGCCGATAGATCATTCTTCTAAATTATTAGAATTATCAGAAGGTGTCGCAGTAGTTGGAGTAGATGAGGCACAATTTTTTGATATGAATTTGACCAGCGTTTGTCAGAGCTTGGCATTGAGAGGAACCCGAGTCATCGTTGCTGGATTAGACATGGATTATAAGGGACAACCTTTTGGGCCAATGCCCCAACTATTAGCGGTAGGAGAGTACATTACGAAAGTACATGCGATTTGCCACCATTGTGGAAATTTAGCAACACACTCTTATCGCTTGTCTGCGGATGAAGGAACAGTCGTTCTTGGAGAAAAGGATCGATATGAAGCACGTTGTCGAACTTGCTATCATATGGGTAATATTCTCAACCTACAAGTTCAATCAAATGGCAATGGAGTAGAAGAAAAAAAATAAAATCAATCATTAAGTTTACTCTAAAAAAGGTGATCAGTGTTATTTATGCTGATCACCTTTTATATTAGGCTTTTAGTTTTGAAATGAAATTCCAGCTGCGAGTGATGATAGGTGTTTTATGTTTCTAGTTGGTGTTCGTTTGATTTTTATAGATTTTATATCCTCCTTTGAAGTGGGGTCATCTAGATGGAGTAAAGGAGGATCAAAGCAAGTAATTATAGTGTAACCTGACATTAATAGAGGATCAGAAGTTTGAATATCCAAACGAGTTGTTTGTCCTTCTTTCACCATTACGCCATTTATTTGCTTATCTGGATATCCAATATAACACATGATGACATCATAAACTCCAGGATCAATATTTACCTTATAGTTCCCATCAAAATCAGTAGCGCAACCCATTATAAAACGGCTGTCTTTTTTAAAACTGATATTAGCTCCAATAACATCTTCTCCCGTGTCCCGATCTGTCACGTTTCCATGAATTCCACTTTGTGACCAAGCAGATGAAAAAACGATAAGACAAAAAATGAATGATATCGATACTTTCATGTTGATTTTTTTATAAAAAACGCCTCCTTTCAGTAATTGAATGGAGGCGTTAGTTAATTCTTCTTTGCCAATTCATTCGACCATTTTCCGCCAGAAGCGGTCAAAAAAATTACCAATGACGAACATTAAAACAAAGGGCAATAAAAATTTCATAGCTTTATAAAATTCATTTTATTTTCCGATGCTTCACGCTTGATTCTCATGATCAAAACTCTTTTACAAGGTAAGAGAGTTTACATGAATAATATGACCAATGATGTTCTAAAAGTCAGGTTCCTGAATTTGGTGAATCGCAGCTGGTTTTTGAAGAAAGTCCAAATTGATATATCAATCTGTTCTTTCCTCCTTACTCAGCATTAAGCGGAGTAAGTAAGCTAAGATTATCTTTGTATTTAAGCCCTTTCTCCTTACCTTCGCACATCTTTTTAATGTTCTGCAAGTAAACAATTGATACTATGTCTCCAAAAAAAATTAAATCAGCATTGATCTCTGTTTTTTCCAAAGAAGGTTTAGAACCAATTATTAGAGAATTAGAAAAACAGGGAGTAATGCTTTACTCTACTGGAGGAACCAAAAAATTTATTGAAAAATTAGGTGTAGAAGTAGAGGCAGTAGAAAACGTAACTTCTTATCCTTCCATCTTAGATGGTCGGGTCAAAACTTTACATCCTAAAGTTTTTGGGGGATTATTGGCGAGAAGAGAAGAAGGACATTTGGCAGAATTAGCAGAATATGATATTCCTGAGTTGGACTTAGTGATCGTTGATTTATATCCTTTTGAGGAAACAGTAGCTAACACGAATGAAGAAAGTGAGATCATTGAAAAAATTGATATTGGTGGGATCTCATTGATTCGAGCTGCTGCAAAAAATTACAAAGATGTCGTGGTCGTACCTTCCAAAGATCAATATGAAATGATTTTGGAAATATTACAAACGAAAGCTGGATTCACGGATCTAGGAGATCGAAAGGAGTTAGCGCGCTGCGCCTTTAAAATATCATCCAATTACGATACTGCGATATTTGATTACTATAGTATTGGAGCAGAAGAAGATTTGACCTTTAAGAAAAGTATTCACGCTTCAAAAGTGTTACGCTATGGCGAAAATCCACATCAAAAAGGGGTCTTTTATGGAGATATGTCCGAGATGTTTGATAAGTTGAATGGAAAAGCGATCTCTTACAACAATCTAGTAGATATTGATGCGGCAGTTAATTTGATGGCTGAATTTAAGCATGAAAAGCCAACTTTTGCTGTTTTAAAACATACCAATGCTTGCGGTGTTGCCACACGAGAAACCGTTCTCGAAGCTTGGAAAGCTGCCTTGGCTGGAGATAATGTTTCTGCTTTTGGAGGCATCCTGATTTGTAATCATACCATTGATCTAGAAACAGCTGAAGAGATTGACCAATTATTTTATGAAGTATTGATCGCACCGAACTTTACAGAAGAGGCTTTAGCCAAATTGATGGTAAAGAAAAAGCGAATTTTATTGAAAATTAAAAAATACCATGTCAATCAGAAATCATTCAAAAGTTTATTGAATGGTGTGATAGAACAGGATACCGATTTGAAAATGGAAACGCTAGAAGAATTCAAAACTGTTACGGATCTAGCACCGGCAGCTGAAGATATGGAAGACCTGAAGTTTGCCAACAAATGTGTTAAACACTTAAAGTCTAATACGATTGTTTTAGTTAAAAACCAGCAATTATTAGGAATGGGTTGCGGTCAAACCTCTAGAGTCGACGCTTTAAAGCAAGCGATTCTAAAAGCAGGACATTTTGGTTTTGATTTAAACGGAGCGGTCATGGCTTCGGATGCTTTTTTCCCTTTCCCTGATTGTGTGGAGATTGCAAAAGAGGCTGGAATT
>CAYTVR010000074.1:0-29320 GCA_964441245.1 uncultured Saprospiraceae bacterium | reverse complement strand
GTTTCGAAGATGTAAAACCAATGGTATTTGCGGGGATTTTTCCTATCGAAAATGAACACTTTGAAGACCTTCGAGATAGTTTGGAAAAACTACAATTGAACGATGCTTCTTTGGTTTTCGAACCAGAATCATCTGCTGCATTAGGATTCGGATTCCGTTGTGGATTCTTAGGGATGCTTCACTTGGAAATTATTCAAGAGCGCTTGTCTAGAGAATTTGATCAGGAAGTGATCACTACGGTTCCCAACGTAACTTACTATGCCAAAACGAAAAAGAAAGGAAGTGAAAAGTTTATGGTGAAAACACCAAATGATTTGCCTGATCCTTCTGTTTTAGAATTTGTAGAGGAACCATACATCATTTCACAGATTATTACCAAGCCAGAATATATTGGCCCGATCATGAAATTATGTATGGAGAAAAGAGGGATCATGACCAAGCAAGTTTATTTGTCTACTAGCCGAGTCGAGTTGACTTTTGAGATGCCTCTGGCAGAAATTGTTTTTGATTTTTATGATCGATTAAAATCTATTTCAAGAGGTTATGCTTCTTTTGATTATTCTCCATTGAACTTTAGACAATCGGATTTGGTCAAAGTAGATATTATGTTGAATGGTGATGCGGTGGATGCATTGTCTGCATTAGTGCATAGAGAAAAGGCGGCGGCTTTTGGTAAAAAGATTTGTGGTCGATTAAGAGAATTATTACCTCGGCAACAATTTAAAATTGCGATTCAAGCTGCAATTGGTGCAAAAATTATTGCTCGAGAAACGATCTCCGCTCTTCGAAAAGATGTAACCGCAAAATGTTATGGTGGGGATATTACTCGAAAAAGAAAGCTACTTGAAAAGCAAAAGAAAGGAAAGAAAAAGATGCGCCAAATCGGAAATGTAGAAGTGCCACAAAAAGCATTTTTGCAAGTTTTGAAATTGGATGATTAGAGTTTTATTAGTCTTAGGGTGTTCAGGTATTCACGTGTTAATGTTCGTGAACACTTGAGCACCCTAAGACTTTCATCAACTTGTAGTACTCAGTCAAATATATACGGTTCATAATCTTTCCACCATTGTTTGATATTCAATTTGGGCTTTCTACAGAGATAAAGCGGAATACCATTCTCTTCACCAATCGCATATTTATGATAAATCATTTTCACTAAAATTGTTTCTTCAAAAACATATTCAACAGCCTCCCTTTCATTCCCAAGACTTATCCAAACGTCTGCTTGATCATTCCCATATCCCCATTTCCAAAAAGTACCATGTCTGCTGATAGGCTTAGGTAAATTGTATTTTTCCCCTAATATTGTTAAGGCTCCTGCTTCTCCATAATTTTCAGCCCAAAGCACGCAATTCTGTTTTTCCTTTTCACTTAATGATTGATACACGCTATCTACCAAATTGACTTGTTCTTCCCATCCAAACATATCGGCATAGTCACCCGTTAATTCAACTCGGCCATCTTCTTGTTCTTCTAAGGAGAAATGTTGGACATATTTTTCTATTGGTAATAAAGGAGTAAGATGTGGAATGGAAGATATGGAAGGAACGAATAGTATGGCGGCAACAACATAATTCCATATTGTTTTTTTGTGGTCCAACCAATTAGCAATTTGAACGGAACCTGCCGCAAAAAGTACGGGATAAAGTGCAAAAACATAATATGATTTGGATTGTAAAAACCACATTGTAAAGAAAATAATAATCGCAGCTATTCCTATGGATCGATAATTTTTGCTTTTTAGTAAAAAGCCAATACCGAGAATACTAACCACCAAAGTAAAAGGATAGTTGAGCTGATCTAAACCAAATTCAAATGGATTTAATTGACTTAACTGGCTATCATTTAATTCTTGTAAATGTCTTAAAAGGGGTAAATTATTTTGGAACTGCCATACGATATTAGGTAAGACTATTATCAATGAAATCAATCCTGAAATATACCACCATTTATTTTTAAAAACCTTGCCTTTGCTAAAAAAAATCATACCGATAAAAATGCCAAAAGCCCAAATTAAAATAGTGTATTTATTCATCAATCCTATTCCTAGTGTCACTCCTGTCCACAACAAATACTTTTTATCTGTTGAGTTAATAAACCTGATGATAAAATAAAATCCCAAGGTCCAAAAGAACTGATCGAATGCAACTGGTTGAAATAAAGTGTGGTTTCTATAAAAAGGTAAAAACGCCAAAACACAAACTCCAGCTAAGAAGATGCTGTGTTTATTTCCTTTTAATTCCTTTGCCATCAAAGCACAAAGCATCAAAATACCAATACCAGCAATCGTAGGAAATAACCTTGTTCCAGATAAAGAGTAATCAAATATCAAGTAGGATAATTTTCCAATTAATCCAATCAGTGGAGGAAATTCCATAAAACCCCAATCTAGATGTTCACTGACCGATAAATGTAGTAATTCATCTCTATGAAATCCATAGTTTCTATTGCCCATCAATTGAATAATCAATTTGATCAAAGCTAAGACGAAAATGAAATAAAATGATTTTTTGTTCGACATTATTCAAATTCAAAATGTTCACTTCTTTGCCCTTGGAGATCCCAAGTACACATAAGTATTTCACTTGTTTTGTGAGCGCTAATTAACACACCTAAGGTACTAAATTTTTTCTACTACAATTAATTATTGGGATATCATGCCTTCCTTTACGGGATCGAGAGAAGTTGGTGACCATCATTCATGAGTACTAGTCAAGTGGGGATACTTTTTTTGATTTTGATGTTTTTTCATGGCTAAATATGAGTCTACTCTTAATAATGACGGGAAATATACATTTGATAATGCAGCGTTTCATTAGATTTTAGTATTATGTATTCGAATATCGGATCTTTTGTGTGGAAGCACTATATCTATGAGGTTAATACACTTAGATAAGACTAAGACGATTTGGATATTTATCGTTTAGCAGTCAGTACTTGAACACGATTTAAGATTTATTTTAAATTTTACGCATTTAATTTTTTAGTCATGAATTTTATAACAATGTCAGAAAGGGAACTTATAGAATTAGGTTCAAATATGCATCATAAATATAAAAATAATCCTCCATTCCCAAATATTGTTTTGGATGATTTTTTTGATGAGAAACAGCTTCTTAAAGTTCTTTCAGAATTTCCATCTTTAGGGAAAAAAAGAGAAGATATATTTTATTCTAATCCCAACGAATCAAAGTATGCGTCTAATGGGATATATCGTTTTGGCTCGGTTACAAGGTCATTTGTTTCCTTTCTTAATTCGCAACCGTTTCTAGAGTTTTTACAAAATTTAACAGGAATCAAAGAAACTTTAGTGCCAGATCCTTATTTTCAGGGAGGTGGTTTTCATGAGATCAAACAAGGAGGATATTTAAAATTGCATGTTGATTTTCACCAACATAAACTAATGAAATTAGATAGAAGAATAAATGTATTAATTTATTTGAATGAAGACTGGGAAGAGGAGTATGGGGGGTATTTTGAGTTGTGGGAAAAGGATAAAAGTAAATGCATAACAAAAATATTACCATCGTTTAACAAACTAGCGATATTTTCGACTACAGATGATTCATGGCACGGACATCCTGATCCATTACAATGTCCTAAAGATAGAAGTAGGAAATCATTAGCATTATACTATTACACTAATGGAAGATCTGGGGCAGAAATAAAGGCACTAAATAAAAAACGACTGACCACAACATTCATTGGTCGTAGTAAAGAGGACACCATAAAAATGAAATTTTATAATGGCCTTATTAATTTCATTAATGATTGGTTTCCTCCAGCTTTAGTCGCTATCATTAAAAAAAATAGAAGAAAGTAAACAGGCCAGAACATTTCGTCAATTACTCAGAATGGTTTTGCGTATAACGCATTGGCCGTGGGGTAGTTGGCGCGCTTGCTAATAGCGAAAATATTTTACAGATTATTTATGATTAATTGCATGTTATTATATCTTTTAAAAAACTATCTCAATAGTTTCGAATCAAAACCACGAACGAACTAGGAATAAGTCTCAACTATTTTCCTCAATCCATTTCGTTACATTTTTTTATTTTCTCGTCTTAAATGAGTAAATTTGGGCATCTTTTTTAAGATAGGCCCCCTCATTTTAAGCACAATCTACTTACATTTTTCAATTCTTCCCAAATACTGCCCTAAAGCGAAGTATTTTATACCCTTTTTAAGGTATAAGAGCACTAAATCTATTTTATACTAGGATCCACTCCTCCATTATTTTATGGAGCAAATAAACTATTAGATAACACAAAACTATGCGTACTCCTTTTTCTTACTACACTTTCATCTTGTTGTTCCTACTGTCAGGGGCTGAGCTTTTTGCGCAATTAAAAGTTTTGCCCGACGAGGCAAATAATGTTTATCAAGCGGGCGAAAATATGAATTTTATTGTCAATCCGATTAGTTCAGGTACTCTTGAATACCGCATTTTTTATGATAAAAGATCTACCCCAATAACAACAGGAACATTCAATGTTTCAAGCGGGCAAGAGGCCTCTATTCCATTTACATTAAATGAACCTGGTTTTGTTTTTTGTGAGGTCACACAGTTTGGTCAGACAGACCAAACCACTGCTATTTTTTCTCCTTATGAAATTCAGCAAGAGGAAGCAGAGCCCGATGATTTTGACGATTTCTGGGCGGATTTAAAAGCTGATTTAGCTGATGTTCCAATCGATGCAAATTTGGAATACCTTAGTGGAGATCAGTACACGACAACGTATAGAATTAACTTAGCACAAATAGACAATCGCCGAGTATATGGTTACATTAATATACCAACAGGGCCAGGGCCATTTCCTGCAATCGTCTCTTTTCCTTCTTTTGGGAATGTACCCAATTTAGTAAGTCCCGATGGATTGTTGGCAGAAAGAGGAGGAGCTATTTCTATGAAAATAAGTATTCATAATGTCCCGCCAGATCAAACAGATCCCAATGGCTACGAACCAGATATTTATGATGATCCTGACCAAATGTATCTTCGCTGGGCAGTGCTCGCAGGAGTAAGAGCGATTGATTATATCTTTACTCGACCTGACTTTGATGGTGAAAATATGGGAGTGACTGGTGTTTCTCAAGGGGGTGCCTTGTCTACTATGGTTGCTGGTATTGATAGTCGAGTTGATTTACTTGCGATAGCACATCCAAGTCATGCGGAACATGCAGGTTTATATTATGACAAAGGAAGTAGCTTTCCTTTTTATATACATAAATCAAGAGGAGAAAATGGGACTACTGCTCATGAATTAGCTACCTTAGCAGCAACACGTTATTACGATGTTATAAATTTTGCAAAAAGATTTGATGGGCCAGTTTTAAATCATATTTCTTATGAAGATGACATCAGTTTAGCCGCTGGAGTATTCGCAGCGCACAATGAATTTTCTGGTGAAAAAGTTTTAATGCATTGGTTAGACAACGGTCATAACCCAATGCCCTCAGAGTACTGGAATGGTCGATTTGATTTCTTTCGAAGACATTTTCCAGCGATGCAAACTCCACCTTGGCCTTGGCCAGGAACAACTTTGGGTTATACGATTGATGCAGGTGATAACCAAAATATCAATGCAAATACAACCAGTCTAAACGGAAGTGCAGAATACAATGGAGAAAACAATTCATTTAGCGATGTAAAATGGAAAGTAATGAGCGGGCCTGGCAATGTTAACTTTTCGAATGTCAATAGCTATAGTACAGAAGTAACGTTTACACAAAATGGAAATTATCGTTTGGCTTTTTTCGTAGAGGATGAAAGTCAACTATCCAATGATGGAAAGTATTATACTTTGATTGATTATGTCAATATAAATGTAAATGGAGGAGGAAATGATCCGATATTGACACTAGATTGTCCATCAAATATTTTTATAACGGCATCAACAGGAGCCGCTGGAAGTATCGTTAATTGGTCTTCACCAAATACATCTACAACTTGTCCGGGAGAAACGATTGCATTAACACAAACGAGTGGCTTATCTAGCGGGGATTATTTTCCAGCAGGAACTTATACGATTGCCTATGAAGCTGAAGATAATTGTGGAAATGTTGAAACCTGTTCTTTTCAAATAACAGTGGTTCCCGGCAATCCATCAATATTGGATCTTAGTTGTCCCAATGATCAAAATGTAACGACGCCCTTTGGCACCAATTCCGCTGTAGTCAATTGGTCATCGCCATCAGCCACGACCAACTGTCCATCAAACGGTTTAAATGTATTTCAAACATCAGGATTGCCAAGTGGAAGTTCCTTCCCAGAAGGAAATACTACCCTCACTTATGAAGCAAGTGACGATTGTGGAAATGTTGAAACCTGTTCTTTTCAAATAACAGTAACGCTAGGAAATCAAGCAATTCTGGATCTTAATTGTCCTAATGATCAAAATGTAACGACACCCTTTGGCACCAATTCCGCTGTAGTCAATTGGTCATCGCCATCAGCCACGACCAACTGTCCATCAAACGGTTTAAATGTATTTCAAACATCAGGATTGCCAAGTGGAAGTTCCTTCCCAGAAGGAAATACTACCCTGACTTATGAAGCAACAGACAATTGTGGAAATGTTGAAACCTGTTCTTTTCTCATTAGCGTAATAGTTGATTCGCCACCTTCTGGTCCGACAGATTATTGTGATGCCATTGGTGAAGAACCTTGGAATGAATTTATTAGCCGAGTTAAATTATCCAATATTGATCATACTTCTTTTAAAGAAGGTTATGGCGATTTTACAAATATTTCAACGGACTTGGATAGAGGGAATGCTCATTCGATTGAATTAACAGCTGGTTACAGTTGGTTAACTTATGACGAGTATTTTAAAGTATGGATTGATTACAACCAAGATGGAATTTTTCAAGAACCTTCAGAAGTAGCATTGACAGAAATTTTATCTGCACCACCGAATGGAACCACAGCAGCAGTTTTGGAATCTACTATTTCAATTCCAAGTAGTGCATTGTTGGGAAATACTCGGATGCGGATAGCAATGAGTTCGAGTGGTTTTCAGACTTCTTGTGGAACTTTTCTCCTAGGAGAGGTAGAAGACTATATACTCAATATTGTTGAAAATGAAACTCCTAGTATTTTAGATTTGACTTGTCCAAATGATCAAACCATTACAGCATCGACGGGTACGACTTCTACAGTTGTTACCTGGGATATTCCAACGGCGAGTACGACCTGTCCGTCGACTAATACAGATGTTGAACAAACGAATGGCTTATCCAATGGAAGTGTTTTTGAAGCTGGGACGACGACGATTAGTTATGAAGCGAGTGACGATTGTGGGAATGTGGAGACTTGTTCTTTTGAGATAACAGTTATTGCAGGCAATGCAGCGACATTAGATATAAGTTGTCCAAATGATCAAACGATTACCGCACCCATTGCTACGACTTCAGCAGTTGTTACCTGGGATTTACCATCAGCTATGACGACTTGTCCATCAAATAGTATAGGAATCAATCAAATATCTGGTTCACTCTCTGGAAGTAGTTTTGATATTGGTACTTATACGATTACTTACGAAGCGAGTGATGATTGTGAAAATGTGGAAACCTGTTCTTTTACCATTAGTATTGATGCTGCTACGAATCCGGGGACTTATTGTAGTGCTCGAGGATTCAGTCCTTGGGATGAATGGATACAGCAAGTAACTTTAGAAGATATAGACCAGTTTTCTGGAAAGGAAGGCTATGGTGATTTTACAAATATCAGTACGGTGCTACACAGAAATGGAAATTATAGTATTTATCTAAGGCCAGGTTATAGTGGAAATAATTTTAAAGAACATTGGCGAGTTTGGATTGATTTTGATCAAAATGGTAGCTTTGAAGGAGAAGAAGAAATTGTGAAAGTTTTTGCAAAAGATGGACAGCTCATTAATTTTGGAGTACCTTCAAATGCAATTTTAGGAGAAACTAGAATGCGAGTGACGATGCGTAAAACAGGCTATGCTGATGCTTGTGGGAATTATGGAAGGGGAGAAGTAGAGGATTATACGATTATCATTGAGGATAACTCGACGCCTCCAAGTACAGGTGAATATTGTGAATCAGGAGGGGAGCAACCTTGGGATGAATGGATACAAAGAGTTACTTTACAAGATATTGATAATTTTTCTTCAAAAGAAGGTTATGGTGATTTTACCTATCTCCTGACGGATTTGAATCAAGGTGAAAATTATGAAATTGATTTAACTCCAGGTTATAGCTGGATTAATCATACGGAGGCTTGGCGAGTTTGGATTGATTTTAACCAAGATGGAGATTTTTATGATTCGAATGAAATGGTTTTAGATACTAGAGGAATAGGAATGATTAATTCATTTTTAGACATCCCTAATAACATTCCTGTTGGTCCGACACGTATGAGAATTGCTATGCAAAATGGTGATGGACCACCTTCTTGTACTGTTTTTGAATATGGAGAAGTGGAAGATTATGTGGTGAATATTTTACCTGCAAGCACTTCGCAAACATCTGCCATTGAATTTTTACACTTTGATGTACGAAGAAGTGGGGCACAGGCTAGACTATATTGGGTGAGTAATTCTAATGACAGAGATGCCTATTATCAATTGGAGCGATCTGCTGATAATGAAAGTTTTGAAGTCATTGGAACCATGGAAAATCTTAGTTCAGGACAAACGGCAGTTGCTCGAGATTGGCAAGATGTATCTCCATTAGTTGGGAAAAATTATTATCGTCTGTTACAAGTTTATAATGATGGAAGCTCAAGATATACAGAGAGCAAAGAACTTAATTTTGAGAAGAAACAAGCGATACTGGTTTATCCGAATCCTACTGCTGATTGGTTGAGTATTGACATAAGCCATCTTGCTGGAACATCAGGTGAAATTCGAATTTATAATAGTTTAGGAGTAATGATGGATCGACAAGTCATACCTAATTTTACTTTTGTTCCATTGCGGATGAATGTAGAAAAATATTTAAGTGGAACCTATTGGATAGTCATCCAACGGGATGGAAAAACTTGGACTGAAAAATTTGTAAAGATGCTAAAATAAATTTTAGTAGAACATTTGAATAAGCTATGAATAAGCCAGAAATTGCCCTGTAATTCTGGCTTATTTTTTATAAGAGATGGTATTTTATTTTCCGTCAAGGAAAAAAGATACCGTCAATAATTGATAAATAATTAGGTCAATCTACTTACAATAGATGAGTTAAAATGTGTAAATAATAATAATCGAATTTTTGTAAAAGAAATGTTGAAGTAGTATTTACCCCACATTTTTTGATCAATTACAGGACACTAAATTTTTGATATGGTATTTTTTTATTATTTTTATAAATAATTTATGAGTTACTTGAATCCAACTCGACCATTCTTTTGAGGCAGACCTATAGATCTAACTCCCATTTTACCAGTAAAACAATATTTTTTAGCACGCAGCATCCGACAAAGGTATCATCAACACTTTGTTGTAACTTTTGAGGAATAGTGCTATAAATTAGAAATAATACCCGACACAAATTTTACCAAACAAATAACACAAATTATGAAAAGCAATACTTACATATTAGGCTTATTGTTTTTATTACTCTTTTTTAATCAAAAATCCCTTGCTCAGTTACCAGCGAATTGTAATGGAGGTGACCCGGTACCAAGGATCGCTATTGCTGGAGATAGTTGGGCACAATTTATGGCGGATGACAATTCGCATAATACTTTTTTAGCTTCCTATGGTCATGCTGATAAAGCTGCTAATAGTCAAACTTTTGAAACTTTAATCGGTTGTTCTACTCCAGTAGGAATCATGGATTATGCGGTCTCTGGAAGTGAAGCTCGACAATGGGCAGATCAAGAAAATTATGGCTATTTACAAAGCTTGATTAACGCAATACAGGCTAATCCAACGATTGATCATGTCTTATTGAGCCTTGGCGGAAATGATATTTTAGCGGGGCGATCTGGCGGTGGCTGGTACAAAAATATGGATGCAGATCCTTGGCGATCATCTGTTGGATTGTTTGATACCGTGCAAATGAATATTCAATATATCATGGATGAAATTTGGGCCGTTAATCCAAATATGAATATTGTCATGAGTAGTTATGACTATCCTAATTTTAATGTCAACTTTTTTTTCTGTGGTTTTTATGCTTGTCCTAAAAGAGAAGATTTAAGTCGCGATGATAATGACAATGGAGAAATTGATCCACAAGAATTGGTAACCGATTTGGAAATTAATTTGATGATGGAAGCGGTCGAAGGCATCCGCGCAGGCATGGCTTCTGATCCAAGAGTAAGTTATGCGAATGAATTGGGTTTGATGCAATATTACTATGGGAATGATGATAACTCTGGTGATGTATTACCTCCCTATTCGGTTGACTTACCCTCCCCAACACCTCCTTATACTCCAGGAGGAAATGTCAATTATCCTTCGGATCGAAGTAACTTTAGATGGGTTGGTCTTTGTGGGCTTGCGGAGATTGTGGCTGCAGATCCTATTCATTTGGATGTGGATGGTTTTGAATATAAAATTAAGCATCAGATGGATAATATCTTCTTTGAAGCTTTTCGAAGCAATGGTGGTGAACCTTTCACAACTCTATGGTCGGATGGCATTAACGATGGTTATGTAGATGTCATCGGTGAGACGACCGATGGGAATGGAATCAGAGTAGGAGATAATGGTCCATTTTGTTGTGCATGGAGTAATCCTACGAGTGATTATCGGGGTATCCTTTCTTTTGAAACAAGTTTTTTACCAGATAATGCCATCGTTACTGGGGCGAGTATTTATATGATTCGCTCCAGCGAAAATGATAACCCTTTTGAAAAGACTGATGGAAGAATGCCAGTTTTGGATATAAAGAATGGTCACTTTGGCGCATCTCCTGGACTAGAATGGACAGATGGTAATGAAATACTTCCTGCAGATGCAAGTGATATAGGTTGCTTTCATGGGCAAGCCTTGGAGGACAATGATGCCATCCGAATTGATGTGGATGAAATGGCTTTAGGATATTTCAATCCATTAGGTTTGACTCAGTTTCGGGTCTATTTTAATAAAGCGGATTGGTCGGTAGAATACGTGAATTTTTATGATGGAGGAGGAGCACAAGCTCGATTGCCAGTAGAGGTGGAGTTGGCACAACAGGTACCTGTTTATGAATCGCGAGTGGTCGAAAAAGTAACTTTCCCAGATGGAACAATTACGGAGAATGAAATCTCAAGAGGAGACGAAGTCGTTCAACGATCGGGCATGCAGTATAGAGAAAAAATGATAAGAATCAATCGAGTAAGTGAAAACACAGAAATTATCAATTACGAAATTTTTGCTTCGGAAGAACATCCTGGCTTGTCAAAACACATGTCAGAAGCATATGGTGCACCAGGAAATGGTAGAGCTCCTTTTTTAGATTTGACTTATATTTTAGCGCTGCCAATTGCTTTATCTGATTTTACAGCACAAGCTCGTGGTCAAGAAGCCTTATTAAATTGGGAAACATCTACTGAAGAAAATGCACAAGGTTTTGAAATCCAAAGAAGTGTTGATGGTGAAAATTGGAGCCGAATAGGATGGTTAGATGCGATGGGAAATAGTGAAGAATTGATCAATTATTCTTTTGTAGATAAAGATCCAGCACAAGGAATTAATTACTATAGACTTCGACTTTTAGATTGGGATGGGAAAGAAGATTTTTCTACCATTCAATCAGTTGTGTTTAAAGGAGGACCTGAATTAGTAGAAGTTTTTCCAAATCCATTTGACGATCAGTTGTCGATTGGATTTCAATTATCGACTTCAGAAAAAGTCTTAGTTCAGATTTTTGATATGTTAGGGAATTTGGTAATCGAAGAAAGTCTAAGTGTAGAAAATGGGAAACATACACATCATTTATCTGGCTTAAGCAAACTGAACGCAGGAACTTACATCGTGCAAATATTTACCAGAAGTGGTACGCATAGTACAAAAATTTCCAAGAAGTAGTATTTTATTTTTACAGTTCTAAAAAACAAAAGGATTAAAAATACCTGCCGTGTATTTTTAATCCTTTTGTTTTTTCTAGTAAAAAATTTGTCTATCTCATGAGTAGTTCATCAATGGTTTGTATGTTTTTCGAGATAGTAAAATGGAAGGTACTTCCTTCTCCAATAGTTGATTTGACTCCAATGGTACCTTGATGTTGTTCAACTATTTTTTTACACAAAGATAGCCCGATCCCAGTACCGAGATATTGGCTATTCCCATGAAGCCTATGGAACAATTCAAAAATCTTTTTTTGATTGGCCTCGGCTATTCCGATACCATTGTCCTTTATTTCTACATACCAGTACTTTGGACGATCTTCAAAAGAAATATGAATTTCTGGCGTGCAATTTTCAGGAATATATTTTAAGGCATTGGATAAAAGATTTTGAAACAATTGTTTGATTTTTATTCGATCGGCAATGATACAAGGTAAGTTTTTAGGATGATATATCTTGGCATTTGAATCTTTTATAGAGGATCTTAATTCTGCAGTGATTTCCTGTCCCATTCTATCCATACAGAATTTGGATAAGTTTAATTTTGTAGAATCTATTTGAGAATAACTTCTCAAATCTCTAATCAAATGACGCATGTTACTAGTAGCAGATAGAATGAATTTCATGTATTCTTCCTCTTCAGCATCTATTTTGTTTTCTAATTTTTTCTGGAGTAGTTGCGTATAACCGTGAATGGTTCTCAAGGGAGCTTGAAGGTCATGGGAAGCAATGGAAGCGAAATTTTCTAGTTGATTATTAGATTCAATATATTGTTTGAGTCGTTTGTTTTTTTCAATCAACTCTGTTACATCAAACATACAGGACAAGATCCCAGTAATGTTTCCCTTTTTATCAATAAAAGGCGTTTTATTATTGGTATACCATCTAATTTCACCATCTTTATTTAGATAATTCCGAAGCTTACTGGTAAGAGACTTACCGGTATTTATAATAGATAAATTGTCTGCTTCACTAACTTTAAGTTCCTCTTCAGTAACCCATGCTTTTATATTGGTTCCAACTATTTTCTCTGTATTTTCCATATTAATGGCCTCAGCAAAAGCTTTGTTACAGGCTAAAATGTTGTTATGAAGATCTTTGAATACGAAAGGTGTTGGGATTGAATCCAACATTTGTTTTTGTTGGTGAAATAATCGATCTTTTTCTTGTTGTGCATTATATTGATCCGTAATGTCTCTAACAAAAATGATGATTTTAGGATGTTTTTTTTCGCTATCATCATAAACTGTTCTTACCTCTGCAATAAAAGGATCTCCATTTAGTTTGCAAGATTGATAAACAAAATCATAGAAGCCTGCTTTGACTGTTTTTTCTGCTATCTGTTGTAAAAACTCTTGAGCGGATAAACCTTTGCTAAATTTGTCTGTATAATAACAGCAAATAGAATTCTTTAAAAAATCCTCTTTCGTTTCAGTACCAAAAATATTACAAACTTTATCATTGCAATCAATGAATGACTTGGTTTTTAAAGAAAAAGAAATAATGGCTTCTTGAGTATTGTTGAGAATGGTTAAATATTTTTTCTCATTTTTCATTAAAGTTCTCTCCTGTTTTATTGTGCGAGTGATATCATGAACAATGACAAAAGCTTGATAACTATTTTTCTGGATGGGGACAATATTTGTTTTCCCAATTACTCTACCACTTTTTTTCGGTATTAGATCAACGTATGAAATAATATTCTCTCCTTTATAAACTTTAGTTTTATGCTCTTTCCTAATGTGTTCGTGAACATCAATATTGGGAAGAAAACTAGAATGTTGAGGAATTAGATCAAAACGATTGAGTTGAAGAAATTCATCTTTAGTATAGCCAAGTAATTTCAAAGAGGAAGGATTACAATCTAATATTTTCTCTTTTTCATAATCATATAAAATAACTGCATCAGACATGTTTTGATATAAGCAGTTAAATTTTACTTCGGTTAGATCTGAATTGGTTTCCTTTTTTTGTGTAGCATCTATAGAAATAGACGCGCTATTTTGCTTGGGATTATTTACATTCATTATTCGCAGTCATTTTTTTGGGTGCTACATCTTTAGAGAAAATAGCTATTCGTTTTATTAAAGTAGTATACTTATTTGAGTATATGAGAGATATCTTATAGCCGATTATGAAAAATCAAATATGGTTGTAGTCTTAAGTTGATTAAGAAAATCCTATTGATTAGGATAACGATGAGAGAGATATGTTATGTGGAATGAGAATGGATGAGATACTAATAAGATTTTCAAAAATAATGCCAAGGGAAAGAAGAAATAGAAATGAATGGAGTAAAATTGAAGAAGAGAATACACAAAAAGGTCAAATAACATATATTCTTTGGGTATTCTCTTCTTTTTTTAAGGCAACAAAAAACAGCTACAATCTTTGTTTTATAAACCGAATGGGTGTATGTCGATTAGCAGTTTTAAAAAGAATTTGATACATTCCAGAAGGCAATTGGTCAATATCCCAACGGAAACGATTGCTTCCTTCTAATAGATCAATCGTTTTTAACTCAATGATTCTGCCTTGGCCATCAAAGATTTCCGCTTGGATAGTACTTGCTTCTTTAGCAGAAATAGTGATGTTGATTTGCTCACTTGCTGGGATCGGAAAGACCTTGTCTAATACAATTCCTCTAAGTTGATCGAGGACCAATTCACCATTATCTAATTCAGTTCTAAGGGCACTTCCCGAAGGAATATCATCTGTTGATTGACAGGTAGGCTGCCAATTGTTATCATAAAGATTAACAGTCAAATGGTAAATTCCATCTCCTAATCCATCAATCGAAATTAGATCTCCACAGTTATCCGTGCAAGTAAAAACAGTTTGCCAATTAGGATCAAATAACTTTACAATTACATGTCCTGCATTGAGCCCTAAACCAGCAATGTTGATGGTCCCATTTTCAATGGTATAGCTTAGATCACATGGAAGATCAATCTCATCAATTGGAGGGGCGCTATCACATATCGGGAGTCGATCACCAGTAGAAGTAGTTTTCAATACCGTAATTTGATCCGTTCCAATATTAGGATTAACAAATAGAAATCCACCATCCGCAGTCATGATTTGAGGAATCAAACCATATTGGAATCCCAGGTCTAGAGACCAAACTAAATTTCCACCACCATCGACTTTTCCATATTCGTAACCACCTTCATTCAGTCCTGGAATAGTGTAATCATAGCCTACGACTACGCCACCATCTGGTGTAAGAATGAAACTTTTCACATCTTCATTCAATGTAAAAGGACCATCTGGACTAAGTACATCGCCTAAGTTAAGTTTGTAAACTTTAAAGCCATCAAAACGTCTAACTTTGTCGAGAAATGCTCGACCATTATTTCGATTCACAACATAGACAAAGCGTCCATCAGCACTGACTTCAATTTTACCTTTAGAATTAGAAGGAAGGTCTCCGGTATAATTGGTTTTCCATAATAAAGCGCCATTTCTATCAAATTGGATAAAAGAAAAACTACTTGCATCGGGCTCAAAGAAATCTAAAAGATATCCATTATTATCTGCGTAAAGAAGATCTACAGTAGAAGAGAAACTAAGCAGAACAGAAGAATCATAAAAATTTTGAAAATCGAAGTTTCCAGTAGGATTAAACTTAAAAGAATAATATAAAAATGAAAATTCACCACTTGGATTCTGAGCAATCAAAGTGCCGTTAGCTAAAAGTCCACCAGGCACCCTATAGATTCGAGCATTGGTTACCTCGAAGGCAGTTAAATCGGGATCAATATTTGGAACAATGACCCTACTGAAAATGATATCGCCACTATTAACATCTTGTTGTATAAAAATCATTTCTCCATTTTCTACTGTCGTAGAAAATTCGTTAAATGCATTCGTTGGTGGAAGCGTTTCCAACTCATCAGTTACAGAGGCTAGATCACCATTAGATTCGGTGGTCAAAACAACTCGTCTCTGAGTTCTTGGAGTGGTAAAAGTGGCTCGACTAGTACAATTAATAACAAACTGATCGCCAACTTCTTCTACCGAACAACCCGTTAATTCATCTTCAATATTAGCACTAGGATAAGGACCATAGGTACGGAAAAAAGCACATTCTTCGCTCTGACTATTTTCTTCCACCGTAAAAGACCTTCGGATAAAATTGTTGCCATTGGTAGTTTCAAGAATGACATCATCATCATCCACACTTAGAATTAAAAAATAACTTCCTGGAGTAAAATTACTTGGTATCGTGATGGCACCAGGTACATCTTGAATGATGCCAATAGGAGTACTTCCAGTGGTGATTTGTCCAACCTCGGTATCTCCATTTCCAACAGAAGTATTGGTGGAGAGATAAGCTCTAATGACATAGTTTTCTTCAACAATTGAAGTTCCATCATTGATCAAATCAACGGTAAAATTAACGACTGAGCCAAGCGTACCACTACTAGGAGCTTGAAAATCGGCAAGATCTAAATCAGGAAGATCAGGGCTTTCTCCAGTAATGACAAAGTCCTCAGTTATCTCACAGATTGCACTCCAACTAGCATCGTACAAATTGATGGCAAGGTGATAGGTTCCTGGGCTTAAGCCACTAACTGTTGTCGGATCGTTACAGTCATCAATGCACTGTGTATTAATGGTCCAATTGGGATTAAAAACTTTTATAATTACGTGAGGACTGTTCCAGCCAGAAATAGTAATGCTATTGCCTGTGGTAACAAATGTTGGGTTACATTCTCCGCTAATTGGCGTACCAGCACAAGTACATCCATCTGCTTGAATCACATCATTATTGGTAGTAGGATCACCATCGTCACAGGATGTTCCAGCAGTAGTTGGAATACTTGGATCATTATCATCACAATCATCTGCTTGGCAATAACCATCATCATCATTGTCTGTGCATCCAGAACCTCCACCAGTGATCTCAACGTCTTCTGTAAAATCACAAATTGGTTGCCAATTGACATCATACAAATTTACCGTAAGGTGATAAATGCCAGCACTTAAACCACTGATATTTGTTGGATCGCTACAATCATCCACACATTGATAATTGATAGTCCAGTTAGGATTAAATAGCTTTAGAATAACATGTTCAGCATTTAAGTCTGAAATACTAATGCTACCTTCTGTGGTGCTATAGTTGACACCGCAAGTTGTTTGCGCTTGCAATGAAAAAGAGACAGACAAAAGAAATAGGAAGATCAGTATTCTCATTTGTAAATATTTAGTAATGGAAGAGAGCGTATTTTTCATGATTAATTTTTATGTGAATAATTAATATAATGAATTGTTTGGAATCCAAAAAAATCAGAGAAAATGAAAACGAAGAATATTTTTTATTTGGAGTTCACATTGCTAGAACGAGCAAAAGCATTACCTGATTTCTAAATGAAAAAGGACCATTTTCAAATCTGAGATATAATGTTAAAACAGTTTTGGGAAGAAATATCGAAGGGCATTTTATCTAGTTTAAAGGTAGGAAAAAAATCGAAGTAAAAGAAGATTAATTGATTTTTTATAAATATGATTGCTTTGCTATCTTGATATTTAGATGTACATTTATTCTTGATGTAAAATTAGACTTTTTAATGTTTTCTAAGTGAAACCCTTCATGAAAAATCAGAAAAAATATTTTAAATTTCCGTCATCAGTTAGTTATTTGAATACAGCTTACATGGCGGCCCTCCATCGAGATGTAGAAAAAATTGGTCAAGCATCTATCGCCCGAAAATCACTTCCACATATGATTAAAGGGCCCGATTTTTTTAAAACACCCAAAAAACTGTGTAAAAATTTTGGACAATTGATAGATGCAGAAGATGTACATAACATCGCGATTATCCCGTCGGTATCTTATGCTTTGGCTAATGTTGTGAATAATGTAAAATTAAAAAAAGGCGATGAAATTTTACTGTTAGAAGGACAGTTTCCAAGCAATGTGTATCCATGGGCAAAAGCGGCTAAAGCGAATAAAGCCAAAATAAAATTTATTAAAGCACCCAAGTCTCTTAAAAATAGAGGACAAGCTTGGAATAAAAAAATATTAAAAGCAATTAATAAAAAAACAGCAGTAGTAGCTCTCCCACATGTGCATTGGGCAGATGGAACATTATTTGACCTTTTGGCTATTCGACTCAAAACCAGAATCCATGATGCATTGTTAATTATAGATGGAACACAATCTGTTGGTGCTCTACCTTTTTCAAATCTATCGATTCAACCTGACGCTTTAATTTGTGCCGGTTATAAATGGTTGATGGGACCGTTTTCAATTGGTTTGGCTTATTATGGAGATTATTTTAAAAATGGAGACCCGATCGAAAATAATTGGTTCAATCGATTGAATAGTGATGACTTTGGGCGTCTTGTCCATTATCAATCACGTTTTCGAAAAGATATGAGTCGCTACACCGTAGGAGAGTCTAGTAATTTTGCCTTAGTTCCGATGTTTATCAAATCACTTCAACAAATTATTAAATGGGGCCCTGAAAATATTCAGGATTATTGTGAGAAAATATCGAAAGGTGCAGTGGAAGAATTGAGATCAATGGGATGTTTTATCGAAGCGGATGAGTATCGAAGTAAACATTTATTTGGGATTAGATTACCTCAAAAAGTGAACCTGAAAAAATTAAAAAAGACATGGGCCAAAGATCAAGTCATCGTATCTTATCGTGGTGACTATGTTCGAGTTTCACCTCATATTTATAATGATAAAAAGGATTTTGTCAAACTAGTAAAAGGAGTACAAAAATCTATGAAATAGTTGACGAGTGAAGTGGGTCAAAAAATATAAAAATGAAACGTGTTTCACAAAAGATTTTAGATCGTTTATTACAATTGAAAATTGATTCAACTCAGAAAGCTTTGGATTATTTTCATGGAAATGAAGATTTATTTTTGCCAGATAGCCAAGAAAAAATAAATGAGATTATTGAAGGTAACTTAAAAGAAGAAGATCTGTTATTGCGGATTATAAACCACGATTTTACGAGACCAGCTATTATCATTCAAGATCATTCTTTTTACCTTTCTGATGAAAATCCTTGGGCTTCTATTCTCAATCATTATCGAGATAACATCCAAAAATGTTTACGTTCGGTTGGGATTTTTGAAATACAGAAAAGAAGAACGAAAGTACCTTCAGGAACAGGATGGGTACTAAGTGAAGACTTGATCGTCACCAATGAACATGTAGCTGCCAATTTTGCCAAAAGGCAAGGAGGTAAATATGTTATGAAAACAGGTTGTGAAAATTTAACGATTGATTTTAAAGAAGAATTTAATAGAGAAAAGGAAAAAGAATTTAAAGTTTTGGAAGTGGTCCATATGGAAGAGGCTGATCATAATTTATATGACCACAATCCAGATATCGCCATACTTAGAGTAGAAAAAATAAATAAGGATGGCGAAAAACTACCGCCTCCTTTGATTATGTATGATGGTGAATTAAAAATAAATCAACTCATTTCCATCATCGGTTTTCCAAGTGCAGATTATAAAATGCCTATATCTAGAAAGAAAATTTTCAAAAATATTTATGATGTAAAACGACTTCAACCCGGACTGATCAAAAGCGTGCGAACACTTTATGATTTTGATTTTAAACATGATTGTGCCACCCTTTCTGGGAATTCAGGATCTCCTATTATTGATCTTCATTCTGGAACCGTCGTCGGTACTCATTTCGCTGGGTCGCTAAATGTATTTGAAGGCTACGCCGTCCGAACCGATGTGCTACGTAAAATTCTAACTAATTTATTTAACCAATAACCAAACATGGCTTATAAACAACTTAAACTCTGGTTCGATAAAGACCTAGCTAAGATGTTAGCAAAAAAAATAGAAGTAGAGTATGCTGATTTTCCATCTAAAAAATTTGTTAAAAACATTGATAAAGGCGTTAGTGATTTAGAACTAAAAGATCGAGTTGAATTCATTGCAGATCAACTTCATCAATCTTTACCATCAGATTATTTATCCGCTCTCCAGATTTTGATTGAAATTTTAGGACCAGAAAATGAAGCTGAAACAGGGATGTTTAAAGTTGGATATTGGATCATGCCGATCGCTAAATATGTTGAAAAATATGGTTTAGATCATTTTAAAGCATCCATGGATGCGATCCGAGAAATTACCAAACGAAATACAGGAGAATATGCTATTCGCCCCTATCTTGAACGATATCCCAAAGCAACCATGAAATTAGTCATGAAGTGGTCGAAAGATAAAAATTTTCATGTTCGACGTTTGGCGAGCGAAGGGATTAGAAGTCGTTTGCCTTGGGCTAAAAAAATAAATTTGTTTGTAGTGAACCCGATGCCTGTAATTGCAGTGTTAGAAAATTTGAAAAATGACCCAATAAAATATGTTCAAAAATCAGTTGCCAATAACTTGAATGATATCTTAAAAGATAATTATCCGATAGGAATAAAGGTAATCAAAAAATGGGCAAAAGATGCGACACCTAGTTGTCAATGGATTATCAAACATGCACTTCGTAATGAACTCAAAAAAGCCAACCCGGAAGCTTTAGAAATATTAAATAATTGAATGCTAGAATTTTGAATGGCCCTCTCTCGCGAATTTCACATAACAAGGCCATTCAAAATTCAATGATTCTCGCATTCAAAATTTCCCATCTATCTTGTTCGTCTTTGTTCTGCTGCGGAAGCTCCAGATCTTCTTCTTGCTTTTTTGACTTTACTGCTTCCGAAAGTACGGGAATAGGATAACCGGGCTACTCTTGTTTCCACTGCAAATCGACTACTGTTGTCTAAATTCAAAGTGGGTAAAACCGTTTTTGATCGCCAGATATTGGTTTGGAATATATCACTGATAGAAAAATTTAATTTTCCTTGGTTATTGGGGAGCTTCTTTTGTAAACCAATATTGAGATATCCTTTTCTCTGAACTTGTAGTAGACCATAATAACTTGGTGATTGATATCGCGCTGCGATTTCCAAAAAGAATTTTTTGGGTAAAGTAAAAGTATGGGTACTTTTCGCAGATAAAGTTCTTTGGGTAAAACTAGCTTTTTGCTTTTCGTTTTCTATGGTGTTTTTTTCATAACCAGCCGTGATTGAATTTTGAATTTCCCACCAATTATTTGGATAGATTGGCATGGATATACTGAGGTCGTAATAATCAGATTGATCAATGTTTTCAGTGGTATAAAATTGCGTATTTGTTTCAGGGTCGATTCTTGGTTGCCAGCCAAAAATGCCATTTTTTACATGACCGTAGGACAGAGAAAAAAGAATTTTTTTATGCTTATAATCAAATTTAATATTGCTAGAAATAGCAGGCTGTAAGTTAGGATTACCAATATAAAGCGTCTTTGGATCTACAAAAGTAACAAAGGGAGCCAGTTGTGTAAAAGAAGGTCGGGAGATTCTTCGATTGAAGGAAAGTTGCACTCGATTTTGTTCGTTTAACTCTTTTGATAAAAAAGCAGTTGGAAAGAAATTGCCATAATTTTGTTTGATTGTAGGTTGGTTGAGATTGCTCAATTCTACCTCTGTATATTCGTAACGAAGTCCGATATTCAAGTTGGTTTTTTCATCAAGAATCAATTTGAAAGCAGTATAGGCTGCACCAATGTTTTCTTTCAGTGAATAATCTTGTGTAAATTGGTCTTGAGCGGTCCAACTATTTTGTATCCATTCTTCTACCAATACATCATTACTAAATCGAGAAGCAGTTCCTTTTATTCCAGCTTCAAAGCTTATCTTGTCAGTCCACTTTTTTTGATAATCCATTTTACCAACACTTAGATGAAGAGGAGACTCTTTCGAAATTTGAAGGGTTTGTTCTTTAATCTGAATTTGTTGTCCATCGAAAAACACGTTTTTATATTCTGATGGATTATGATTTTTATAAGAAAGATAATCTAAATCCAAGCTCAATGATTCATCTTCGTTAAAACGATGTTGAATGTTGAAATTTCCCATCCAATGTTTCCATTCGTCTGTTTCGGAAAAATCTAATTCTGTAAAAGAAATTGGAACAGTGTTTTCAACAAAAGCTGCCTTGTTTTTATTTTGAATTTTACGATCACTTTTATAAGTAACAAATAGTAAACCTATTATCGTTTTTTGGCTCAAGTCATAATCTAATCCCAATCGAATATTGTTGTATAAAGACTCAGGTCTTCTATTATTTTCTGTAGTGGTTTCTGTTAAAATATTATTATAGTTGACTTTTCTAAAATAAGAAAAATCTTGATCGCTTAGCGAATATCTTCCAGAGTAGGAACCATATAAATTAATTTTTTCTTGCCGAAAATTTAAATTGAGACTCGCGCCATATTTGGGTCGACGACCATAAGCCATATTTCCGGAAACGGAACCATTAAAACCGTAATCTGTATTTTTCTTTAAAATAATATTGATTAAACCTGCATCTCCTTCCGCATCAAAATTGGCAGGTGGGATAGCATAAATTTCGATCCGTTCGATATTATCAGCATCCATTCCTTGTAGCATTTCCATGGAAGCAGCAGTAGGGAGGCGAGAGGCTTTACCATTGATCATGATGAGTACGCCAGATTTTCCATTTAGGCTTAGGGTGCTACTTTGTTGATTCACATTTACCCCCGGAGATCGTTCCAGTGCTTCCAATGCATTGGTACCCGCAGAGGTAATACTGTTTTGAATATTGACGACGAGATGATCAATTTTTTGTTCAAATAATGGTCTGCGAGCAATGATTTCGACTTCTTCTAATGCCGTTCCAATATCACCTATTTTCAATTCTCCGATATCCATCGTCTGCTCTCCGTTGAATAAAAAAGGAGCAGAGTAAGTACTTGTATATCCAAGAATAGAAAGCTCAATAAAATATTTTCCAGTAGAAATATTTTCAAAAATAAAAAAACCATCTTCACGACTGACCGCACCTTTGACCATTGTAGAATCAGCTTCTTGTCTTAAAAGTACATTCGCAAAACCAAGTCGTTCATTATTTTCATCTAAGGCTAAACCTCGAATAACCGTCTGGCCAATTCCTTCGATTGAGAAAGAAGATAGCAGTAGAATCAATAAAATAGTCCAGCTACTTTTGGTAATGAATTTTGGAAAATGTTCAGATCGTTTTGTGCTTAAGTTGGTGTTTTTTGTCATCGCAAGAAAATTAATGTCAATAGAATGTTGACGTATAGAATTATGTAGTTGCTTATGATTCGTGTCCTATTAATGAAGTAGTCAAAACTTTATTTTTTGAACATGGAAATACAATACTTGACGAGCAAATTTGTCAACTTAAAGTTGAAGGTATCTCCAATAGAATGTAAGGTCTGGCAGCCCTTAATCATTGAAAAAAGGAATTCTAAAAAACTGAGAGAGGAGAATTAGGCGATTGGTTTTAAGCGGATTATCAAGGTGTGATGTCTCCATTCATTTTGTGTGTGAAGTTGTTTTAAAATGATGTTCAAAGTCGAAGACAAAGGCTTGATAGTCAGGACGAAGCTTTTTTTAAGTTTCGTAGCCTTAGCTACGGGACGAGAAAAAACTGAAGTACCTAGCGATCAATGTTTTGTCTGTAGACATGAAGCTCTATTTTAAAACAACTTCTGTATATAAATATCATAAAAAAAAATGAGAAACGTGTAAAATAGAAGGTATAATCTGTTTTTATTAGGGGATAAAGAGTTTTTTATAAGTATGATATGCTATATTGAAGATAGAATCTCTGTATATTTTTATCCATGCAGTTGTTTAATAAAAAAGGATTGAATTCACAAAATGGTGAATTCAATCCTTTTTTATTTTGGAATGCTTGTAATAGCTTAAAGACTTTCGGCATCAAAGGTATCGGCTAATCTTAAATCGCCAGACTCTAATCCTTTTCGGAACCATCGCATCCGTTGTTCAGAAGAACCATGTGTAAAAGATTCTGGAACGACATATCCTCTAGATTCCATTTGGATTCGATCATCGCCGACAGCTGCTGCAGCATTCATGGCTTCTTCTAAATCACCTTGTTCCAAAATATTTTTCATTTTATGATTGTGATGTGCCCAAACACCAGCTAGGAAATCAGCTTGTAATTCTAAGCGGACAGATAAGGCATTATAATCAGCTTCACTGATTCTACCTTTTTGTCTTTGAACTTCCATCGTGATGCCTAACAAGTTTTGGACATGATGTCCAACCTCATGTGCAACGATGTAAGCCATGGCAAAATCACCTGGTGCTCTAAAACGAGTTTTGAGTTGTTCATAAAAACTCAAATCAATGTACAATTTATTATCACCAGGACAATAAAAAGGCCCTGTAGCAGCGCTTGCAAAACCACAGGCAGATTGAGTTTGTCCACTGAATAAGACAAGAATGGGTTCTTGATATCGTTTGCTCAATTGTTCTCTAAATAATTTGTGCCAAACATCTTCTGTATCCTTTAGTACGACACTAACGAATGCAGCCAATTCATCGGTAGCAGCAGTGGATTGAGTTTGTTGTTGTTGGGGACGTTGCCCTTGAAATTGATTGAGTACTTGCATAGGATTTTCACCCATCAATAAAGCGAGTATAAATAGGATGATCCCACCAATACCGATACCAGCGCCTACTTTAGCGGCACCGCCTCTTCCACGGCGATCATCTACGTTTTGACTTTTTTCTCTTCCTTGCCAACGCATAATTGTATGTTTTTAAGAAGTTGTAAAAACTCCGTCATTAAAAAATAATTTTGGATCGCTTGGGGTTTGAGATCTGGAATTGCTTTCCTTTCCTCAGCTCAAAGATATTGAATTTCATTGTATTTTTATCTATTCAGTATTCGAATGACGGGATTATTATTTTCCTGAGTTCCAAATCCTTGAAAATTCATCCGGTTCTCATTAATGCCTATACTCTTCAGGTAATCTGTGACACTTCGGGCACGAACATCATCTAAACTGAGCTCTTTACTTCCTTTGTAGGATGATTTTTCTTTGTTGGTTACAAAACCGTAAATATCAATATTGGTCTTATCATACTCTTTTAGTGCCACGGCTAAATCATTTAATTGCTGTTTAGCCTGGCTATTAAGTCGAGCTGAATTTTTGGCGAAAGCCACCTCATCTAATTTAAACTCATGAGGTATATTAGTATTTGGATCACTTAAATGATCCGCTAATTTCGACATCGAATTATCAGAATCGAATCCTAGTTCTTTCCCCGTTTTACCTAGTGCAACTGGAGGAGGAGGAGGCACTACTTTTTCTGGTTTATCAGTTGGAGGAGGGGCAGGTACTGTTTTCCCACAGCCATCAAATTCTTTAAAAATAAAAAAGGCTCCAATCAACAATATACTCAGCAGTAAAATAGGGGAGACTGCTTTGATTATTGAAACTAGATTGTTACTTTTTTTATCATCAGCTAGGATATTTAGACAACCATTATTCTGACTACCATCATTGGACAGTTCGTTGATACCAACAGGAGTTTTAGACGCATCTGGATCTATCGCCATTTGAGCAGAAAATGATTTATGATTTTCTTTTACGCTAGGGGTTAGAAAGCTCGCTGGATTTTCATCCGCCAAATCTTTAATCGAATCAGTTAGAGAAAGTAAAGAGGCAGTAATTTGATTGAGCTCAATATTATCCTCTTGCATGCCCTGCAACATTTTTTTGTTGAAAAGACTAAATCTAGATTTGATGGCAAGCAGTTGATTAAGCAATTCTCGTTCGCGGGCATTTTCTACTTCTTCGCCATCAATTTCTATAATGACGGCTTCTAATTCTTCGAAAGCTTCAATATGGCGTGCTTCACTGATCAGCTTCCTGATTTTAAGAATACGTTTTTTTACATAGTCTTCATTCATAAAAGAAGTGTATTTGGTTTTTCAGTCTAAAGTTTTTCTTGTGAAATACTTGATTGAAATCCAAAATACGAGTTTCTTACCTAATGAGCTAATATTCTTATATTTATTGTGCTTTAGTACTTGTGTGTTAAAGTATTCAGGTCTTCATGTGTTTCACGTCCTAAGTGTCTAGAACCCATTAATACTATAAATACCATAACACCAAATTTATTCCGCCAAAAACTGTTTGAAATTATCTAAAATATTTCGATTAGGATCATCTGATAAATAAAGGAACTGACCTCGCTTACCGACAATTTCATATAAAGGAACAGAATACATTTGATAAGGATCTTGAACAACATGATGAGGAACGATAGCATGTATTCCCGTAGGTTGTATATCGGAAATCGCTGTGCGCCATTTTTGATCTGATTCATCAATAGAAACGTTGAGCATCACTACGCCTAATTTTTCCATGCTTTCTCGCATCTCTCGATATTTTTCAAAACCCGCGATACAAGGTTTACACCAACTGGCCCAAAAACTAAGATAAACGACTTGGCCTTTAAAGTCACTTAGATTTTTTATACTTCCATCCATCATCGTCATTTCAAAGTCGGGTGCAAATTCTTTGCTCACTTCTAATTCAACACTGACGCCTTCTATCGGAGGCATATCTTGAGCGGTCAATATTATAGGAAAACAAAAAAAGAATAGGAGCAATGATTGATACATTTGCATAAAATAGATTTTAGTGATCTGGAAAACTTTAAGGTGGGGTTATTTTGTGAATAATGCTATAACGATGAAAAAAATATTTTGTTTGGTATTTAGTTAAGCTAAATTTATTTCCTGTTATAACTATAAAAAGATGGATCAACTTTTATACAGTTTTATTAGAGAAGACGACTAGATCACAAATCTTAATCGATTGGCAACTGTACATTTTATCTTCCCGATTTGTTGGGTGATCAATTTACAAATAAATTTGGAAGGCCAATAAAAAATGGCCAATCCAACAAAGTAGATTGACCATTTTCTTAAAAGAAATGAATAATCAGATTATCTGACTACTACAAATTTCTCGGTATATCGTTTTCCTTCAGTGACTAAATGTACAAAGTAGAATCCTGGAGCTAATTGACTAGCATTATAACTTAGCTGTGTGGAACCGACTACTTCATCCAATTCTTGAATTTTTAGAACTTTTCCTGTAAAGTCCGTAATGATCAACTCAACATCTTGAGTTTTAGCCATATCGTATGCAATCGTTAATTTCTCATTGGTTGGATTTGGGAATAATTTCAAGTTAGAAATTAACTCTTTACTCTCCAAGCTTTCTCTCGCAGTGTTAGTAGTTGTAGTTGCTGCTACTGTCTCAGTATTTTCTTCAATCAAACGAGCATTATTGGTACAACCAGAAATGGTCACATCATCAATATAAACCAAATCAGCATTTGCAGAAGCATCACAACGGAATCGAACTCTAGAGTTAGAAGAGAATGGCCCTGTAATAGTTACCGCATCACCATAGAATGAATTATTATTAAATTGTGCACCACTCGCATAACTAGCTACCGTCGTATAACTTGCTCCACCATTATTAGAAATCTGCAACCAGAAATCTTCATTGGTTTCCATGCTTCTTGCATAGAATGCAAAATCGACTGTGATCTCTTCATAGCTAGATAAGTTAAGATTATCTGTAGTCATCACAGAAGTACTAGTATTGTCTCTCAAACGTACACAGTAAGTTCCACTGAATGCATAGTTAGCATCATTCGCACTTCTTCTAGCATCAGAGCCACCATCATTCCAGATGCCCCAGCCGCCTTCAAAGTCATTACTATTGATTGTAACATTTGAACAAGGACCGCCACCACAACTGTTGGGACAAGAGCCACCACAATCGACACCCGTTTCATCGCCATTTTGAACGCCATCATTACAAGTTGGAGCAGTACCACTTCCAATACAGAAATTAGTCGTTTCGGAAGTTGTAAAAGAACCTCCTGATGCCAAGGTATTGCTACCACTGCTTACGCTATAAGACCCATTTCCATAGCTACAGCAAATGCCATCACCGTAAGCATCATTGATTTGGAAATCATAACAACCATCAGCTAAACATAAATCTTCTGAGAAAGTAGATCCATCTGGAGAACTTCCATAAGTACCTCCTGAGCCAACTACTGAACCATTCTCATCAGTTAATGTCCAACTTGTTTCTTCTGGATAATTGTCAAATGTAATGGAAACGGTCACATCCGTTTGATTACAACCAGGAGTAGGACAAGCATTAGGGCAAGAGCCACCACAATCGATACCAGTTTCATCTCCGTTTTGAATGTTATCATTACAGGTTATACAAGGATCACAAGAACCACCACAATCGATGCCGGTTTCATTTCCATTTAGGATTCCATCGGTACAAGTAGGACAAGCATTAGGGCAAGAACCACCGCAATCGACGCCAGTTTCATCACCATTTTGAATGTTATCATTACAAGTTATACAAGGATCACAAGAACCACCACAATCGATGCCGGTTTCATTTCCATTTTGGATTCCATCGGTACAAGTAGGACAAGCATTAGGGCAAGAGCCACCGCAATCGACGCCAGTTTCATCACCATTTTGAATGTTATCATTACAAGTTATACAAGGATTACAAGAACCACCACAATCAATGCCTGTTTCATTTCCATTTTGAACGCCATCAGTACAAGTTGGAGCTGTACCACTTCCAATACAGAAATTAGTCGTTTCGGAAGTCGTAAAAGAACCTCCTGAAGCCAAGGTATTGCTACCACTGCTTACGTTATAAGATCCATTTCCATAGCTACAGCAAATGCCATCACCGTAAGCATCATTGATTTGGAAATTATAACAACCATCTTCCAAACATAAATCTTCTGAGAAAGTAGAACCATCAGGTGAACTTCCATAAGTGCCACCGGAAGCAACTACAGAACCATTGTCGTCAGTTAAAGTCCAGCTTGTTTCTTCAGGATAATTATCGAATGTAATAGAAAGAGTAACAGCCGTTTCAGTACAACCAGTAGGACAACTATTAGGGCAGGAGCCACCACAATCGACGCCCGTTTCATCGCCATTTTGCGTCCCATCTGTACAAGAAGCCGTTGGTGGTGCACCACAAGCAGTAGAAGTCGTTAAACTGAATCTTGAACCTCCAGGGTTAAAAAGAGCCGCCATACGATCTGCTTGTCCTTGCGTAAATAAATTCATGCAACCATCATCAGAATAGTCCATATAATTTTGAACCATATCAAGTGAACCACAAGAAGAATGACTAGAAGCGCATCCATAGTTTGGATTATCGGAAGTTGGGGTATCTGATACAAAATCATCCACATTACAATTACCATCTCCCCAAATGTGGCGTAAATTAAGATAGTGACCAACTTCATGAGTCATGGTTCTACCTAAATTGAAAGGAGCGGTTGCGGTACCTGTTGTACCGAAATATTGATATCCATTCACGACACCATCAGTAGTGGG
>CAYTVR010000073.1:0-29341 GCA_964441245.1 uncultured Saprospiraceae bacterium | reverse complement strand
TATTAATTATTCAGTATATTAATATTGATCAAAATGAAAAATAATTATTTTCTACTATTGATTTCGCTTTCAATTTTATTCTTTGCCTGTGGAGAAGAGGCGGTATATACACCAAAACCTAGAGCATTTCCAAAAGTCAATTATCCTGAAAAAAGCTACCAAAAGTTTACAGAAGATTATTGTCATTTTACTTTTGAATATCCTGGTTATGCAAAGGTTGAACAAGAGAAATCATTTTTTTCTGAGGAGACTTCAAATCCATGTTGGTTTGATCTAACGATGCCTGTTTTTGATGCTCGTTTGCACTGTAGCTACTATCCTATTAATAAAGAAAATAGCTTTGAGAAACTTAGAGATGATGCATTTTTATTGGCCAATAAACATATCATAAAAGCTAATGCCATTGATGAAAGAATGGTACAAAATGCGAATGGTGTAAGTGGCTTCGTGTTTCAATTTGATGGTCCTACTGCGACTCCTTTTTCGTTTTACCTTACCGATAGTACAGAACATTATATTCGAGGATCTTTATATTTTAATAGCACTCCTAGACCAGATTCTCTTGCTCCTGTTATTAATTTTGTTAAAGAAGATTTAGCAAAAATGATAGAGACCTTTAAATGGAATGATTAGGGCTGAAATAGTTTTGTTGGAATTTGGATGAACGAAGTCCATTGATGTTATATTCCTTTTGAAAACCTTATATTAAACTATTGTTTGAAGTCTGTACGGACAGAGTGCCGAATAGCCTGCTCCTTACTCATATGGGATTCGCTCTTCTCCCTTTCTTTTCTAGCAACTATTTAATAGTGGGTGAATTTTGTTAAAGAGTTATAAATGATAGCGTTAGTTTAGGAATATGCAATTAATAAGTTATAACAAAGGTGAGCAAATATTTTTTCTTTAATCGAGACAAAAAACGTAAACAATGCAGGGCATTGGTGAGGCTTTTTAACGACGAGTAATGAAAAGAGAATGTTCAAACTGTTATAAGTTATTGTTTTCATGTTCCTTAATAAGCTTTGATTTTAGAATACCTTTAGTTAAGAGCTTTACGGGCCACCTTTAAAAATAATAGAAAAACCCCTCAGAAAAATCTGAAGGGTTTTCAATACTTTCGATATTAAGAATATATATAGTAAGGGGTTTTCTAATTGCGAACTCTTTTTTCACCAAACAAAGGTAATATTTTTTTCGCAATTGTATTACTATGTAAAAGTTAGCCCCCTACTTTTTTACCTTACCATTCTTACTAGTCTCTAATTTGGGAGTTGCTTTTGTAGAAGTTTTAGTTTCTTTCTCTGCTTCTTCTTCCGGAAGATTTGCACCAGCAACAGCATCTTTTATCTTGTTTTCTATTTCTAATGCTACTTCTGGATTATCCATCAAGAACATTTTTGCAGATTCTCTACCTTGTGCAATCTTAGCATCATTATAGCTATACCAAGCACCACTCTTTTCGATAATGTTGTACTCTACTCCTATATCAACGATTTCACCTGTTTTAGAAACACCTTCACCATACATGATATCAAATAAGGCAATTCTAAATGGAGCCGCTAATTTATTTTTAACCACTTTTACTTTAACGTGGTTACCTACTACATTACCTTCCTTGTTTTTGATTGCTGATCCAGTTTTACGAATATCCAATCGAACAGAAGCATAAAATTTTAAAGCATTACCACCAGTTGTTGTTTCAGGATTACCGAACATTACTCCGATTTTCTCTCTTAACTGGTTGATGAAAATACAGCAAGTATTTGTAGTACCAATAGTACCTGTTAATTTTCTCATTGCTTGAGACATCAAACGAGCTTGTAATCCCATTTTAGAGTCTCCCATTTCCCCTTCTATCTCACTTCTTGGAACCAATGCAGCAACAGAGTCAATTACGATGATATCAATCGCACCACTACGAATTAAATTTTCAGTAATCTCTAAAGCTTGCTCTCCATTATCTGGTTGAGAGATTAATAGATTTTCAACATCAACACCTAGTCCTTCTGCATAAAAACGATCAAAGGCATGTTCTGCATCAATGAAGGCAGCGATACCACCTGCTTTTTGACATTCCGCAATAGCGTGAATAGCTAAAGTTGTCTTTCCAGAAGATTCTGGTCCATAAATTTCAACTACTCGACCTTTAGGAAGACCATTAATTCCAAGCGCCAAGTCAAGGCTCAATGAACCAGTTGGAATAGTGTCAACTTCGACAACTTGCTTGTCACCGAGTTTCATTACGATGCCCTTTCCGTGTGCTTTTTCAAGGCGATCTACGGTTAACTGGAGGGCTTTTCTTTTAGCATCTAATTCTTTAGACATTATCTTTAATTTAAGTGGTTTGAAGATGAAGTATTGCTTTTTTTCGTTAATCCCTATCTGAAGATAGTAGTGATGGATTTTGCATAACGATGTTCAATACTTTAGGTTTCTGTTATTAAAACAAAATTTTTGTTACGATTGCAAATATAAACTTTTTGTTTAGAAAGCACAAGCTTTTACAACAAAAAAATGATAAAAACTTTAAAAATAAACAGATTTAAAGGGGAAATGATTTTAAAAACATCAAAAAAAAATGTTTTAAAAATTTATTCTGTTGTCCTTTTGAGAAGATAAATATGGGAAATAGAAAAGCCCTTAATAGTACGAAACCATTAAGGGCTTAGGGGCTAATTATTTATCTCTAGTGTGTTTCGACTGCTGTTTGTTTACTATATCTTAAGATATTATCGATGGCAGATGGAGAAGGACTGAATGTCGCTTTTGGCATTTGACGATATCCAAGCAATAAATCTTGATATTGTTTAGCCAATTTTGGATCATTACAGATTGCTTCGCTGATTGCCAAAGTTTCTGTAGCAGAGGTCTCTTTATAGAGATACTTAATTAAGTGGTTTGGAGTAAATTTTTTAATCATGTAAGCCATTTAAGATGTTAGATAATACGTTTTCTTGATATTCAAAAGTCATCTATAAAACTATTGAAGAAGATTATTTATTGCTTTTTTTAACATAATTTTTAGAAATTTTGAAAAAAAATGTTAAATACAGTGGAAAACATTAGAGTTCTCAGGTATTATTTTATTAGGCGAAGATTCAAAATACGACCTTAAATTTTGAAAAGATCTATATATATAGGTATAGATTCTTTTAAAGGATATTGAAATTTCTTTCCTTAATCTATCTGACTCGATTCCAAATCTGATTTCGACCCAAAGCTGCAAAACCTATATAGCCACGTAATTTTAATTTTTCATTACTTTCCATGCTGACATTACATTTATAGGTTTTTCCATTTTCAGGATCTAGAATCTTACCATAACTCCAATAGTCTTTATACTTTTTTAGATTCCATAAAATTTCCATTCCGACGATCAATTGATCTTTTTTGTCTCCAGAGCATTCTGTGCAAATGGTATCTTCGGGATCTTGAAGAAGTTTAACTACTTTTCCGTGAAGCTTTCCATTTACTTCGTAAATTTCAATGTGAGAAGAAGCTTTACCATCTTTATCATCAATGGTTTCCCAAACACCAATAGGAGATTGAGCGATTAAAAAACTTGAAAAAAGAAAAAAGACGCAAAAAAAGATGATGTTGTATTTCATGATATTTTTATTTTTAACAGATGTAAAACGATGAAATGACTATAAAATTGTAGGATCTAAAATATAAAAACGGCCTCTTAAATTATACTTAAGAGGCCGTTTTTATAAATACAGGCAATTCTTCTTTTCCACAATTAGGAGCAAAGAACTATAAAATAAACACTATTGATAAAAAAATCTATTGTCCTTGATCTTTAAATTCATCCAATAAGGATAGTTCCATAGCGATCTTATAAAACCACTCATGTTGAGCGACTTTGTTAATACTATGACGAGATTCTCCATCATAGCTGTGTTGTTCATCCTGCCACTTTTGAATAAAAGTGTTGACAAACTGATTAAAAGCGTCTTCTTGGCCACACTTAAATTCGCGTTGCGCTAAAGCTCGACGTAATTTGCGGGCATATAATTCTGTAATATCGAAATGGATTTGCTCATGTGCTAGGTGGTGAGCGGTTCTAGCTTCTTCTTTGACCCAAGATTCATTTCGTTCGAAGTAAGAACGAACACTATAAATGATTTTATCATCTTTACATCCATTGTAATGGACAATTCCAGATGAGGTCAATGCAGATATGCTTTTGAGAGAATAAGCCGGCTGGCCTTCAAAGTCATCCCAATTTAATCGGTAGTCTTCATCCCAATAAATCATATCCGGTTTTTCGGCACTGGTTCCTAAAAGCAAAATAAATATTGCAATTAAAACATTGATTCCAAATAGTTGCTTTTTCATAAACTCCTCGTTTTTCTCGAAAGCAAAGCGATATGGTGAATCGTTTTACTTTCAGGTCAGTAAATTGTTTTCATTCTTAGTCGTCTTCTAGTTCATTTGCTGGGTCCCAAAATAAATTTTTAAAGTCTTGTACCTTATGGTCGATGACTTTTATACCTTCGTTTTCTAATAACTCTTGCATCATTGAGGGGTTTGGAAAATGATGCCGACCGCTTAATTCACCTTTGCGATTGATGACTCGATGAGCAGGAACAGAATGGCCTGTAAAACTTTTATTCAAAGCCCAGCCCACCATCCGAGCAGATCCCAATTCCAAGTAATTCGCAATCGCACCATAGGTACTTATACGACCAACTGGAATTAGTTTAGTTACTTCGTAAACTTGTTGTAAGTAGTTCTTATTTTTCATTAACTGTTAATTTAATTTTCATCGTGTAAAATGAGTACTTTTGTCGATGAAAATACAAATTATTTAGTTAATTAAAATGGTTAGTATGGTTGATGGTTGTGCGTGTAGGACGTGAAAGGATCAATGAGGGGATAAGCGACAATTTTTTGTGATAAACTGTTTACTTATTCCTTTAAAGAACAAATATTGTGCCTTTTGTTGGGTTTTAAAGCGATATCTATATAACTAAAATACGGAAAATATATTTCATACGCAAGCAAATTAAATTTTTATAATTCATATTTTTATAAAATACCTGTATAAGAAATGCTAAAAACACGAATTAAAGCAAGCCAAATTGCTAATTTGACAGATGCTCGATACTTTGCCGCTTGGGGAGTAGAATGGCTAGGATTTAATCTTGAAGTCGGAACAGAAAATTATATTCACCCAACGGAGATGAAGGCGATTAAGGAATGGGTGGAAGGCCCCAAAATGGTAGGAGAATTTTCAAGTCAATCTGGAGAAGAGATTGTTGAGTATGTAAATCTACTTGAATTAGATGCGATACAAATTGGACCATTCATAGATCCTCAAACAATAAAATTACAAAATAAAATTCCGGTTTTTAAAGAAGTAGTATTAGAAAAAAGTAGTGCTGCATTGGACTTAAAATCTGCTTTAGAAAAAGATTGGATGCATGTTGATTTTTTTGTATTGAATTTTGATAAAAATGGTTTAACGTGGCCAATGATTCAAAGCAATGAATTCCTTTCTATTGAATTGATTAAAACTTTATGCTCCACTTATAATATTATTTTGAGTATTGAATTGTCATCCAATCATTTGGAGGAAATATTGGAAAAGATAAAACCTTATGGGATAGACTTAAAAGGAGGCGAAGAAGAAATGGTTGGAGTGAAATCCTTTGATGAGTTAGATGATATTTTTGAAAGCTTAGAAGTTTATGAATAATTAGAATCCTCTTGGTTATTGAATTTCACTTCTTTGATAAATCACCTATAAATATTTTAACTGTCTTTAAGTGAGCCAAAAGATCAAAAAAATGAAAACACATACACGGGCCTACTTGGCCATGCTCCCTTTTGTCGTATTGATTGCTTGCGGTTGCAACCAAAAAAAAACGAAACCACCATCCAATTCGACAACAGTATCTAATCCTTTATCAACACCAGATCTACAAATTTCAACAACAACACCTGAACCTGAACCAGAAATCATTCCCGAAAAAGTTCCGAAAACATTAACTCCATCAGCCAAATGCGATAAGACTGACTTTGATTTACTAAAAAATATCCAAGAGTCTGCACAGTCACTTGAAGGAACTCCTTATAGTCAAGCGAATAAAACCGATTGCTCGGGAATGTTTCATAAAGTGCTAGAAAGAATTAAAATGGCTTGTCCCAATTCGATTCTCCCATCCATCAATAATGCAAGATCTACTAGAGACCTAGCCAAATGGTATCATGATCATGGCGATTTTCGAATTATCAGAAACCCAAAAGATGAAAGTGATTTGATTCAACCAGGAGCTGTAATGTTTTATGGTTATGGTAATCGCGCATGGCCTTATGATCATCATACGATTACACTTGATACGCTAGTTGTTCAAGGAGTTGGAATCAATCATGTAGCGATTATTACAAGTGTAAAGAGAGAAAACGGAGTTGTAAAATTTTACGAAATCTTTCATGGTCTGAATCCTAGTAAACCTGCTGGAACTACGACCTCTCATCGAATTTATAATCGAAATCCTGATTTACCTGTTTATGGAAATTGGAAAGAACCTTGGCTAGCTGTAGCGAATGTATTAGGAAGGAAAGAATAAAATTTAGGAGTTAGAATTTAGGGATCAGGAGCCCCACGATCGAAACCACTGCGGGCCTCCTGACTCCTTGCTCAATAAACTACCGTAACAAATCCTTTCACGGCATCTCGAATGCCATAAACGGTAACATAGTTCGCCATAAAAGTATACACGCCTGGAGAGACTCGATTTCCTTTATAAAAACCATCCCATTGATCATTCATACCTGAACCTGTATAAATCAATTGCCCCCATCGGTTGTAAATTTGAAATTCAATACTTGCAATATCAAAACCCTTAAAAGCAAAGACATCATTTTTACCATCATAGTTGGGCGTAAAAGCGTTAGGTGCAAAAAGCCGATGTTCTGCATTTACGCAAAGTAAAATAGAATCTTCTGAAACACAATTACCTTCATTTTCTAAATGTAAAGTGATCGTATAATTACCAGTGTCTGCATAAGTATGTAAGAGGTCACTTCCAAATTCATAGAGCACTCTTGGACTTCCGTCTCCAAAATCCCAATAACCATCCCGTGCGCCGACACTTAAATCAATGACGGATATGTCCGGTTCAAGTGTTGATATACAATCCACATTTGGTGAAAGCATAAAATTAGCTCGAATTAAATCAAAGCCAGGAAGCTGAACATCAATATCTTTATAACAACCTGTTTCCTCATTGAGTGCTTCGACATTATAAGAGGTTGGATAACTAAAATAAGTATCTCCTTCAAACGGAGGATCGCTATCCCAAGTATAAGCATAGTCACCGATCGGAGTGGTATTCAATCGAGCAAAAGTAGTATCATCAAAACAAACTGTTGGCCCAAAGTCAATTGAAGTAGAAAAATTGGGATGAACAAAAATTGAGAGATCTGCCACCGCAGTTTGTGAACAACCATCATCAACGGAAACGGAATAGTTAGTCGGACCAGTTGGTGTAATGTAGTGCGTTTTACCAAAACCCAAATTCTGATTCCAATGATAAGTATAACCAGCGGTAGAATCTCCTCCAATTCCTTGTGCTGTAATATTTAGGCTTTCGCCAAAACATAAACTATCATTATTCGAAGGAAGTGATACCAATAGTTCCTTCCCTATTTCTATTTCAAAAAAAACTTCACTATAACAAAGACCAGTTCCAACGGAGTAATGCAACATGTGTTTGCCACTTCCTAATTCTACTGGATTTAATGGAAGTGTATAAGGTGCTTCATCAACGGTCAAATTACCTCCAGGAGGAGTGATTGAAAAAACAAGGTTGCTATCTTTATAACAATAAAAATCATCTAAACCAGAAATGGTCGCAGGTTCATCTTGGAATACTTCAATGGTGCTTATAGCTTGACAACCATCAAACGTTTCGAAAGTAATTTCATGAAAACCGACGAAAGCAACTTGAGGATCAAAAAGACCTTCGGCTTCATTAGTGATGCCTGCTCCTTCCCAAATTCCCGAGTTTGGAAAAGCTTGTAAAACAATCGGATTTTCTTTGACACAGATAGGAGGAACACTTGTAATACTTGGCGTAACACTGACTTTAATCAACATACTATCGATACAATCATTGATCTCATAAAATAATTGATGAACACCAGTTCCCGCAATCGAAGGATCAAAGATCCAATCATCATCTCCCATAAAAATAGTTCCTGGTCCTGACCAAATTCCTCCATCGGGTTCCATCTCAATATTGTCTTCATCTAATTCGAGCGGATCATCTAAGGTACAAATTCTTAAAGTATCGCTGATTGGAATATCGGTGTACCGAATACGTACTAAACGGGTAGCAGAACATCCATTTACCGAAAAGGTCAGTGTATCAGTCATATCATTTCCCAGAATAGATGGATCATATAAACCTGTTGTTGGATTAAGGATACCAATGCCTGACCAGACTCCACCGACGGTCCAATTACCGGGTAAAATAAATGGCGCTTGATCAGGGCATGCAGTGATGTTTCTAGCTTCGTCAATTTCTTTTATGAAAATAGTTAACGAATCCGAACAACCATTGATTTCATATAAGAGTTGTAGATCACCAGCGTCTGCTTCACCTGGATCAAATAAATTGGTTTCCTCATCAATGCCATCGCCACTCCACATTCCTCCGACAGGAGTAACAGCTAAAATAAAAGCTTCCTCCGATTGACAGACAGAATCTATTGTTGGAAAAACAATGGGACCAACATTGACCATCTTACTACCGGAACAACCATTTGGATGAGTATAAGTGACTTCAAAATTTCCATTAGTCGTTGGATTGAATATACCTTCGGGAGTAATTCCATTTCCACTCCAAGTACCTCCTTCTGGTAAGCCACCAGAAACCATAAAAGGATCACTACCAGGACAAGCTGCATCATCCGTCCCCGCATCTAACAATGAGATTTCAATAACAACTTGATCAAGGCAGCCATTCGGTCCTTCGTAAATAACTGTATCTGAAAGACCAGATGTCAATGTAGGATTATATAATCCTGTCGAACTATTGTCTTCATCAAAACCCATTCCCGACCAAGTACCTCCAAGAGGAGAGGCAGTAATTAAAAACGGATCATCAGATTGACAAATATTAAAATTGCCAGGATCAATATCGGGGACGGGCAGTGGAGCGATGGTAATAGAATTGACATCGGTAGAACCATTAGCATCACTGACTGTAACGGTGTAAGTACTGTTACTGATTGGGCAAACCTCCACGCTACGAGTGTCAGGTAAATTAGAACTCCAATTATAAGTATAAGCGCCAGCCAAGCCTCCACTAGCATTGGCTGTTAATGTAATACAATCTCCTGCGCAAACCTCTTCTTCTCCATCAATAAAAACACTGACTGGACAATCAATGACTTGAAATCCTTCGTTGGATATAAGCGTATCTATTCCGCCACATTCATTGACTTCAAAGGTAGTCCAGACGACTTGATAATTGCCACTTGTGGAAATGGGTGAGGCCAAATTAATACTAACATTTGTCGTCATATTTCCGATACATGGGGCAGGACTAACGGATGCGATTGGTGGTGATTGTGGCCCTAACAATTGAAAGGATGCAAGATAAATGGAGTCGCAAGGAACAGGTTCTGCAAAAGTGATATTAAGTGAGTTGCTTTCACAAGGAACGGTTGCTATTGGTAAAATATCAACAGGAATGGGATCTTGAATTTCGACATACCAATGGGCTTCCCAACCCGTGCAAACTACATTAGGATCACTAGTGAAATTTAAGCTCAAACAACCACTTGTTGCGACGATTTGTGGCGGATCAATTTCTCCATGATAGTCGTCTCCAATTTGAGGAGAGCTGATGTTGGGCCCGTCATAAATACTTAAAAAATCAAAATCTTCTTCTGTACAAAATTCTAAAAAATCCATGATGATATCACCGTTGCCGGCAATGCAAATAGAAAAGGTATAATTTTCATTGTGATCATAGGTGCCTCCAACATCTCCTAACTCACTATCGAATAAAATACCTTCACAATCGGATACTGTATTATTGCTCATGTTGTACATGGGCTGTGCGAAACTTGAGGCTGCAAAGAAAAATAATATAAAATGGAGGATATATTTTTTCATGTTATGCTTACAATTTGGGCAAATGAAATCTGCCAATGTTTTTGGGTTATGATAGTGTGAATACTTTTTTTAATTTCTTAAAATAGTGATAGGTGCTGTTTCAATCACATTACTTTGATTCCCTGCTCGGTCAAAAAAATGAACAGAAAAAACGGTAGTTTCTTGATTCCCATTTCCTAGTAAAAACGTATTGGATAATTCTAAATTAATGGTGCCTTGAATAGAAATCCTAGCATCTGTTGGTGCAAGTGGACCGAGATAATATTCATCTGCTTTTTCTAATCTTTGGTCTTTAACGAAAATAGAATTGACGTCAGGATCAGTGGTGCCCAAATCTCCATCTCCATCTTCGTATCTTATATTGAGAATCAATTGTTCTGTAAATTCAACGATGGTGTCATTAGATACACTGATCAATTCAATTTTAGGAGCTAAGTCAAAAGCTAACTCGTCTGAATCTTTCACGCAAGAAAGACAGAGGAAGATGAATAGACTTAAGACAATGAATGTATTTTTCATAAAGAATATTTGTTCTGAATCTAACAATCAGATTTAGCAATCTTTTTTAAAAGTGTGAGTAATGTATTTGTTACTTTTGTCCCGTTTGGAACGGGAGCAAAAAGTAACCAAAACCCTAGACAAATTAAACTCTTTTGCCTTTACTCTTTGAGTCTCTTGACTCAATCAATCGCTAGTGTCAAACACTAATTTGTCCCGCTTCCCGTCACATAATACGTGATTCTTCTAAGGTGTTTTTTTCGATTTTCGAAAAACATTTTATTAGAGTTCTATTACCTCAAAGCTCCTTTTTGAATCCAGTCTTTTACATTTTGAATGTATTCTTCTTTCTTTTCCGACCAATCGGAATTTGTATCTACAATCAATGGCATGACACCAGAGTTGCCATCAATATCAAAAGTTAATCTAGCGACTAGAACGGACTGTATTGGATCACCTGGTTTCACTCTCCATTCGTAAGTGTTTTGCGGATCGTTTTTGATAATGGGTTGATCCACTAAAGTATTGTAACTGCTTTCGATGGTTCGAAAATCTGGCTCGAATGTTCCATCATGACAACCTGATTGAGCACAGGTTTTACTAAAAATATTAGCATGCAATCCATCAAAGCTAGTTGGATCTAAATTGACTCCAGTACTATCAGGTGTGTTGTCAGGCAACTCTTGTTGATCATAAGGATTCACATGATCTTTTTCACAAGCATAGAGCGTTAACAAACACAGTACACTAAAGAAATAAATAGAAGGCCATTTGTATAAAAACTTAAAAAGCATATTGGTAATTTATATTCTATCAAATAATGATCGGGCATTAGAATGCAATAATCCTGCGTTCATAACTTGGTTTTTAATCCCCAACATTTCAGCAATAGTTGGAACAATATCTGAAGCATCTCCGATTGGGTTGTCCACTCCACCCACCATCAAGTTGGCATCAATGCAAGGGCCTGCCATCATCGTAAAAATCCGTCTAGAATTTTCATCTGAATCATGATCAAAGGATACCCAATCATTTTGATCGGTGATACCATTAGGTTCTAAGTTTCGACCATGTTCTGGCATGACGATGAGTGCCGTATTATTGGCCATCGATGGAATTTGATTTTGAATATATTTCCACAAATGTCCGATGGCATGATCTCCACGATGGATTGCAGCTAGATAGTCAGTAAAGCTACCATGACATGCATCAACTGCACTCATATTGATGACGGTCAATTTTGGTTTAAACCATTTTAAGACTTCTGTTGCAAAACCAATGGTAGCTAAGTCCGTGCTATCCGTTACTGGTGGAAAAGCGATTTGATCATTTTCTAAACGTTCAAAAGTGTTTTGCATAAAAGCTTTGATATCCGCTTTTTCGGCTGGTGTATTGGCAAGGTTGGGCAACTCTCCTCCTTGACGTAAAAAACTTTGATTTAAAAATTCTCGCATCTGTCGTATCGGATCTAGCTCTTCATCAGGATGATACACCTTGGCATCTTTTAGATAGGTTTCGCCCGCTTCACTGAAGGTGACAACTGGTGCGAAAAAATTGGCACCATAGCGACTTCCAAAATCAGGATGATTGGAGTAATTGAGTAAAGGAGTTGAGTTGCCGATACCGTTTCCGATGAACCAAGTATCGGTTGCTTTATATCCACCGAATTTACGTAAGTACTCAAAAATCGTTGGATGCAAAGGTCGTTGACTTAAGCCTTGAGTGGTTCCATAATATCCAGATACTGCGGTACTCAGTCCTGTGAAATGTCCAGTTCCTGCTGCTGAAAACCTAACTTCCGGAAATAAGGTTCCTTGCAATTGAAGGGGTGTTTCTAATATAGGATCAATAGGTGCTCCACCGGGTTGGCCATCTGAAGAATCCACTCCATAAACAATTTTAATTTCGGGAGGTGCGCCAGTCATCATGTTGTACATGATATTACCTTCTTCATTTACATTTTGGCTTTGAGCCAAATAACGTTGTAACATTGTTTCTTGTTGACGAACTCCTCCGGCAAATAATACCAATACGACATGACCTGCTATTGGATTAGGCGTATCTGCAAATAATCTACCTGAGGGTAAAATATAAGGCATAGACAAAATGCCCGAAGAAGTAAGAGCGGTTTTTTTTATAAATTTTCTTCGTTTCATATTCGAGGTATGGACTTTTAAAAACGATTAAGCAAGATTAAATTAGCTATAATTTACAGTGAATCTTTGATCACTTTTAATAATGAGCATATTCATTTGAAGTAGCAAAAGCAGTATAAACATGCTCAGGTGTAATATTATTTCGTGTTTCAATAAAGTTGATAAAAAATAATTTTTCTGCCTCTGTTGGTGTTCTTACGAAAAATCGTTCGTAGGTATCGATGACGAATTGTTCGATATTGTTTCTCATTGTACTGTTAGAAGGAAGTACCGCATCTGGATGATTTAAAAATTTGGCAATGATGACTTCATAAGCAATTTTTTTATCCCCAATGGATCGGACAATTTCTGAGGCATCGACCAATTGGTTGGGACTAAGTGCCTTTTGAAAAATATTGGAATACAAAATAGCGATGTATTGCTCCGTTGTCTTCTCTTTATCTTTATTAGCATCATTGGCAGTTACCAACACATCGTTTACATCATAAATGTAAGAGCGTTCCTCGCAAGAGGAAAAGAACAAAATAGAAAAAAACAAAGACCATTTTAATCCTTGTAGCAAAGTTGGAAATAGTAAATTAGACTGCATATTAGTTTTTTGATTGGATACGATATTGGGCATAAATGTTTTGTTGAGTAATCGAATTTTAGAAATTGGCATATTCATCACTGACCATTATAAATTGTTGAATCAATCGAATATCTCTATGGGAAACAAAATCATCTAACAAGGTGCTTGTTTCTGCAGACTTTGGTCGACGAGAAAGTAATTGTTGATAGGACCAAATAATAAGGCCTTCAAACATTTCTCTAGATTCACTTAAGATACGTACATAGTCTTCTTTGTTTTGACCACTTTGACCCAAAATCATTTGTGGAGTTTCATTTTCTACCATTTCAAAGCCTGCACTAAATTCTGCATTACTTGGAAATCTCCAAAATAAATTATCAAAAGTAGCATTGACAAAGTTGAAGGAATTCATATTGATTGCATCATAAATTTTATTATGCACCATTCTGGCGAAAGCCTCGGATAGTTGAATACGGCCTTCTTGTAGATCTATTCGAGTAGTTAAAATCGCTTCTAATCGTTCATCCTCTTCATCGGAATTTCCAAAAAACTCGGGAACTCTTGAATCGGCAACGCCTTCTAAACATCGAATTTTGGTCAGGTCATATAAGTGTTGGTAGTAAGCTCTTTGATAAGAAGTATCTCCTTCAATAAAATCAGTTGCGGTTTGTAGCTTGATGATTAATGTTGTTCTAGATGCTTTGGATAATTCAGCAGCTCTTAATGCATCGACTTCATTTTCCATTTCTGAATCGATGGGCTCTCGACCAATTAGATCAATGAATGTTCGATTGACAAAACTTTCGATCTTAATACGCGGAACTTGATTGATAAGTGGAGCGTCATTATCTGGTACGACTATTAATTCTTTTTGGGTACATGCGGAAAAAAAGAATGTGATCAGTAATAGTAATAATGTTGTTTTACGATCCATAAAAATGTTTTTAATCGAAATTATTTGACCATATAGAATAGCCTTTGATAAAGTCGAAGTTGCACAAAATGGCTTATGACTAATTTGGTAGTAATAAGTTAGGGTAGGTCTTGATAATGCAAAAATAGACAATACTATTTATCTATAAAAAGACAAACAGGATTAGTGTCGCTCAAATCTTAAATATTGAGCTTTCTTTACTTTAAAAATTCAACAAGGAAAGGAAATAGGCAAGTTTTCGGGTCTACTTTGATCTAAACGTTTTTTTTATGAAAAAATTATGTGTACGAATAGATTAAGTCTAAATTTTGAAGAACAAGTTGATACAAAAAAAGAATGAGTTACACTTTAGCTTATAAATTGATGTAACTCATTCTTTGTTAAAATAAAAAAGGACAGACTGGTTTTACTATCCAAGTAATTGTTTGACCATTCCAGAAATGGTTTTACCATCTGCTTTACCAGCCAATTGTTTGGAAGCCATGCCCATTACTTTCCCCATATCTTTCATGGAAGAAGCACCTGTTTGTTCTATGATTTGTTTGACGATGACTTCTAATTCAGCAGCGTCCATTTGTTTAGGCAAATATTTTTCGATGACAGCAATTTCTTCTCGTTCTTTTACTGCAAGGTCTTCTCGATTTTGTTTTTCATAAATATCGAGTGAGTCTTTTCGTTGTTTGACTAATTTTTGCAATAGTTTGATTTCTTTTTCATCTGTGATAGCATCACCTGATCCATCTGTTTTCAAATTAAGAATGGCAGATTTGATGGCACGGATTCCCCGTAGGGCTACCTGATCTTTTGCCTTCATGGCTGTTTTCAGGTCTTGGTTGATAGTTGCTTCTAAACTCATGATTTATTTTATAAAATTATTGATGTTAGTGTAATTCATTTTTTATTAAAAAAGTTCAATTGGATTAGTAAGAGTTGAACATTGGTTGTTTAAATATTTTGAACTTGTTACTTTTTCATTGGCAAAAAGTAACCAAAACCCTAGACAAATCAAACTCTTTTGCCTTTACTCTTTGAGTCTCTTGACTCAATCAATCGCTAGTGTCAAACAATGAATTTGTCCTGCCTCCCGCCACTTAGGATGTGGACCTTCTGACGTGCTTAGTCGAAAATATTATGCAATAGGATGTCAAATCTACAATCGATCGAAGTCTTTAATGTGTTTTAAATTCTTTCTTTAACCCATAAGGTTAGTTGGACAAAATCCTCTACTGATAATTTTTCGGGTCTTTGTTTGAAAAAGTCATTGTTTAATAATGGATCGCCACTTATAAATGCTTTCATGGTATTTCTAAGCATTTTTCGTCGTTGGCTAAAGGCTTGTTTGACGACTCGACGAAACAGGGAATATTCACAGCCCAAGTTTTGATCTTCTTTTCTCGTCAAGCGGATAACAGCTGATTGTACTTTAGGTGGTGGCGAAAAGTTACTTCGATCTACATCAAAAATATATTCTCCATCATAATAAGCTTGAATCAATACACTGATCACACCATATACTTTAGAACCTGGTTTGGAAACCACTCTTTGTGCGACCTCTTTTTGAAACATCCCGACCATCTCAGGTATTTGAGATTTATATTCCAACATTTTGAAAAGAATCTGAGAGGAGATATTGTATGGGAAATTACCAATCAATCCAAAAGGTTGATCTTTAAAAAAGAGGGCGAGGTCAACTTTTAAAAAATCATCACTGATGATCTGACCACTTAGTTGAGGGTAATTTTGTTGTAAATAGTGAATCATATCCCGATCAGCTTCCACGGCGATTAATTCATAATCTTTTTCCAATAAATATTTAGTCAACATGCCTTTTCCAGGGCCGATTTCCAATACTTTATCATAAGTATCTGTCAATAGCAAAGCATCTGCAATGTTGCTGGAAAGTTCTTCGTTGGTCAAGAAATGTTGACCATATGATTTTTTAGCTTTCAAAAGTGATTTAATTATTGCTAGTTAATATGTGTATAAAATTGCTTTTCAGTTGCTTAAGCGAAATAGAGCCTAGTACGTTTAATATCAAGTTAATTCTTTATCTTAGCGAAATATTTGGGATTAAATCCCCTAAAACTTAAAAATATTTAATGAATACCAAAATTTCGGTAACGAAATCTCCCAAAAGTACTGATAACCGGCTAATTCTATCTGATAATAATGATTTTGCTTGGGCAAAAGATTTTTTGACGAAGTCCGAGTTTACTTTTGTGAAGAATGGCGCTAAAGATAAAATTTCATCAATTTTCCTTCCACGGTCAACAGGAAGTGTATTTATACAGTTTTTCAAAAAACAGTCAGAGGCTTGTTATGAAAAAGAAGATGCTCGAATCCTAGGAAATGAAATTCTTTCCACTCTTGCTCATTATAAAATAAAATCTATAACCATTTCGAATTATCGAAAAGTCAATCGAAGTGCAGAATTCATTGAAGGAATGGTTTTGGGGAATTATCAATTTTTGAAATATTTTAAAGCAAAGTCTGAAAAAGCAAGTTGTTTAAAAGAAATTAAAATTGAAGAAAATGCCATCAATCGAAGTGACTTAGCAGAGTTGCAAGCAGTATTAGCTGCGACCTGCGTGGCCAGAGATTTGGTCAACGAACCACAATCTTATCTCTCTGCGCCTCAATTAGGTAAAGAAGTGGTCAGTTTGAGTAAGCAGTACGGTTTTTCAGTCAATGTCTTTAATAAAAAGAAAATTGAAAATCTCAAAATGGGAGGACTTTTGGCGGTGAACAAGGGAAGTATGCAACCTCCAACGTTTTCTATACTAGAATGGAAACCTAAAAAGGCTAAGAATAAAAAACCAGTAGTATTGGTCGGAAAAGGAGTGATTTATGATACGGGAGGCTTGAGTCTGAAATCGACTGCCAATTCTATGGATATGATGAAATGCGACATGGCAGGAGCTGCTACGGTTATCGGCACTTTGGTGGCAATTTCTAAAGCGAAATTGCCCGTTCATGTGATTGGATTAATCCCGGCTACAGACAATCGACCTGGGAATGAAGCATATGTTCCTGGTGATGTTATCACGATGCATAGTGGTGCTACTGTGGAGGTTTTGAATACGGATGCTGAAGGTCGTTTGGTATTAGCAGATGCTTTGCATTATGCAAAAAGGTATGAACCAGAATTGGTTTTTGATTTTGCAACCTTGACGGGATCTGCCGTTAGAGCAGGTGGATCAGAAGCGATTTGTTACATGGGAAATGCCAAACAAAAAACAAAAGAACAAATTGAAGCAAGTGGTTTTAATGTGTATGAAAGGCTGATTCAATTTCCACTTTGGAAAGAATATGGAGAGCAATTAAAATCTAATATTGCAGACTTAAAAAACTTAGGAGGAGCTAATGCGGGCGCAATAACCGCAGGAAAGTTTCTTGAATATTTTACGGATTATGACTGGTTACATTTTGATATAGCTGGTCCAGCTTATTTGAAATCAGCGGATGCCTACCGAACCAAAGAAGGTACAGGAGTTGGTGTTCGATTAATGTATGATTTTTTGAAGAATTATTAGATAGACAAAATGGAAAAAATAAAAATAGGAATTAGCATAGGAGATATTAATGGTGTAGGATTAGAAGTGATTTTGAAGACACTGACTACATCGAATATCATTAATTTTTGTATCCCAGTCATTTATGGCTCTTCTAAAGTGGTTTCTTATCACAAGAACATTGTTGGTATTGAAGATTTCAAATTCAATGGAATGATGCAAGGAGATCGCTTTAAGAATGATCGAATCAATATCGTCAATTGTTGGCAAGAAAATGTCAACATTACTTTAGGTCAGGCTACGGAAGCTGGTGGACAATATGCTTTGATTTCATTAGAGCAAGCGACACAAGATTTGAAGGATGGAAAAATAGATGCTTTAGTTACGGCTCCATTCAACAAGAATGCGATGCAAAAAGCCAATTTTAACTTTCCAGGACATACGGAATACCTCACGAAGAAATTTAATGCAAAGGAAAGTTTAATGCTAATGGTCAATGATACTTTGCGAGTCGGTTTGGTCACCAATCATATTCCTATTCGAGATATTACAGAAGTACTGACCAAAGAAAGGATCACAACCAAACTGAAAATCCTAAATAAATCTTTGAAAGTTGATTTTGGAATTGAAAAGCCGGTCATTGCAGTATTGGCCTTGAATCCACATGCAAGTGATGGAGGATTGATTGGTGATGAAGAAGAAAAATTTATTCGTCCTGCGATCATTGAAGCCAAGAAAAATAAGGTACTGGCTATGGGACCTTTTCCAGCAGATGGTTTTTTTGGCAGCAGCCAGTTTAAGAAATTTGATGGGATTTTAGCCATGTATCACGATCAGGGATTAGCACCATTTAAAGCACTGTCTTTTGGAAATGGTGTCAACTTTACTGCGGGTATTTCTGGTGTTAGAACTTCTCCTGATCATGGAACAGCTTATGATATTGCTGGGCAAAATCAAGCTGATCCAGCTTCTTTTAGACAAGCGGTATTCTTAGCTATTGATATCGCTCGACAGCGAAAAAATTATCATGAGATGCATTCTGATCCAGTTAAGAAAACAAAGAAGCAGGTAGAGAGACAAGAGGGTAAGTAATCCTTTGATCCGAACAAAACTCTTGAAATAAAAAAGCAGAATTGACCTCGTCAATTCTGCTTTCTTATTTCAAAAAAATCAATCTAATTATCTTCTGACGGTACTAATCGATTTTAATTTTCTACTCAACTGTTGCATTTTGCTACCACTCGATAAAGAAGAAGGTATGATGGCTTTTTGCGGTTCGGGCACTAGAGGAGCGGTGTCCATCGGCGCATTTTCTGCGGAAGCGTTTATACGATAACGAGGAGCATCAAAGGTTGATGGAGCATCCATTTGTGTTTCCACTTCCGTTTCCTGTTTTTCTTCTTGCTTAGCTGTTGCTGTTGTTTCGGAATATTCTTGTTGTTCAAATGACGAAGTGGGTTCAGTATATTCAACTTCAGGAGTAGGTTGAATGATGTTTGTTACATCCGGATTATTTGTTGAACTTGCGTATCCAACAGGTCGCTCATAAGGCATGGAGTAGTTTGGTGTTTCTGTTTTTCTGCTATAATCATCGGGCAAAACATAAGCAGAAGGAACTTCGATATCATTTTCTACCTCAATGGACACTTCTGTATATTCTACAGCAGCAGCAGTACTTGTTGAATGATCAGGTGCTTCTAAGGGAACTTCGAAAGCAGGTGGTTTGACTGCCAACATGACTTCCTCTTCTTCTGCTTGATAATCATATTTGTATAATTCGTATTTTTCAATGTTACGAATTAGTTTGATCGCATAATCAGGATCGGTCGCGTATCCACAAGCTTTTAGACCATGTGCCCAAGCTTTATAATCATGTTTGGGAATTTCAAATAAACGGGTATAACGTGGATTTCCCGTAAGGAAATCAGAATGATCAATATAGGAATCTTCAATACTTTCATAAGCTCGAAAACAAGATTTAGTCAACTTCCCATTCTGATCATAATCATCATCTTCAATATAATAAGTTGGCCCTGTCCAATTACTTTTGCATTTGATGCCAAAATGATTTTTGGCTTTTTTGGCTAAAGTACCCTTTCCCCAAGAAGACTCTTGGATGCCTTGAGCAATAGTGATACTTGCCAATATCCCAGTACGATTCATTTCTCGAATCGCAATAGAACTGTAACCATCAATATAAGCTTGAGTGTGATTGGCAAAGCTAGTCGTAAAGGTGAATAAACAGCATAGAATCGTAGCTGCAAAGCATGTTTGTTTTTGCATAATGGTGAATTCATGGAATTATAAAATTGCCATTAGGGGAATAGAAATATGCCATAAACTCCAAGCTAGGAATCTATTTTTCTATTGACCAGAACTTACCATTGAGTTTTCTCATAGGGTGTGTTTTCTCATAGATAAGTGGCGTTTGCTTAACAAATATATTTATTTTACTTATATAAAACAAGTGCTTTTTTCTTTCTGTGAAAAAAAACGAAAAAATATGTGACAGGGATATATTTGAATTTATTCACATGTAATTTTTATTTAATTTGTTTTCCAATTTTTTCTTTTCTTGATAGCAATTAGCTGATTATGAATTGTTTACGTTTTTCCTTCTTTGAAAAGTAAATTTTTTTGTAAAAAATGGTTCTACGGTTTTATTGAACACTTCATCTTCATTTCATTAAGACATGTTACAGAAAAAAATATGTTTGGCAAAGCTTTTGTGTGTTTTGTATTAAATTAATATTTAATATGTTTTAGTTTTAAATATATCTTATGATGACTTTTAGAGTACCTGTCTTATTGATCAAAAGTGTATGCTGTTCTATTAGTATGTTATTTTGTCTGTTACTGTCCCCTAGTTTTTTGAGTGCTCAACAACCAACAGCATCTTCTTTTTATGAACAAGCTTTGGCCTATCATGACGATGCAAAGTTTGACCAAGCGATTGATTATTATTCAGAGGCACTAGCCTTGGAAGTTAATAATTTGGATGCGCTTTTTAATAGGGCCTTAGCTTTTTATGAATTGGAAAAATATAACCAAGCCTTGATTGACTTAAATCAAATTTTGGAAAAAGATCCCACTGATGTTGCTGCGATTGAGCAAAGAGGTAGAATCAAATATATGTTATCAGATGCTAGAGGAGCAGTTCAAGATTATTCACGAGTATTAGAAAATGGAGAGAACGAATTGTTTTATGTTAACCGTGGTCTAGCTCTAATAAAGGCGCATGAATATGAAGGAGCAATCAGCGATTTTGAAAAAGTGTTGAGACAAAATCCTAACGCGCTTGAAGCAAATGTAGGCATGGGAGATGTTCAGTTTGAAATGGAGAAATATCAAGAAGCTTTGGTTTATTATAATCATGCACTTGTATTGAATCCTAAGGATGCTCGAACGTTTAATAACCGAGGGAACACGTATCAAAAATTGGGACTTTTAGATGAAGCACTTGATGATTACAATCAGGCACTTAGGCTGGACCCTAATAGTTATGTTTATACCAATCGAGCATTTTACTTTTTCAATCAAGGAGAATTGGATCAGGCACAGAAGGATAGTGAAAGAGCGACTGAAATGGACTATCGAAATGCCAATGCTTATTTTTGTTTAGGACAGGTTTATTTGCAATGGGAAGAATATGAAAAGGCGATGGATAATTTGAATCAAGCAGTAGCTACTCAACCTGAGAATGCAGACTATATTAATAAAAGAGGAGAAGTTTCCTTAGCGATGAAATCGCATAAAGAAGCAATGGCAGATTTTGACCAAGCGATTTTAATTCAACCAGATTTAGTTGCAGCTTATGCTAATCGCGCGGCTTTAAGATATGAGTTAAAAGATTTCTCAGGGGCCATACAAGATCAAAGTCAGGTCTTAAATATGGGTGGCAATGATTTGAAGGCTTTGGATCAATTGACCGTATATAGCAACGCTTTGGAAGAATCAAGTGATCCAGAAATATTAGTTAGGGAACCTACTGAAAACATGGAGCGTGAAATAGAACAAGAAAATTTTGATAGGAATGAAGATGAATTGATGGCAGCTGTAAGGACTAAAGGTTGGTCCAATAATTTGGTAGAAAAAAAGGGCGCAATTTTTACTTCAAAAGGTGGTTTTGTTGAAACGAACGAAGAAGAATTTTTGTGGAACAGTACTCCAATTGCAAAAGCCGTTTTTACAAGTAGAAAAATAGTAGATGAAACGGATTTATTGAGAGCTTCAGATTTTTCAACAACTTTGTTGGATCGTCCTGAAAAAGTGATGAAGCATCAATTGGATTTTGCCGAAGGGCAAATCAAAAAGAAAAATTATAAAAACGCAGAGCAATTGTATAATCAAATTCTAAATCAAGATAAAAAGAACTTCGTTGCTTTTAATGGTCGGGGACTTGCCAAGTTGCATCAGAAAAAATATGGTACCGCCATTCAAGATTTTTCACGTGCGATTGCGATCAAGAAAGATTATGCGGAAGCCTATTTGAATAGAGCAAGAGCTTTGTACCAGGGGGAAGGATTTGAGAAAGCATTGGAAGATTGCGAAAAAGCTTTAATTCTAAAACCATCTTTAGTTGGTGGACTTCATTTGAAGGTCAAGACCTTGACTCAGCTAGGAAAATTATCCGAAGCCGAAACACTATGTAACGATTTTTTAAAAGATGATTCAGAAGATGTTGGCCTCATTAATAATAGAGGAACCATACGTTTGATCTCTGGCAATATTTTTGGAGCAATTGAAGATTATAATCAAGCGATTTTATTGAACCCTAATGTGAAAATTCTTTATATCAATAGAGCTGAAGCAAAAAGTAGTTTAGGCGATTTTAAAGGAGCTTTAAAAGATTATGACCGAGCCATTGAATTAGATCGTAATGAAGCGAACACTTATTATTTACGAGGTATTCTTAAGCGAAATATGAAAGATATCCTCGGATCAATAGATGATTTAGATCGAGCCATCCGTTTGGAATTTGAAGAAAAAGGAAGTTTATATTACCAAAGAGCCCTCTCTAAAAAGAAAAATAAAGATAGTTATGGTGCTTGTGAAGATTTTGCGAAAGCAAGTGAATTAGGAGAGAAAAAAGCATTTCAATACGTAAAAGAATATTGTAATCGTTTATAAAATTAAAACAAATTAAAGGTGTTAAGTCTACTTTAACAGGCTTTTACACTTGGTGTTTTCTTTTATTTTGAAAAGAAAATGACTATTTTTGCACCGTAAATACGATAAATTTAGATTTTGTCTATGTATTTATTTCAGGCTATTTGCCTCAGTTTAAGTGGTTTATTTCTAGAAACTGTTGTGCAAGGTTACTATTTAAACAAACATAAAAAATTGAAAATTATGAGTAGTAAAGCGCCAAAAACTCGTTATAGCGATGTTGAGTTAAAAGAATTTCAGGATCTTATTGAGTCTAAATTGACAGAAGCGAGACAGCAATTGTCTTTTTATACCGCTCAATTATCTGATCGAGCAGATAATGCAGATTCTAAAATCAAAGGTCTAGATGATGGGATAGGAACAGCAGAAAATGAACGGATGACTACCCTTGCGGCTCGTTTGAACAAGCACATCCTGCATCTTGAAAACGCTAAATTACGTATTCAAAATAAAGTATACGGAATTTGTAGGGTTAGTGGAAAACTGATCTCAAAGGAAAGACTACGTGCAGTGCCACATGCTACTTTAAGCATTGCGGCGAAGCAAAACAAGAAGTAGTCACCAGCTAAATGCTGATCAGTACCTAAGAACCTGCTTAAGGAATTAATTCTCTTTGTACACTAGAGATTTATTTTTCGAGCACTACTAAATTGTTACTAAACGCAAATAGTGATTATGCTGAAAATATTTAGTATAATCACTATTTTTTTATAACGAATTTCAGTTGAATTTTTAACCGGATAAAAAACAGCAATATTTTGAGCCGATCTATTAAAGTTGTCATTATCATTTTCGTGGTTTTATTAATTGACCAAGCATCTAAGATTTGGATCAAAACCAATATGGAAATGGGTGAAGAAATTTCTATCATTGGAAATTGGGCGGTTTTGCATTTTGTGGAAAATAATGGGATGGCTTTTGGGCTGAGCATTGGAGGAGATTATGGAAAATTAGCTTTGAGTTTATTTCGAATATTGGCCGTCGCATTTTTGGGATATTATATTAAGGAATTGATCAAGTCAAAAGTTTCTTTTGGTTTGTTATTTAGTTTTGCTTTGATTTTGGCAGGAGCTATTGGGAATATCATAGACAGTGCTTTTTATGGAGTCATTTTTTCGGATTCCCCTTATCATGGTGGCGTAGCGACTATGTTTCCTGAAGGAGGAGGCTACGCAGGCTTCTTATATGGCAAAGTAGTGGATATGCTATACTTTCCAATGTTTGAAGGACATTTCCCTTCCTGGTTCCCTTTCTGGGCTGGAGAGCGTTATTTATTTTTCCGTCCGGTGTTTAATGTAGCGGATATGTCGATTACAACTGGAGTGATCAGTATGATTCTTTTTCATCGAAGTTTTTTCAGCTCTGAATCACCGACAAAGATAGATGGAGATCAATCAGAATCTTTAGGAACTGTGGCCAATGAAGAGAATAAGGAAGATGGTTTGGCTGAAAATGTAGATGCGAAATTAGAGGAATCAGGTAGTAAAGATGTTGTTGTGGAAAGTGGAGATGATCCTCAAACTTAAGGCTATGATGAGTAATGATTTAATTTTTTCTATACTCTATAAAACTTTTTAGAAAGAGCAAGATTAAAAAAGGCGATGTTCCAATGAACATCGCCTTTTTTTTGAGGTCAAAAAGAGTGAATGAAATGTCGAATGACTAATCTGGTTTTAGAAAAGAATTCACAGCTTTTAGGACTGTTGAAATCTTTGTATAATCAAGACTATAATGAATAAATTTTCCATCCCGTTTGGTCACTACAATACCTGCTGAACGAAGGATTCGTAAGTGTTGAGAGGTAATAGATTGTTCTAACTTTAGTGTGTTATAAATCTTGTTGACATTGATAGTTTTATGCTTATCAATAAATTCTAAAATCCGCATTCGAAGAGGATGGGCCAGTGCCCGCAAGATATCCGAAGATTCCTGAAGTTTTTCACCGTTAATATTAACTTTGGCCTTTCTCATAGATACAGTTTTAATGAAGTAAATGAAATAATTTACATAGCAAATATGCGTTTTTTATTTATTTTTACGAAAAAAAAACAAAAAAAAATGCTGTAAATACATGATTTACAGCATTTTTTGTGCTCTTAGGGTTAAAACTAACATATAGAAAAGAAAATAAACTTTAAAATTTCATATAAAAAACAAAGTCATATCATTTCCATATTTAATATCTATTAAGCTTTTATAAATTAAGCTGCTAGTTCTTCCACTAATCTAGAAATCTGAGATAATCTATCTTTGTCTAACGAGTAGTAAATAAATTTTCCTTGACGGTCAGTTGCTACAACTCCAGCTCTTCTAAGAATAGCTAAATGTTGAGAAGCTACTGATTGCTCTAATCTCAATTTGATATAAATATCAGTCACAGTCATCTTTTCATTTTCCTCCAAAAGATCAATGATGCTTTGACGTAATTTGTGATTAACAGCTCGCAAAACCAATACTGCTTTTCGAAGTTCAGCATAGTCTAGCTGAATGTCCCTTTTTCCCTTCTTTAAAACAATGGTTTCGTTTTTTTGCTTTCTCATATTAATGTTTTTTTGATTAAATAATAACTGCCATATTTTAGCCAAAAACTATACCAAACTAAAATATTAAAATATATGATAAGGTATAATCCTACTGATAGTTAGTCAAAAATAAAGATTTTATTTAAATAATCATAAAAAAATACCATTTGAATATATTTATAATATGTTTTTCTTCGAAGATGTAATGTTAGGTGATTTGAAATAAAGTGGAGAGAAGTATGCTAAGTCTTGAAAATCATGGTGTTGGAAGGAATGGTAGGCTAAGGAAATCATGTTTGATGCTTTAGGAAACACCTTACTAAAAGTCACTAGTGGGCTGTCAAAAAGGGGTTCACATTTAGGTGATCCATTGCCGCTAAAGACCAATTTTTGGCCGTTTTGAAGGTGATTTTGAAAGGACTTTTCGTCCAAAATATGGGCTTCAATTTCGGAGATAAATTCATTTTGAAAATTGAAGGTCGCCGTATAAACTTCCATTCTTCTTGCATCAATCATCGGGACATAAAATGCATCTGGGTCTTGAACGATTTGGCAGGTGGCCAAAGCGAGTGCTTGAAGGGTATTGACGGCAATTAAAGGCTTGTCTAATGCATAGCAAATTCCTTTCGCTGTAGAGGTCCCAACACGCAAACCAGTGTAAGAGCCCGGTCCTTGGCTTAAAGCGATAGCATCGAGCTCTTTAAGCTTTAAATTGGCTTCTTTTAAGCACTCTTGAATCAAGATCGTGATTTTGGAGGAGTGGGCATACTGCTCGTTGGTCTCACGTGTAACAAGTAGGGTATTTGCATTACTGATGCAAATGGAACAAAAGTCCGCAGTCGTTTCTATATGAAGGATCATTGCCATGGAGCAAAAATAAAATAAGGAATTAAAAAAGCGGATTAAATCCTAAAGATTTAATCCGCTTTTTTGTACAATAATTAATTATATATCAATTATTTATTTTGAAGTAGCTTGTTATAAAGCCCTGTATCATTCAATACTTTGACGGCTTCTACAATTTCTTGATCATTTTTTAAACTCACTTCAATCTTACCTTTTTGGTAATAATATCGACTAGCGATTTGTTTTTCAATGATATTAATGATCTCCCCTTTGTATTGCATCAAATCGTTTTCTTTTTCCTTTTGGATTTTACTTTCGATTTGAGTTAACTCAGTATTTAAGACGCTGATATAATTTTCAGATTCTGCTTCTTTTTTCAATTTTGCAAGAATTTTTTCTCCTTCTGATTCATAAGTATAATTCCGTTTTTTCAAGAAGGCCAAGAATTCATCAAAATTATTAAAGTCAAAATCTTTAACAGCAGGGATGCTTTCTTTATTCATGCAATATTCCGTTACATAATCAAATATCATGTTTTGCTTAGTTAAACTTTTGATGATATTCGCATCACTGTCTTTCTTTAACAATACATCAGGCTTAATGCCACCACCATCTAAAACGGTTCGACCATTTCTAGTTTTGAAAGTTGTCCGCAATGAATCTGGAATATCAATTGGAAGACCATCTTCATAAGAGACTCCTTGAATGCAACGACCACTAGGAACATAATATTTAGCTGTAGTTAATTTTACTTTTGAGTTGTATCCAACATCTCGTGTATTTTGAACTAAACCTTTTCCGTAAGAACGTTGTCCGATTAATACTCCACGATCAAGGTCTTGTAATACTCCAGAAACAATCTCAGAAGCAGAAGCAGATCCTTTGTCTACCAACACTACTAAAGGTATTTCTTCGTCTACAGGCTTATTCAATGTTTTGAAACTTCGATCCCAATCTACTACTTTTCCTTTTGTGGTGACGACCAATTCTCCTTTTGGTATGAAAACGTTAGAAACATTCACTGCTTCGGTTAACAAACCACCACCATTTCCGCGAAGGTCAAAAATAATTCCTTTAAGGTTGGGTTGTTTTTCTTTTAGTTTTTTCAAACCATCTGCTACATTTCGACCAGCATTTCGTGTAAACGTAGTCAAGGTAATATAACCGATATCATCATTGACCATTTCTACGTAAGGAACATTAGGGACCACGACTTCATCTCGAATCATGGTGATTTTTAAATCTTTAGCCTCGCCAGGTCGACGAATAGTCAAGATCACTTCTGTACCAGGAAATCCTTTTAAGAAGTTGCTTACCGCATCGGTATTTCGTCCTTTGGCAGATTTGCCATCGATGGCAACGATTTGATCTCCTGCTTTCAAACCTGCTTTTTGAGCAGGACAATCAGCATAAGGTTCAGTGATAGTGACATAATCACCAGTCTTTTGGATCATGGCTCCTATACCGTTGTATTTTCCATCGGTGATATATCGGAAACTTTCAATTTCTGATTCGGAGATATAGTTGGTATAAGGATCTAGTGATTCCAACATGGCGTCAACGCCCGTACGCATCAATTTTGCAGGATCCAAATCATCGACGTAATAGGTATTAATTTCTTTGTAGAGGTTAGTGAAGATTTCAATATTTTTAGAAATTTCGAAATACTTTCCGTGGTCTGAACTAATGGTAGCCATACCTAGAAAGGCTATACCAATAATTAGAATTCCTTTTAACCCACGCTTCGCAGCAATCATATGTGTATCAGGTTTAGTTGTTAAATTTCAATCAATAATAAAAAATGATCTTATTTAAACGGTGTTTTTATGAGAATGGTTTTAAATGTAAAGATTTTATTGGAGTATGTGTCAATAAAACTTCGATTTTAAGTATTCTTTAAGTAAAGCACTGTTTTTATATGAACAAAATGACAATATTTTCGCAGAGGGGCAATTATTATTCGTTAAAGTGGGGAATTACAGATGAGGGAGTTTAAAGGGGAAAGGGAGTAAAATGGGGATGAACATCTTAATATAGGTAAAAACAATGCCAAATTTTTGAAAGAGGTATGTAAATGGAGAAAGAAAAAGAAAACAGGTTTCAGAATATTGCAGTCAACAGTCAAGCGGACAAGAGTCAGTTTGGATGCTTATATGTTCGTTTTATTTGAAGACTTCTGAAGGTTAAATTTCAGTAGGTTCGAGATTCAAAAAATCATATAATAGGGTTAACAATTCTTTTGGTGCTTCTGCGTGGATCCAGTGACCAGCGTTTTCGACGGTTTTTAATGTAGACTGTGTAAACTGTTTTTCTATCATCTCCCAATCGCTATCAATAATATAATCGGAGCGACCTCCTCTAACAAACAAGGTGGATGTTTCAAAAGCTTGTTTGTTAGGAATGGGATCTAAAATTTTTTGATAATTTTTGTGAATGGCGTCCAAATTCATTTTCCAACGATAGCCACCGACTTTTTCTCGACTTAGGTTTTTTAATAAAAATTGGCGGACAGAAAAATCATTTATCTTTTTGGACAATTGTTCGTCTGCTTCTTTTCTTCCAGCTAATGTCTTTAAATTTAAGTCAAACAATGCGTCAAAAATTAATTGATGTCCACCTTTATATTTTTTGGGTGCAATGTCTATGATCATCAATTGGTCAATCATGTCGGGATATTCCATAGCGAATTGCATGGCCGTTTTCCCACCCATGGAATGCCCTAAAATATGGGCTTTATAAATCCATTGGCTTTCCATAAATTGATGTAAATCTTCCGCCATCACGGCGTAATCGAAAGCCTCATCATGAGGAGAGCGACCGTGATTACGTTGATCAATAATATAGACACTATAATGTTCTGCTAATTTTTTAGCAATGGTTTGCCAATTGTCTAAGGTGCCAAAAAGACCGTGTAAGATGATGAGCGGATCTCCTTGTCCAAATTCTTTATAATTTAATTCCATGAATTATTTTTTGTAAAAGTAATAAGACTTTG
>CAYTVR010000072.1:0-29434 GCA_964441245.1 uncultured Saprospiraceae bacterium | reverse complement strand
ATGAAAGACCTAGAAAAATTGTAAATTGGGACTCGCCTAAAGATTTATTAAAACTGAAAAAAAATAAAAAGTAAATTAATTGTTAAACCAGAATCTAAACCTAATTTTTAAATTTTGTTGCGATTCATTTTGAGACTAAGACCTACTCAGTAGATTTTTGGATAAAAAATCAAATTTCTTATCTTTAAGAATGGATTTTAGATTCTTCATACAAAAATTAAAGTTGAAAATTTCAGAGCTAGAATTAGTTCTAAAAGAGGCATTAGGCATGTTGGACAATCAATCAAAAAGAATCGACGAATTAGAACAAGAGAATAAAAAGTTACGAGAAATTTTAGATAAAACAAATAGAAAAGTAGTCCCTAAAAATTCAAGAAATAGCAATAGGCCTCCATCAAAAGATATAGAGAAACCTAAACGAACTATAGCACGAAAAAAGAAAAGTAAAAATAAACCTGGTGGTCAAAAGGGACACAAAGGACATTATTTAGAGATGTCTGAAAATCCTAATAGAACTTTTAAATACTATCCTGATAAATGTGTAAAGTGTAATAAAAAGTTAGATCGATCAATAGCAAAATTAGATTGTGCTAAACAAGAAATTGATTTGCCTAATATTCAACCTCTTGTAAAACAGTACAATAGATATCTAATAGCTTGTGATTGTGGAAAATGTAATTATGGAAAACTTCCAGAAAGGTTAACAGGAAAAGTCCAATATGGACCAAGAATAAGATCCATGATAAACTATGCTTCTGTTTATCAATATATGCCTTATAAAAGATTACAAGAAATGTTCAAAGTTTGCTTTGGTGTCAAATTATCTCAAGGAACCATTTCTAATACCATCGAGCGTTCTGCTCTAAAAATGGAGAATATTCATCAAGAAATTAAAGATTTTATATCTAACAGTCAAGTGGTTGGTGCCGATGAAACTGTCATCTTTGTACAAGGAGTAAAATGGTATGATTGGGTTTGGCAAAATAAAAAGGCTACTTTCATTGCTTGTGAGCCCAACAGAAAAAAAGAAAATATAACAAAACACTTTCCTCACGGTTTTGAAAACTCAATCTTAGTTTCTGACAGATATTCTGCTCACTTAAACACACCAGCTAAAGGATATCAAATTTGTTGGTCTCACTTAATTCGCAAGCTAAACTTCATCGACGAAACTGAACCCAATGATTCAGCCAAAAAATTAATTCATATTTATCAAAGAGCTAAACATTTAGAACAACTAAAATCTAGCCTCGGAAATGGAAGTAAAAAAACTAAAATACTCGAAGCTGATCTTACCAGATTATTGATCACAAAAATTGATGATAGCAAATATCCAGAAACAAGAAAGCTATTTAAGTCATTGAAAGACAGCAGAGAAAAGCTTTTGACTTTTATTTATTATCAATATGTCCCTTCTCATAATAATGGATCAGAACTTGCCATTCGAAATGCTAAAATCAAAATAAAAATATCAGGTTCTTTTAGATCTGGTCAACATTCATATGCCGTCATTAGATCAATAGTCGATACTATGACCAAAAATGGTATGGATATTCTCGAAAATCTTTTCAAATTTGAAAAAGGAAAGAAAATCAAATTCGCCTCTTTATAAAAATCTACTGTGTATATACAAGCTAAAAGTCATATATCAAAAAAACAACTTAGCTATCAAAAATCTACAAAATTTGGTGAAACATTTTATTTGTTAATAAGCTTTAAATAGTTTGTTAATGATTGTTAATGGGTTTAAGTTTATCAAACTTAATCATATAAATCACTACTTTTAGTATATCATAATGATAATCCATAAAATGAAAAATATTTTTTTCTTATACCTTATCGTTTTACTGTCTTTAATTTCTGCTGGATGTTTGGAAAATAATTCAGGAAAAACTACCAAATATCAAGTTCCATCTATGGATCATGATTTAAGCTATATTCCATATGATGCAAAATTTGACAATCCTAATTTTACTATTTGTGACTCTACTAAAATTAAATCTGGAAGGAATAAAATTCAGTACATAGGTGGTAGAAGGAAATTGAAAAAAGATATTATTTCTAAGTACTTAAATAAAAAAAAACATGAAACTTTTAATGGCTATATCGTAATTCGATTTTTGGTTAATTGTGAAGGTAAATCTGGACGATACCGTGCTCAATCTTTAAACTTTGACTTTTCTCCATTAAATCCACCTTTAGATTTATTAGAATCCTCAATTGACATAATTAAAAATTTAGATAATTGGAAAAGATCGGTAAAAGATAGCCAAATAGAGTATTCGAAATATATTAATCTAAAAATTAAAGATGGTAACGTTCAACATATTCTATTATAAATATTTCTACTTCTTCCCTATAGTCTTCCTTTCTAATATTAATCTTTTAGCTCAAGGAAATTGTCTAATATATTCTGAAAATAGCTTAGAAAGAGAAGCTTGTGAATTAGGTTATCGGGCTATCGAGTTTAAGCAAGGCAGTAAAGAATCACAATTACTATTTGATAAAGCAATCAGATTAAATCCAGATTATGCTTGGGCTTATTACCAAAAATCAGTTCCCTTTTTCAAACGTGGCTTATTCGCTGAAGGTGTTAGCTTAATCAATAAAGCCATTGAATTAGAGCCTCAGAATTACTTATATTATAGAGCTTATTGGTATTTTTATAATCGAAGTTATAATTTCTGCATTAGAGACCTTGAAGAATTTTATACAAATCATAAAACCTCTTATTGTTCTACTCCAGGAGGTGAATTGGAGATGCGATTATTACTAGCAATAGGATATGCCCATAAAGGCGAATATTTGAAAGGCATTTATTGGATTGAAAATTTAATGGAATACTATAAAACTCAACCTCATCTAAAGGGGTTCTACGATCATTTCTGCTTTGGCCTTTTATATTATAAAAACAATCAATTTAATTTAGCCTTATCCGAGTTTGAAAAGCAATTAGAGACTCATGATGAATTTGCCGATACTTATTATTATCTAGGATTAATAAAGGAAAAAGAATCAAAGGATATATTAGCTCAAGAATATTTCAAAAATGCACTAGCAAAAATGAATGGAGAAAATGGTGGATACAGTTTAAATCTTTTTACAGAATTTAATATCCAAAAAGAAGATATTGAGCAAAAGTTAAACTACTAAACTGATATGAATAAATTCTCAGGAAACAATTTTACGATTGTTTAAAAAAAAGAAAGCCTGCATGTAACAATGTTTATACGTTCATAGTATATACTTTAAAACTAACCCCAACCTATGAGGCAAAAACTGAAAAAATGAAATTTGAATTTGCTATTTTAGTTGGTGTTTCAATGGCCAATCATTATCTTAATAAAGAAAAATCTGGTAGCTCATCTAACAACATAAGCTTTGAACTCCAATTAGAAACTATTTTTCCGAAATATAATAGAACTTGGTCCATATTCACAGGGATCGGATATAGAGGATATACTGCTCCTCTTAGTATTTTTGGAAGAGAAGAATAATAATTAGACTACCTAAGATTAAACGTAGGATTAAAAAAAATAATAATTAATAAGCTTGTTAAAGTACATTTGAATGCAGGTATTGCCAGCTCGTTTTTAAGAGGATCTCAAATTACTGGAATAAGAGCTTTTGAACAAGGAGTTTTTCTTGGAAGTGGATTACAAATCAACAATTTTTTGTTTGACTTGAGGTACGAAGTCAGCAATGGTTATTCTCCATTTCAAAATCAATCAACAGGGGTAAGAACATTCTTTATTTTGACAGGATTTAAAATTTGATAAACCATATAATTCCCTCAATCCGTAAGTAGGAAGTTAGTATTCCTGATTTATTTGGAATTGGATGAATATTTTGGAAAACATCATAACAATTACCTTACGCTTCTATAAATCCCTCAGAAATAGAAGTCTGAAAAATTATTTCTAGATCTAACATAACAGAATATAAACCGCACCTATGCTGAAGAAAGAACGATCCAGTCTTGGCAAAATTATATAGTGGTATAAAGATTCTGAAAAAGAAAATCTAGTGGATTTGATCGAGAAAAACAAATAGTCCAAGTGTTATTTTTGCGCATGAATCTTGACGGGAAAAGTATTAATTTCAACATCACAGTCAAAATTTCCAACCTATTCTATTTTCCTTTTGGATTAAATAATGGCGATAAGATAATACGACTTGATTTCCTACGATTCTAAGGAAATTAAAAATAAGTTGTCTATCTAACTGGATTGATTCAATACATTTCATAACTAGTAGTAACACAATTTACTAATCTGCTCACCAATACTACAATTAGGAATTTAATAATAAATTCTTATCTTTGAATTACCAATACTACAATTAGGAATTTAATGTAAGTACTTAAATAGCCAGGGTTCAATAATATTTGACATATGAAAAAATATCCTTTAGGAGAATTTGAAGAAGTAGTCTTGCTCACAGTAGGTGTACTTTTTAATGAAGCTTATGGTGTATCAATCAAAGCAGAACTTGAAGATCGATTAAAACGAAAAGTCAGTGTAGGAGCCTTACAATCTGCCTTGCGAAGAATGGAACAAAAAGCTTATATAGACTCTAGATTCGGAGAAACTTCTAATGCTCGGGGAGGGAAACGCAAACGATATTTTACAATCACTGCTCACGGAAAAAAAGCATTGATTTATAACCGGGAAGTACGAAATACTTTATGGAAAGATATTCCAGACATTGCATTAGATTTTTAATCTATGAAGAAATTAGCGAGTCGATTTTTCAAATGGTATTGTCATCCAAATTACTATGAAGACATTAAAGGTGATTTGGATGAACTCCATATGTACGCACTGCAAAATCATTCAAAACGAAAGGCGAATTGGCAATATACCAAAGAGATTTTGCTTCTTTTTCGGCCTTCCATTATACGCCCAATTCGCTTCATTAATATACAATATACTATAGCTATGTTACAAAATCATTTAAAAATTGGGATGCGCCATTTGATGAAACATCGCGCAAACACCTTCATTCACATCCTAGGACTAGCCATTGGCTTAACTGCATTTTTATTGATTAATCAATATGTCGTTTTTGAAAAAAGTTATGATCGCTTCCATCCAAAAGCCAATCAACTATATAGATTAACAACCGATGTTATAAGTGACGGTGTGCTACAAACAAGAGATGCAATGACTTATGCTCCAGCAGCAAAAGCTGTGGAAGAAGCCTTACCCGAAGTTATTGCATCTACAACCACTTTGGCTTTAAATGAAATGAATTTCCGCCGAAAGGAGAAACCATTCCAAGAAGATCTTATTGCTGTTGATTCTAACTTTCTAAACTTGTTTCCATATAAACTATTGGCAGGTGATCCTAATAATTTATTTCAATCTCCCTATAGTATGGTTTTGACTGAATCACATGCTAAAAAATATTTTGGAGATAAAGATCCGGTCGGACAGACCATAGAATATTTATCCTCTGGAACTACACCTAAACCTTTCCAAATAACTGGAGTGATAGCAGATCTTCCAGAAAACACACATTACAAATTCAATATGTTGGTATCAATCAGCACCTTAAAAGAACGACTTATTGAAGAAGCTTGGAACAATAATAATTACTATAGCTATGTCTTATTAGACAAAAACGCAGATATCTCAGCGGTCAACAAAAAACTACCTGCTCTATCCAAGCAACTCATCGGAAATGACTCAGAAGAATTATTAAATTTACAAGCTGTCACTGACATCCATTTACGCTCAACGATGTCCTTTGAACCAAGCATACATGGAAGCCAAAGAGCAATTAATTTTTTATTCCTAATTGCGATTTTCATTTTACTTATTGCTTGGATCAACTACATCAATCTTTCAACCGCCAGAGCGGTTGAAAGAGCTAAGGAAGTAGGAATTAGAAAAGTTGTAGGTGGGCGAAAAGTTCAATTGATGGGACAATTTTTTATAGAATCCTTATTAGTCAATTTCTTTGGAATGGTCCTCGCCATATTATTGGTCCAGTGGACACTCCCCTACTTTAATCAACTTGTAGGAAAAACCGTTATGACGAATATTGGAACCAATCCATATTTTTTAAGAACCCTTTTTATTTTCTTTTGTATCGGCACTTTAGTTACGGGTATATATCCTTCTTTGGTTTTGTCTTACTTTCACCCTATCGAGGTTTTGAAAGGTAGCTTTAGTCGGACCAAACATGGCATTTGGCTGAGGAAAGGTTTGGTTATATTTCAATTCGCGGCATCCTTTGTTTTGATTGCTGGTACTCTGATTGTTTATCGTCAACTTCAATATATGTTGAATAAGGAAATGGGAATGAAAACCAGCCAGGTGCTAAGCTTTAATAATCCAGATTATAATGGTAACGATCTAAGGAAATTTTTAAGTCATTATAAATCTTTTCAAGAAAATTTAAAGCAACATCCTGAAATTAAAAATATGGCTTCTATTAATTCCTTACCCGGAGGAAAGAATAGTGATATCAGTTCGAACGATGGTTTATTTAGTATTACGGGAGAATCGACTCCGGTTAATTCACTTATATATCTCAATTTCATTGATGACCAAGTAGTCGATGCGCTCAATCTAAAGGTAGTCGCAGGACGTAATCTAAACTTTGAAATGTCTAGCGATTCTAGTTCAGCATTAATCAATATGGCTATGCTAAAATTGTTAAATATCCCTGACCCAGAATCAGTCATTGGCAAACAGTTTGTCAATAAAGGAAGTTATAAATTTCGCATTGTAGGCATACTAGATGATTTCAATAGGTCTAGTTTAAAACACCAGATTGAACCAACTCTTTTTATACCTAAAAAACTAACAGAGTATTGTGTAGTTAAGCTAGATACAAAAGATGTCAAATCAACAATTAGTAAAATAGAAAAAACGTATTTAGAATTCTTTCCCAGCGCTTCATTCAATCCGATTTTCTTGGATCAACGTTTTGAAAAATTATATAATGAAGATCGAAAATTTGGTTCGGTATTTACTATTTTTTCTTCCCTAACGATCTTCGTGGCGATTATGGGTTTATTTGGATTAGCCTCTTTCCTATCCATTCAACGCACTAAAGAGGTTGGAATCAGAAAAGTACTCGGAGCTTCTATCCCTCAAATCATTTTTATGCTTTTTAAAGATTTTATTTGGCTAGTTGGTTTTGGATTAATTATCGGAGCTCCCATCATTTATTGGGGAATGACAGAATGGTTAAATGGCTATGCCTTTAGAATTAATTTTCCTTGGTCAGCTGTGGTAGTGGCAATAATAGTACTTACTGTAATTTCTTTCATAACCGTAAGTTTTCATTCTTATAAAACAGCAATAACAAATCCAGTAGATGCTTTAAAGATGGAGTAATTACAAAAAATACATGGGAAATTTTTGATGGAGACAAAGATCCATTCATGTTTTACAAGGTTAGTAGCAATTTTTTTTTAAAAACTATTTTACCTAGAGCATGTTTAAATTATTATTACATTATAAATTAATATCTTTAAAAATTTGGTCGAGACTATTTTGAACATTGACAAGGCATTTTATGAAGCAAACCTCCTTGGTTAGCTGATTAAAATAATAGCTTGTCGAAGGGCAGCTCAATTTTTAAAAGAGACTACCAAAATTTAAAGTTAATTAGTTTGCAATCTAATTACTAGCCTTAATATAGTTCTACAAAGTAAAAACAGTATTTTTGCTAATGAGCTTATTTATTCTATTTTTACACTTAATTCAAATTTTCATACTAATTAAAAAGAACATGAGATTCCTATTATTGTTTCTTTTTACTTTTTATTAGCGCTTAATAGCTCAATGGCCCAAGGTTGCTTTCCTGATAATATCCCATTTATCACACAAGCGCAAATTGATGATTTTTTGAATAATTATCCAGATTGGAATAAAAAATAAAACCGTGGTAAACAATGCATTTGCATCCCCATGCACAGCTATTGGACATACACGGAACTATTAAATATAAGCAATACAAAGATTTCTAAAACATTATTAAAATTCTTAAAAATGAAAAAATTAATTACCATAATTCTATTTGTTAATTTTAGCTTAAGCATATGTGCACAACTTGAAACCAAATTATTAAGCCAACCTAGAGCAAATATCAGCTCTATGATTTATGGAGACTCCATATATTTTGTTGGCGGTTCTTTCAGCTCTAAAGTGGATTATCTAAATTTGAATGATTGTTCTATTACTAATGAGACTTATAACTCTGACGGTTTTAGTTCAGCTACTTTAGTTCAAAATGAAAATATCGCTATTTTCTATGATCTTGTTGGAGTGAATTTAAGCTTAACACAAATGATTATTTATAACCCCAACACTAAAGAATGGACTACTGATTTGTATCATGATAATGCCTCGTTTCTACAGAATGGCCATATAGTAGATGATGAAGTAATATTCTTTGACAAGAATGACCAAGATGAAGCATTCTCATATAATTTAAATTCAAACGAATGGACATTACTCCCCTCTCAATTTACACGGAGAGAAACTGTTATGGTAGACACTGGAGATAAAATATTTTTTATGGGTGGTAAAGAATCTTTTACAGAAAGAAGTAACAAGGTGGATGTTTATATAAGATCTACTCAACTTTGGGAGAGCTTTACTTTGACAGAAGCTAAAAATGGATTTACTCCAGTAGTATATCAAAATAAAATTGTAATCGCAGGAGGAACAAGTGCTAATGTCAATCCAGACAGAAGTGTTGATTTAGTAGAGATTATTGATATCAATGATTATTCAATCAATACTTTAACTCTTTCTGAAAAGAAAAATAATATGACAGGATTGACTTTACAAAACAAGGTTATTTTTGCGGGAGGTAACTCTACTCGAGCAGAAGTCATAAATATGGATGATTTGACTATTGAAGTTATCGAATTAGAAGCAGAGAATGATTTAGTTAAATTACGAAGTGGTAAAGTAGGTAACATGGGAGTATTTGCTGGAGGAAATGACACAGATGGAGATAAAATTTACATCTATAATTCTCTACTAAATGAATGGTCCTTAATACCCATAGAGAATAGTAGAAGTTCGATTTCTTTTACTGAAACCAATGACAAATTATTCCTAGCTGGGGGTTCAATTAATTTTGGTCAAGACAGATTTGATGAAATTTATATATTAGAAGATTTAACAGTTACTTCAACAAGTAATTTGAATGAACAAAATATTTCTATCTTTCCTAATCCAGCCAATGAATCACTAACTATTGTTCAAAACAATCTAAATCATGATATTTCGATTTATGATATTAGTGGTAAATTAATTCAAACTTTTAGTACAGACAACACTGAGCAAATTCAATTAGACATCTCTAATTTAAAGACAGGAATTTATTTTGTAAAACTGCCATTTGAGCATAAGAATATTATTCGTAGGTTTATAAAAAATTGATTTTGAAACTTGCCTGTAACAATGTTTATTGGTTCATAGTACTTATTAAACCAAGCACACAAAGTCGTTACCCCTACTTAAATTTTTATAGTCTGGGTTTAAATTAATTATTATTTGCTTAAGAGAAGGCTTGAAATTAAGTTAATCCGTTATTTATGTAAATTTAATCGATAACCTTAAAATGAAAATAAAATGATAATAAAGAATTTTAAAAAACCGGCATATTCAAAATTCACACATTTCTTTATCCTCATTTTATTTTCAAACTTTTTTGTATCAAGTTGCAATAGTGATGATGATAGTAAACCACCAAGTGATTCAATAAATAAAATTTTACCTTTAGGTGCTTCAAGAGTGGAAGGCGCAAGACCTGAATTCGAAAGTTATAGATATGATCTTTGGAAAGACCTAAAAGAAAATGACTGGACCTTTGATTTTGTTGGAACACAGTCTGACGAAGCCTCATACCCTGTATTTAATAACATAGATTTTGATAGTGACCATGAAGGTAGAGGTGGTTGGACTTCTGGACAAATTCTAAACGGACTAAATGCTTGGCTCAATCAAACAGGTTCGCCAGATGTTGTCCTTTTTAGTTCGCCAGGCGGAAACGATATATTGAGTGGTCAAAATTACAACCAGACTATTTCAAACATCAATGCAATTATTGATGCTTTACAAACAAACAATCCAAATGTGATAATAATAATAGAACAACCTGCTCAAGGTCGTTCGGACTTTATGACCACAGAATTTACCAATGCCTTTAACCAAATACGACAAGATGTACTAATTATTTCGGCAAATCAGACAACAACTGAATCACAGGTGATCGCAGTTGATATGTTTACAGGATTTAATGATAGTTACTTGGCTGATGATGTACATTACAATCAAGCAGGTGCAGCATTTATAGCAACTCGATATTACAATGTGCTTGAAAATGTATTAGAGGAATAAAACACTACAGAGAACAAGAGATGTAACTTTCATAACTCCCATCTGGCAAAAGAATTTAAATTGAAGGTTATTTTAAAAGCTTTGCAAAAACGCTCTACGATAAAAGAGCTATATCAAAAATCTGACCCTGATTTAAAATTAGAAACAAAATTTTCTGGATAAAGCCATGTCAACTATGGATGACAAAGGAAGGAAGAAATAAAATCAATTGAATCGAAGAGTAAAAAAAAGACAGCAAAAATAAGTCAGATGCAAACAGAGATGGAGTTTCTTGAGAAAAAGCTGTTTTGATTCCTCAAGAAAAACAGATTAAATTACTGCGTTCTTTCTTCATAATAATAATATTCTACTACATCCGTAATCCCCCAAAGTCGCAATAATTCACAATTGTAGTTTGATACATCTTTATTAGTGATAGTATCCCAGGTCAAGACAGAACAAGGGCGGGGAATCTTAACCTCTTGAGTTGTTGCTTTAGAAATAATGGTCAACATCTCCTTCTCGCAATCATGTTTGCCAAAATTAGGGAAATCTGCAATCATAAAGTATAGTAAAACAAAGGAAACGCCAGCTAAGAAAAATATTTTCATACGATTTTGATAAGCTAATAGTAGGTATCGGGAAGAGGAAGCAAAGCAAAAAATCAGTGCAATAGAAATTGGCATCATCGTATCATTACTGATAATTAAAGGCCGATACACGCGATAACCACCAAAAGGTAATAATAGGATATAGATAACAGAAAGGACAGCAATCCCCTTGAACAAATTGCATTTAAATTGTGCTTCTTTATCCTGAATTTTAGATAATAAAACGGTGTTTACTATGGAGACCCCAAGTAAGAGCGGAAAGGCCAATTTCGAAGTAAGGTGCTTGAGTAAACCTTGCCCCATTAGCTGGTATCGTTCGCCTAAAGGAATCGTAACATTGTCTACATTATAGGTGCCTAAGTAAAAGGAATACAAACTAAATAAAATAGTCAACACCCCTATCAGTGAGGGCCCACTTGGCATTTTTAAAACTCCTTGCCTAAAGTTGGTAATCATACTTTGAGGGTTCGAAAAATCTACTCCTCGCAGCCACCAAAAGAAAAGTATTGTCGGCAATATTAGTAGAACCAATGGCGGAACTAGTGGGCCATTCAAAACAATAAAAATACTAAGACCTATCCATAGTAATTGCATCCAATTCGATTGTAACATTGATATTCCCTCAACCGCCTGTTGATAGAAAGGAAGAAGAAATAATAAGAATAAAACTAAGGGTAAACTATAACTAATGGTATAGGTAATTGACTCAAGAATTAATCCCAAAAAGTAATTAAATTGGGTATTTTGGATAAGTGGAAAAATTAGTAACGTCGTCCATAAAAAGGATAAGCTGTTTCTGCTAGTACCTATGTTAGCATAAATAGTCAAAAGCCATATAAATCCAAGCTGAATCAACAATTTCAGGAGAGCACAGGATATATATATACTTTCAATAGGATCAAAAAAAAACTGCAATGCGAGTGGAACTTTTTTAAAGTATTCAGATTGCACTAGGTGAGCAAAATAGCGATTGGGATTAGGATAATGCTTTCCCTCTAAAACTACTTTCATCCCAAAAGGATCGCTCAAAACCTCATCATAACTTAGCGTTATACGGCCTACATCACCATCCAACACTTCACTATAATGTTGCATGAAAGAGTATCCAAGGTCAACCGTTAAGGTAATGACTAGTATAACGTAAAACCAATGTTTGGAAAAAGAAGGATAATCCGACATGTATTCAACAAGTTAATTTTATCAGCAAAGGTATCCTTTTTAAGAAGCGATTTATACAATAGAGCCTAAAATATAATTAGAGTTTATGATTAGCGATTTTGTATAGGAACCAAATAGAGGTTTTGAAGCCAGCCGAGGAACACCCGGAACCTGATAGCCTTAGCTATCATGGTGAGGATATGACGAATTTGGGTTTAAAAGATCATTTGGGCTCCATACAAATTCTTTAGTCATAAACTCTATTAATAATGGTACGAAAAGAAAAAGGATAAGATAAAAGAAAGTGAGATAACATAAATACCTTTTACAGACACAAATTGTTTCGTTGACAAACAAGGTTTAAAATATGAACATGGCAAACCAAAAAAATTGAAAAAGGATACTTTTTATTTTATTTTTTTTGATAAGGAATAAAGCTTCTAGAAATAATACAAGTAATGAGAAATAATGTAATTTTAAAAATCAGGTAGCCTACCCTCAAATGCTACACCAAATACATGAGATCGATATAGTCAATTAGGCATGCAATTAATACGTAATAATATTTTCCATATGAAAATGAATATTTTATTTATTGTACTATTATTTTTTACTTGCAACATAACAAATGGGCAAATAAACAAGAGATTTTCATCTGTTGATAAAATCGCATTAGAAATACCAGATTCATTAACTACATCTGTAAAAGACATTGCTAGTTATATTAATTCAATGTCTCTGTCGGATGAAAATAAACTCAGGGTTATATACATCTGGATTGCTAGCAACATAAAATATGATACAGAAAATATGTACTCATTTAGTTTCGATTCAATTGATATCATAAACGAAACACTCATTACTCGCCAAGGCATTTGCTTTAATTACGCAAAATTATTCAATGATATTTCAAATAAAGTAGGGGTAAAATCAAAAATCATCTATGGCTACACAAAACAAAACGGACAAGTTGCTTATAACCCCCATTCATGGTGTGTGTCTATGATTGACTCAAAGTGGTATATATTTGATCCGACCTGGGGAAGTGGTTTTATTCAAAAATCAAAATTCGTCCAAAAAATAGACGATACTCATTTTAAAATGAGTGCCAAAAAGGCTATAAAAACTCACATGCCTTTTGACCCCATATGGCAATTATCCAATTTCCCTATCACAAATCAAGCGTTTTGTAATCAAAGTACCAGTCAAAAAAATAGAAAAAATCCATTCAATTTTATTGATAGTCTAAAAGTTTATGAAAAGCAATCTGAAATTGATCGCTTGATTTCAAAGAGAGCAAGAATCGCAAATAACCATATTAATAGTTTTTTAATATACACAGTTGTTCAGCAACTCGACAATCAAATTGAAAGTTATTATCATGAAAATACTGTTGGTAAATACAACTCAGCATTATACACTTATAAAGAAGGAATTTATTTGCTTAATCGCTTTATTGAACATAGAAACAATCAATTTCTACCCAATAATGGAGATGCTGAGTTGAGACAAAATTTGGATAGTATCCAGAATAGCTTTCAAGTATCTATGAATCATTTAGAATCTATCGATAATCCCAAAGTAGAACTTGAATTATCGATTAATCAATTAATTAGATCAATAAAAGCAACTACAAAAGAGGTAAATGAACATAGTTTGTTTTTAGAGAAGTATATGAAAACGGAAAAAAAAGCTAGGAAGTCATTGTTTTATGATTGAAGTTGTTTTAAAATACCTTACTTGACTGCAAAACTCAGCTTAGAGAACCTCTATTCAGCTATTTTCGCGTCCAACCAGAAGGTTGCACTTAAAAATAAGCTTCTAGAGAACCTTAAATCTGAATTTTTCGCACAAGCAGACATTTTAAAACAACTTCATTAAATACCATAAGACTTAGCCCTAAAATTTGGCTAAAATAAAAATCGTTCAAAAGCAAAAATACACACTGACCACAACAAGCTATATTTATTAGATAGTACATAAACTCAGCCCACTGCCCTATCAAAATTTTTAAAACCAAAATAAATAACAAGAAATAACACAAATTTAAATATTGGGTGGAGTCTACGTAAGTGTTATACCAAATATACAGTACCCTTGTATCCCAACAAAATCGTGTCTCATCCTAGGATAAACTTTTCAGATAAAAAAATGGCTAACTCTCAACGAAGAGTATTAGATCAAAAAAAAATTAATTCAAAATTAATCGTCGAATACAAACTAAAAATAAAATTAAAACTGAGTAGAAAATAAAGAAGGGAATCACGTATGTTTCCAGATTTAAAATTAACATTACACTCATAATCAGTAATTGAAATCCCAATCCAAGAGTGGACAAAATTGTCATAAACCAATTTGGAAAAGGTTTACTATTGATAGCATTTTTATCTAGGAGGTAAATAGTTTTATCAAATGAAATATAAAGTAACTTAAAAACTTTGTGATAAAAGTCAACGTCACTCTGACTCTCACCACTGTAAGCTTTAGGAGCTGAATCTTCAAAAATACGACTTGTTAAGTCTCCATCTACATTATTTCTCTGGATGACATAGTAATAATTGTAAAGTGTACCTTGAAGTTGAATTGCAATAAATGCTAACGCAAATAATACAAAAGAATAATCTGTAGGTACCCAGAAAGAAAATAAAAATAAAAAATTAAGAATAATATCAGAAATTGAATCGAAATACCGACCGACATAAGAAGGTTTTTCTTTGAGTCTAGATAGTTCACCATCAGCAGCATCTAGAATTGATTTCAAAATCAAAAAGAATGCTGCTGCAATATTAAAGTTATAAAATATGGATATAATCGCAAGTGCCCCAGATACAATGAACGAGTAAGTAACTTGAATGGGAGTAACTTTCGTATCCTTTAATGCAAAAGCAATGTGATATGCAATTGATCTGCCATAATCTGATAAGTCAAGGAATCGATATTCTTTTGGTAACTTGGACATTTAAGATTGTTAATAATCAAGCAATGTAACGGTTTAGTAGTTAGATAGTTTAATAAAAGGTGATGAATTTGTTTACGGCAATACACATTTCTGAAGTCACCAATTGAATTAAGTTCGTTTAGTAGAAAGTATAACTTTCGAAGTTGAACAATAAAGAATCCGTAGAGCACAAATGAACGGGATAGAGCCCCACTTTATAATTACTTCTTTCTCCTAAAAAAATCTTTTAAGCTAGATATGGAAAACATTTTCCCATTCCCCCCTCACAGCTACCCAAACATCCCATTTGAGAAGGAAATCTTGATTGTAGTAGACTAATTCAGCTACATTTATGATAGCTGCTGCTACTTTTGTATTCCCAAACACCAAATGAGTAAGTTTTCAAGAATTTAAATGAACTACTTAAAGATATTTTCTTATTAAGTTTTTTGGTAACTCTTTGTGGCAGCAGCTAATTTTTTCTTCCATTCTATTCTTTGAAACTTCATGGAATAAAAAGTGGAATATAGCTATATATGAAAATTAAAATTCACTAGATTAAAACAAAAAATATAAAGATGAAAAAAATCAAATTGTTTAGCTTGATGCTATTATTGATGTTTGTAGCTTGTCAAGAGCCTCCCATAATAGGAACAAATTCTAATGAAATTCTTGAAAATTTCGAACCTAAAGTGGAAAATGTTAGCGCTTCTATCATTGGAATTATTGTTGATGAAGATAATGATCCAGTGAATGATGCTCTGATCAAATTAGGAAGTCAAGAATTTACAACAGACGAATATGGACACTTCTTCATAAATGATGTAACAATTAATAGCCGAGGAGCAGTTGTAAAAGTCGAAAAGGCTGGTTTTTTTAATGGAAGTCGTAGATTCTTTCCAAAAGCCAATACAAAAAATCGTTTAAAAATAGAATTATTAGAAAAGTCATTTGATCAAAATTTTAATAGCGCTAATGGCGGAAATATCACTTTAACAAGTGGGGCTGTTATCGATTTCGATCGAAATAGTATTCAAACCATTAGTGGAAGCACTTATACCGGTAGAGTTGAGGTAGCTGCTAAATGGATGGATCCCACTGATCTTTCGACGATGGATCAGATGCCTGGTAACTTGCAAGGGGTCAACCAACAAAGCGAAGAAGTTGCTTTAGCTAGTTACGGAATGATTGCAGTTGAATTACAAGATGAAACGGGAGCTTATTTAAACATTGCAGAAGGTTCGACAGCAGAATTGAGGCTGCCTGTTCCTGAAAGTATGTTAGCAAATGCCCCGGCAGAAATTCCATTGTGGTCTTATAACGAAGACTTCGGATTGTGGCTAGAAGAATCCACGGCTACTTTAGAAAATGGATTTTATGTGGGTGAAGTGAGTCACTTTTCGTTTTGGAATTGTGATGCCCCATTTCCATTGGTAGAATTTGATTTAAGACTATTAGATAAATCAGAAATGGGCGTTGCTGATATTTTAGTGACTATGGAAGTCGTGGATATGCAAGCTATTATTAGATCAGGTTATTCGGATGAGAATGGATTTCTTTCGGGTTTAATACCTGCAAACGAAACCTTACTTTTGAAGGTGTTTACTCAATGCGATGACTTGTTGTATAGTAACACAATTGGCCCTTTCTCTGAAGATATTGATTTGGGAGAGATCTTAATTTTTCCGCCAGAATTGGACATAACAACCATCACAGGTTCTTCAGAATGTAATGGAAATTCCTCAACTAATAGTTTAGTCTTAGTTACCTTTGAGGATCAAACGATTTATCATTATTTAAACGAAAGTTCATTTTCTGTCTCGTTTGTTACTTGTGAAAATACAACTTCAGTTAGTGTTGAAATAATTGATCTTGATGAAATTGCACGAAGTTCTGAATTGACAGTCATGGCTGGGGTTTCAACCGACCTGGGAGTCATTCAAACATGTGAAATAGCTATAGACAAATATTTAAGAATAGAGATATCTGGAGAAGAGGTTGTTTATTATGGTGGAGGTGCTCGTCATTCATTTACTAATCCAAATGCTACCTCCATTTCAGCGGATCCTCCAAACCAAGCAGGAATTATATATCTAGAATTTTATGGAAAATCAGTAGGGGATTATAGTGGTCTCAATAAGGTTCATGAAATTATTGATAATTCCAAAGATTGGCGGTTTTGGTCTTCACAATTTAATGACCTAATAGTATTGGATGAATTTATTGTAACTGAATACGGAGAAATAGGAGAATTAGTAATTGGTTACTTTAGTGGTACAATCGATGGAGAACCTATTGAAGGTGATTTTAAACTAAAAAGATATTAATGCTCTGTTCTATATTCGTGAATATAAAGTGTTGCTTTTAACTGTATGCTTATATCTCACATTCCTAATGAATCCTTAGTCCGATACATTAGTCTTTAATGTCGTTTAAAAACTCAAATACTCACTTGGGTTTTTAAGCGAATTTTTAGTTTTTAGCATTATAATCATTTTTGTTATTTTCATCCAAATCATCGTCTAATATTAATTCATAACCATAACCATCATCATCAAGTCCGATATATGGAACCTCAATAACCTCAGGATTAACAAGATCGTTCTTGTCATCACTATCATCTGCCAGTTCAAAAACCCTTGATTGGATTTCTCATTAAAATAAAAATGTTATTTGAAGTATTGATTTAAGCCCTCCTTTTTAGTAGTTTTTAAATTAGTGTTACATTTTTTATTATTTGAGGTACAATTTGATGAAAATAATCTTTAATATTGAACGTTTTTTAGTAATGAAGTTCTTTAAGAACTCAAAAAATGTTTACGATCTGAAAATCTTGACTAACTCTTCACTTTTTTTTCGTCCATAGCTCAACTATGCACTCCAAAAGAGATTCGATTTAATCAAAATTTCCTAGATCTCAACTGCTTTCCAAATGCTTAAACGACTTCAATAAATGAAACATGCCAAATCTATGAAAGTAATCGTATTCTATATTTTTATGGGTTTCATTACCCCCCTACTAGCTCAAAGCCCAATTGAGACTAGCTTAAAAAAATATCAAAGTAACTACCTACCAGAAAAAATTTTTGTACATACCGATAAAAATATATACGCTAGTGGTGAAGTAGTTTGGATGGCTGTCTACTTGATGGAGGGGCTTTTCCATACACCAGATACTTTAAGTCAAAACATCAAATTGGAACTAAGAAACCTAAAAGGTGAAGTGATTCTTAAACAAACGATAGCTTCAAAAGATGGTCATTCGGCAGGAGATTTCTCAATCCCTGCAAAACTTAAACCAGGCTCTTACCAAATCGTAGCTTACACCAATTACCAAATGAATAGTGATGCTGCAACACTTTTTAAAAAAAATATTCAAATCATTTCAGGCCTCCAAGAAGGTATTGTAGAAGAAGAGGTTGAAGGGGAAATCCCATCGAAAATTACTTCTTTAAAAAAGCCACAAGCACGCATTCGCTTTTTCCCAGAAGGAGGTGAATGTGTATCAGGAATTACTTGCCAGATTGCTTATACGATCCACTCGATGTATCATACGAATGCATTCATCATCGATCCCGATGGAAACAAAGTAATCGAACTCACTCCCAACGAATATGGAGTCGGACGATTCAGATATTTACCAAAAGCCAATGAAGATTATTGGGTCGTATTTGAAGATGATTCTGAAAAAATTGCAATCCCAAAGCCAATTCAAACTGGATATCACCTAAATATTAAAAATGAGGAAACTGTCGTCAAAATATTAGCAAACACCAATTCTTCAAATGGTATGAAAGGCGCTCGATTAGTGCTTCATCAACGTGGTGTTACTTTGGTAGATAAAAAAATAGACCTTAAAGATTCCTATTACCGGGTCAAAATTCCACGAGAGGCATTAAAGGCTGGCGTAGTCGTGTGTACATTGTTTGATCCTAAAGATAATCCAGTAGCGGAACGATTATTTTTTATCACTCCAGAACCTGAAAGTACTCAACTTCAATTGTCCACTAATAAATCGACATTCGATATCCGAGAAGAAGCAAAGCTACAAATTAGCTCCTTAGTAGATACCTCTATCACTTCCGATAATACGCCATCTCGCTTTAGTCTCAGCATCATTCCTGAACAAGTCTATGATTTGATATCGGGTGACGACTTACGGACATGGACACTTTTGAATAGCGATATCGATCAAACTATTCCAGATGCTCCTAACCTAGTTTTTTCAAAAAACGAAGTCGATTACAGACGAGTTATTGATGATTTTTTATTGACACGAGGATGGCGGCGATTTCGTTGGGAAGCTATTTTAAGCAATAAAAAATTCACTCCTAAATATCCTGTAAAACAAGGCATATATCTACGAGGGCAAATGGTTCGATTCGATAATCCCGATAGATCTAGACCTGGAAAAGTATTTTTGACGCACCCCAAAAACGCTTATTTGGAGGAGGTAATGACTGATAAAAATGGATATTTCTCTTTTGGGCCATATCAGTTTTCAGATACAATCGACGTATTACTGCAAGGGAGATTTAAAATGGGAAAACGCAATCGACTCAATCCCAAAATATCTTTGAAGGACAATATTGCTGTAAAAATAAAAATATTAGAAGATGAAATTCCCAATATAAAATACAATCAACCATTCAAAAAGATTCAATCAGTGAAAGAATCAATATATGCGTATCAAAAGATGAGTCAAAACATGTTGAATATAGCCCAAAGTTATGACTCGTTGTATCTTATTTTACCCGAAGTAGAAATTAAAGAAAAAAGGATTACAAGGATAGAAAAATCAAGAGAAGACCGAGCATACCTCTATGGTACACCAACCAATAGATTGGTAGTACAAGACAATCCTGCGGCCCAAAATGTTCAAAATGCAGTTGACATCTTTCGGCAAATTCCAGGTATCCAAATCTCTGGTGGTGGTGAATTTGGTGGTGAGAAAATAGTCATGCGAGGTACCTCTAGCATACTGGGGTCAAATACTCCACTCATTTTATTAGACGGAATTCCAGTAGATTTAACTTTTATCCTGAGTTATCCTGTTGCGGATATTGAATTCATTGATGTTTTGAAAGGAGCCGAGGCGAGCATTTATGGATCGAGAGGGGCTACAGGGGTAATATTGGTCTACACTCGGACGGGGCCATCTGCTGCAACTGAAGAACCAGGATTGCTCCCCACCAAAATCATAGGTTTTCATAAAGCGCGAGAATTTGCAGTTTTTGATTCTGAAGAGCAGAAAAATTCTAATCGTCCAGATATTCGAACTACCTTGCATTGGAACCCAATTTTAAAAACTAATAAAAAAGGAGAAGCAGAAGATTCTTTTAAAACTTCTGATCAGACTGGTAAATTTATTATCGTAGCCCAAGGACTCAAAGATGACGGCACACCTTTGTTTGGGACGACCGAATTTGAAGTAGAGGTAGAAGAATAGGCTTTGCAATTTTTTTTGGCAATTCCTTAGTACATTGTAAATTAAGTTCTTTAAAAATTTGGTCGAGGCTATTTTGAACATTGACAAGGCATTTTATGAAGCAAACCTCCTTGGTTAGCTGATTAAAATAACGCAGCTCAATTTTTAAAAGAGACCATCAAAATTTAAAATTAATTAGTTTACAATGTACTTAGTATATTTCCAATATATCTATTCCCCATTCTTACCCTAAGAAAGCCTCTTTTATCGTGTAAGCCGGTGTTTTTATGCTCACTTTTGTAGTGTGAAAATATTTTTTACTATTCATTTAAAAAATAAAATATCATGAGTAAATTTAGAATAGACAGCTTATCTTACCTTAATTTTTAGAATCGTCTTTTAGGCTAAGACCAATATGAGAATAGTTTTAACCATATTAATTCTTCTAACTTCGGCTTGTTCAAATATCAAAAAAAATCAAGAATTTGATTCTTTCCTAGAAATAAATGGTAATCAAATACACTACAAAACTTTTGGGAAAGGACAAGAAATAATTTTAGTTCATGGAGGATATCTTGACATGGACATGTGACAATTGCAGACAAACGAATTGCAAGAAAACAATAAATTAATACTGTTTTCTGACTTAGGGCATGGAAAGACCAAATCAACGAACCAACAAATTTTAGGATATAAGATAATCGAAAAGTTAACTGAATCTACTGGTAAGAATTCAGTCATTTTAATAGGTCTTTCCTGGAGAGCTATGATATGTGTAGATTATGTGTTAAACAATCCAAAAAAAGTAGAGAAGCTAATTTTAGTTTCACCTGGCTTAAATGGGTGGAATTATTTTCAGGATACTATTGCGGCTAAAAATAATCTACTAAGGAAAGAGGCAAGTAGTAAAAATGATATTGATAGTGCAGCTATTTTATTTCATAAAAACTGGGTGATTGGACCAAGAAGAAATCCAAACGAAATAGAAAATGAATTTCATAAAGAGAGTCTACGAATGATCACCTCTAATATGAAGGAGCATTGGAAAGAAGACTGGTCCAAACTAGATAGTATCCCAGCAATTGAAAGATTAGAAGAAATTGAAGTTCCAACTTTTATAATTATTGGAAATCAAGATGCTGAAGATATATTATTAATTGCGAATGAATATGATGATAGAATTCCCAACTCCACAAAAATAGTGATGGATAATGTAGCTCATTTGCTAAATATGGAGCAAGCAGAAAATTTCAACCGCATTTTGAATGAAATACTAAATGACTAAAACGGTGTAGAACAATGTGTTGATATCCATAAGAAGGAAGAATATATAATGAACATGGACGCATTGATAATAAATATCAATCAAAAGGTGATTATTAAACTAACTGGTAAAATAAAATTGAGGTGCTTTAATTAAAAAGGACGAAAATAAAAACTAAATTTATCCGTAAAATTAATATTACACTGAACTTAAATGTCAAAAAGGTATTTTACAAACCCAATCAAATATATGGAACATTCTATAATTAGAGCATTGAAAGAAGGCATTGAAATAGAATCCATATTGATTGATGGAATTTCTCTTCGCACTAAATTTTCGAAGGTGAAAAACAGTGTAAAATTTCACGAAAATAGTGAGCATACAAAATATTCTAATGGTGTCAAATATTCTAAAAACAAAGATAATGACACTATAGAGGAAATATTTTTATCCAAACCATTTATTAAATCCCTTGGAGACAACTTTATAAATGATTTACGAAAAGTATTGGGAATACCTGACGTTCGTTATAAATCTAGTGGACTTGAAAAGAGCTTCTATTTTGATAAAAAAATATTGATTTTTGAAGATTACAAATCACCAGATAAAACAACAACAGTTAGAATTGGCGCTATTGATCGTTATTATCGAAAATTTACATCCAGTGACTTACTACGTCAGTATAAAAGAGTACAAGATGAACAACAGAGACATTATCTAGAAAGAAAAAATGATTATAGTGCACTTTATAAGATGGAACAAAATATTTTAGATGCCTTCTTATCAGCTTTTTTAAATATAACAACTTTAGAATTTAGATCTGGTGCTTTTCTTGATTTAAGAAAAAAAGATGAGATAAATACTTTGATTGAACAAATCAATGAAATACTAAAGAATCAAAACAACGTAGCGTTCGAATGGCCGGTTGGAGAAATAAATTTAGAAGAAGTGAAAAAGTTTTTTCGTTTTCTATTGATGAGTTACGTTTATTACAAAAACATTTATATATCTTTTGGCGCATCCAAAAAAAAGACTTGGAGTTCCGTAGCTTTATATGAATTACAATTTCCAATTTTTCAGAATATCAATGATCAAATAAAAGTAGTTGAATCCATATTGTACAAAATTATTGATCCGCTTCAAAAAGAGATAGACATCAAACAAATGCGCAATAAATATTCTTACCCAGATGTTGACATTGAGTATCTGAGGGCGAATGAATATTAAAAGTACGAAGAACAAATCCACATTGGTCTACGACATACTCTTAACTAAAATTTCCCCTCAAGTATTCTTCATAAGATTTAATTAAATTTTCCCGTTCAATGGTAGACAGTCTTTTTGTTCCATAAGCTATAAAAGGATTTAATTTTTCCATTCTAAGCATTTGGAAAGTACCGATATCTAAATGAAATAACAACTGGTCAATAGTGCCTTTCTTTTCTGGCGTCCAAGCAAATTTTGGAGCGCCAGTAGTAAAGGAAAGCAGATACTTTTTACCTTGAAGAGCAAAATTACCGGCATAGGCAAATCCAACGGAAAATACATTGTCAATGTAGCTCTTTAAAATAGCGGGTACCGAATACCACCACATTGGAAATTGAAAAATAACAATATCTGCCCATTTTAATAAATCATGCTCTCGTTGAATAAACGCAGGCTGCTAATTGAGTTGTTGGGCTTCTCCTTGTGCCATTTGTAAATCAAAAAAATCTGTTTGATAAAATGGAAAATCAGATTTCCGAACTGCTGCTGGAAAATCTAATGCATACAAATCACTTACTTTGACTTGATGCCCTATTTTTCTTAAGGTCTCTACTGCTTTATTTTTTAATCGTCCATTCATCGAACTTTGCTCTGGATGAGCAAAAACAATTAATATATTCTTCATTTCAAAAATTTAAAGTAAAAAAATAAAAAAGGAGTACTAAATCTAAGGTATAGATTTAGTACTCTTAGAACTAGTTTAAAATTAAATTCGATTCATCGAAAATCCTTTTTCAATAGGTCTTCCATTCTCTTCACACATGTTATCCGTCCTTTTACCAGGAGTCAATACATCATTTTCAAAACTAATTAAATCAAAATCACTAGGACAATGTTCAATAGATTCAAGCCAAACACAATCTACTTCCGAAAAGTCAAATGCTTCATTAATTCTTATTCCACATTCTCCTAATCCAAGCATGACTGGATCGATATAAGAGGTCATTGTCTTTTTAGAAAAACTAAACGTTCCATTGTAAGCACCTGCCAAAACAGATGACTCTTCACCTATTTCATAAGGTCCTTCAAATTCCAATTTTAAAATCGGCGTCGTTCTTTGCTCATCAGCATATCGCTCAATTGTGATCTGCCAGGTCGAGGCTTTAATTTCCAAAGTTCTAAATCCATAAACTTGAGCTAGCTCATCAAACTCCGAACTTTGACTTTGCCAATTGCCGATGATATCTTGTTTGAAAATTTCCATAGGACTGATAGCATCATCTTTTTCACAAGCTATAAAAGTTACAGCAAAAAGAATAAGAAATGAGAATTTCATTTTATTTAAAATCATAGTTTAAATTTAGTTTGATTTAAAAATATTATTTCCAATTTGATTGATAATCATTTGCGAATTGTTCAAAAGAAATAGGTTTTTCTCCAGTCACATTCTGAACAGTAGTCGTAACGCCTTCTGCATATCCTGCCTTAATAATTTGATTCAAACTACTCAACATATCAATGCTAAATGGAGGCATTCCATAACTCTTCATGGCAGCATTTGCTTTTTCATCTGGTATATCCACAAAGTCAATTGGCTCACCTATGGTCTTCGAAATCAATTTTAATGCCTCAGCGTAAGAAAGATTTTCTGAGCCTGTAATCGTCAACTCTTGATTGATATACTTTTCGGGATGAATTAAAACTTGAGTATTTACAGCTGCAATATCTCGAACATCTACCCAACCCATTTTTCCTTGACCAACGGGTTGATAAACCACTCCATTTTTAATGTCATTAGAAAAAAAGTTGACAAAATTTTGCATAAAGCTTGCTGGCTTAGTCAGGGTGTAAGCAATACCACTGGCCCGAATGATATCGTCAATTGTTCCTTGTATACGAGGCATGAAAAAGTCCGAATTCGAATCTGCTCCTGCACCACTTGAACGAACGATATGTTTTACTTTAGCCTTTTTTGCAGCATTGACTGCATTCTTAGCCCAATCCGTCATTTTAGGATGCATTGGAAAAAGTAAGAACAGCGTTTCAGTATTTTCAAAGGCTTTCTCTAAACTTTTTTCATCATCAAAATTGATGTAAGCTTGATTACTTTCGATTTCCTTAGAGTTAATTCCAGCGGTAAATGAAATATCTAAAGCGGTAAGATTTCTAACGATTTGACTTCCTATATTTCCAGTAGAAGCCGTGATAAAAATATTCTTATTCATTTTTTCGATTTTAAATAGAGTTTATAAATAATTTCTGATACAAAATTGGTATGTTAGTTTCTTAATAACAAGTAGTTACTATAAAGTAGCTTAGTATCTAAAAAGATACTATTACTGATTATTAGTGATTTAAAATTTAAAATAATGGAAAAAAAGTCTAAAAAATATAATCAGCTGATTATGAATTATATGAAACACAACACCTGTCCTGTTGCAGCTACCATGACACAGATAGGAGGAAAATGGAAACCGATTATTATGTATTTGATATCACACGATGTAAATAGGTTCGGAATTATGTTGCGAATGATTGATGGGATTAGTAAAAAGATGTTGACCAAACAATTAAGAGAATTAGAAGCCGATGGTTTGATCAACAGAAAAGTATTTGCAGAAGTACCACCTAGAGTTGAATATTCCATTACCGCACGAGGTAAATCTATCAGACCAATAATTATTGCAATGCGCAAATGGGGATTGGAAAATGTATTAGGAGAAAAGTAACCTTAACTTGCACCAATATCTCTACTCATTCCTTAAAGGATTGATGTGAACTAAACAATAAAAATACGTATACCATTTCACAACATGATGCAGAATATTTTACATTTGACTGTAAGAAAAATTTCACCACTATTGTTTACGGTCTAATGTCATTTCAAAAAACTGAAACCAATTTTCTCCTTGTCTTATTTCTCCTGTTTCAAACCATTGGTCTTTCTCATTCAACTCTATTATGTATCGCATATCTTTACTAGGATACCAATAGAATTTTCCGTCAATCAATTCCCCTTTAAATTCTCCTTTTCGTCCATTTTGTAAATAAGATTGAAAAATATAGTTCCCATCCTCTTTATTGTAGGATACAATCGCCATAGCATTATGGATGATCATTCCCTTACTCCTCCCCACTCCCTCTATAAGTACTACTGTACTATCCAATTTGAAATGAATATCTTCAGTTTGATCAAATTCATGTTTCTCTTTATCAGCTCCCATCATCCATCCTTTCCCAATCCAGTCACCTGTCAAGAAATCAAGTTTAGAAATCTCGGATTTAGAAATTGGGTCCGTTTTGAATGATTGCCCAAAAGAACTTCCGATAAAAAATATGGATATTGCTAAAGTTAAAAATTTTGTAATCATGATATTATTTTTGATTTTCTATATTCCCAGTTGAAGTTTTTCAATTTTCATCAGTTTCCAACTTGAATAGGCAAATCAAGTCTAATTTGCTTTACTTCCTGTTACCAATACTGATCATTATAAGCTTGATTTTATTTCATCTGCTACTTTTTCAGCAGCTAAACCTATCATAAATTGGCATCCATAATCTGGATATTTTTCCATCATATTTTTTTCAAATAATGCCTTTGTGTCTTCTGAAAATTTAGCAGAACCATTCGTCACTTTCAAAATTTCATTACAATAAGTTAGTAAGTATGCTCTTTGTTGCGCCAATGCGGAAAAATTACATGGAGCACCATGTCCAATATAATAGGTATCGTATTCCTTTAAAGTAGGAGCATATTTTTCAATATTAGCTAACCATCTTAGGATGCTACCATCGGCCATGTAGGTATGATTATTATGATAAATAAAATCGCCTAAAAAAGCTTGTGGACTTTCTCCCTCTAACAACCAAAATGCATTAGCATCACAGTCTCCACCACTGCCTATATCTAGTACCTTAAACTGCAGTCCAGCAAGTGAAACGACATCTCCATCTGATACAATTTCATTTGGATATACCCATTTAGGAATCCACTCTTCTCCAAACATTCCTGACCATTGTTGATGTTTTGAAAATTCTGTTTGCCTCATTAATTGATTGACAGATGCTAGAGCATAAATAGGGACTTCACCATTTGGGGCAATATTAAAAGTGCCTGCGATGTGATCTGGATGCCCATGTGTCAATAATATCCCTGCTAGAGGTTTTCCCAAACTATCTGCTAATGCTTTTAAGGCTTTACTATCACTCATGGTGAGTGTAGTGTCTACGATAACTGATTCTTTTTCGCCTTCTGCAATAAATGCATTTACTTGTAGCATTGGTTCTTTAGAGTTGTAAATATGAATTTTTGGGTACATCGTTTTGATTTTTTTAAATAAAATTTTAGTTTATATAGGTCAATGGATTTATTCATTCACAATTTAAAACTAGAGAATTAAAATCGGAGATGTTAATAAAATGGATGTTTTGAAGTAGCATCTAATTAGGTGCTACGACTCTTGAGAAAGCCGTATTTTTTTCACCTAAAATAAAATCAGTGAAATTATTTTTTCTCGATAAACCACCTAAAAATGAACTACCTCGTCCCAAAGAAAAAGGGTACAAGGTAGCGCGAAAGAAGGTTATAATATCTGGACGGAATGCCTTTTCAAAAACTGTTTAAGGCAAGTACTGCTTGAAGCTAAAGGTTCAAAAGAAGAAGTCAATATTTTTTTCTAGCCTATATGGATGGCAGAGCATCAAAAGACATATAACAATTAAATTTCAAAACTTACATTAAGATATTATTAGTAGGTTTTATCGATTCAGGAATCTCCGCCATATTGATCATTTCTAGTAGATCAATTTCTATAGTTCTAGACAATGCTGTAATCGGCACATCATTATTCAATCCTTCAAAAGGATTCTCACTGTAGTCACCTATCAATTCCATCGTATGAAAAATCCAGGAAACCAATACACTGAAAGGCAAAGCAAACCAAACGTATATTGATCCCAACTTATCAAATTCATTCACTAATCCAAATGGCAATAGAATGATAAATATCCAAACAAAATAAATATTCAGCGAAGCATACTGTCTTGGAAATGGAAAGTTTTTGATGCGCTCACACTTCCCTTGTAATGCATAAAAACTTCTCAAAATATTTCCCAATTCCATATGTCGAAAATCATCAATGAGGCCCTCTTTTCTCAACTCAGTCAAATGATTCATTTGTAAATCAAGAAGATGGGTTGCTCTATTTTTTTTGGTTTCCACCAAACGAAGCTCCTCTGGGATAATGTATTTAGAAAGTACTTGCAACAGGTCACCTTTTTTTTCTTCTGTTTGAGGAAGGTGTTTATTGTTTTCTTCTGTTTCTTTGTGCTCCCATTGTTTTTTCTGTCGTAGTTGGAAACGTAAAGCGTGTAACCATGCTACATGTCGCAATACTAGTTGCTTCTGAATATTTTTCACCTCTGGAGAATATTCAAAATTTTGGCGTACATAGCCTTTTATCATCATCGTCCAAGTTCTACTATCATTGACAATCCCACCCCAAATTTTTCTAGCTTCCCATAGTCGATCGTAGGAAGAATTATTTTTGAATCCAAGATAAAATGCAACAGCAATGCCAATCAATGAAATGGGTAACCAAGGCACCCGCATCTGATAAGCAGGTAGAAACTGATTCAACAATAATGGGATTAATCCAATAATGATAAAGATGAGTATATATTTACTCGTCCAAAGTACGGTTTGACCAAGTGGGTAGTTTCTGCCAGTATACATTAGCGTTCTATTTTAAATTTACCATAAACAATATCTTGGACCTCTTCACTTGCCATAAAATCATGAGGAAATCCCAGACTGATTTTGCTGACTTCATCCAATCTATTTAGCTGCTCGCTTGAAAATTGAATCTTAAGACAATTAAGATTATCCTGAAGTTGTGCTAACTTCCTAGAACCAATGATGGGGATAACTTTGGGATTTCTTTTTACCCAAGCTAGTGCCACAGTAGAAGGACTGACGTCTAACTCCTTTGCGACTTGAATCACTTCATCTGCGATCCCAAGATTTTTGTTATTCAAGCGTTTACTTTTTTCTAGTCTACTTCCTCTTAAAGATTCCTTATTCGAAGAATTATATTTTCCACTAAGTAAGCCGCCAGCCAATGGAGACCAGGCCAAGACAGATAAATTTTCTTGAAGACACATCGGAATCAATTCTCTTTCAGAAGTACGTTCGACTAAATTGTATTGGACTTGAATGGCATTAAACCTTTCCCAGTACCGCTCCTGGGCCATGGTATTCATCTTTGCAATAATCCAAGCAGGGGTATCTGAGATACCAATATGCAAAACCTTACCTTTCGATACCAAGTCATTTAAAGTACGCATGGTCTCTTCTATAGGAGTATAGGCATCGTAAATATGCACCCAAAAAACATCAATATAATCTGTCTTTAATCTACGCAGGCTATCGTCTATAGACTGGATCAAATTTTTACGCTGATTTCCACCACTATTAAT